>JABBAI010000123.1 GCA_018608045.1 Octadecabacter sp. | reverse complement strand
GTCAGCACCGAAAAGCCAACGCCCCGCGTTAATAAGCTGCCCCATTCCCGTCCGAAATGACCGCTTGTCTGCCCCATTCCGGCTAAATTCCGGCCATTAACTCTGTGCACAATCATTCCTAACAAGACTGATTATAACCGGAGAGAAAACAATGCACTTTACATCCAACTCAGCGACCATCGTGTCCGAAGTCCGTACATTCGTCATGGGCGAACGCAAATCCTGCGTGTCCGACCGTGAATGGAAATTCCGCCTCAAGGGCTACGGCTATGACATTCGTCAGACAGAACGCGGCACAGTCCTCAGCACCCTGCCCCACGGCATCCAAATCTGCACGCTGGACGCATAATCAGCGTTCAGCGATTTGGGCTGCGTGTACGGGCTATTGCGTCTTTCCATCCCGAATAGCGGCGCGTTTGCGTGTCGCTGTCCATGTTAGGGGTAAATTGACGTTCAAGCGCCCATGTGGCTGCAAATTCGTTCTGTTGCGGGTACACCCCCGCGCGCATCCCCGCGAGCCATGCCGCCCCGAGCGCCGTTGTTTCCAAAACCTTTGGGCGATCAACAGGCGCGCCGATGATGTCGGACAAAAACTGCATCGCCCAATCTGATGCGGACATGCCTCCGTCAACGCGCAAGGTGCCCTCTGCGGCACCAGACCAATCCGCATGCATCGCCTCAAGCAGATCGCGGGTCTGAAATCCGACGCTTTCCAAGGCCGCGCGCGCAAACTCCGCTGGCCCTGCGTTGCGCGTCAGCCCGAAAATAGCACCGCGCGCTTCGGCGTCCCAATACGGCGCGCCAAGGCCTGTGAATGCAGGTACCAAATACAATTCAACCGATGGATCGGCCTTTTCGGCCAGTGGATGCGTGTCCGCCGCCTTCGCGATAATCCCCAAACCGTCGCGCAGCCATTGCACCACAGCCCCCGCGATAAAGATCGACCCCTCAAGCGCATAGGTCGTCTTGCCGTCCAACTGATAGGCAATTGTGCCCAGCAGCCGGTTTTGCGATGTGACCAATTCATCGCCCGTGTTCAGCAAGGCGAAACACCCAGTGCCATAGGTTGATTTCAACATCCCCGGTTCGAAACAGGCCTGACCAATCGTTGCGGCCTGCTGATCGCCAGCAACACCAAGGATCGGCAGTTTGGGTCCGAACATATCTGTCGTGCCAAAATCAGCGGCGCAATCGAGGACCTCAGGCAACATCGACATCGGAATACCAAGGCGGTCACAAATCGTCTGATCCCACACACCGTCCCGTATGTTGTAAAGCATGGTACGCGCGGCGTTCGTCGCATCCGTGACATGGCGTATGCCGCCCGTCATGCGCCAGATCAGAAAACTGTCGACAGTGCCGAACATCAATTGGCCCGCATCAGCCTTTTCTTGGGCCCCTTCAACGGTTTGCAAGATGTACCTCACTTTGGTGGCGCTGAAATACGGGTCGGCCAAAAGCCCTGTGCGTTGGGTGATCTCATCCTCGACCCCCTCCGCCTTCAATTCTTCGCAGAATGCCGCCGTGCGACGATCCTGCCAAACGATCGCATTATGGATCGGCTTGCCTGTCGCGCGATCCCACACAATCGTTGTTTCGCGTTGGTTGGTGATGCCAATGGCCGCGATGTCGTCCACCTTGGCCACCACGTCTTTAACGACGGCCACAACGCTGTCCCAAATTTCCTCAACGTCGTGTTCGACCCAACCCGATTGGGGATAAATTTGCGTGAATTCTTGCTGGGCAACATGCGCGACAGCCATTTTGTCATCGAACAGAATGGCACGGCTGGATGTCGTACCTTGATCAATCGCGAGGATATGGGTCATTCGTCTTCTCCAACGTCACCCCCACGAAATCCCGTGGCGACAACGAATTTTTCGGAACTGTCAGACCGCGAACTTGGCGGTTTAACGTATTGAACTTTCTTGAAATTCTTCTTTAGCATGCGTTGCAAATCAGCTTCGGCACCACCAGCAAGGACCTTGGCGACAAAGGTGCCACCTTCTTCGAGAACATCGAATGCGAAATAGGCGGCCGTTTCACACAGCGCCATGATGCGGTTGTGATCGGTCTGCTTGTGCCCTGATGCGGACGCGGCCATATCGCTCATGACGACATCTGCTTTACCACCGAGCCAGTCTTTGACCTTCGAGTCAGCGTCGTCTTCCATAAAATCGAGAACATGAAGTTCTGAGCCTGCAATAGGTTCCATCTCTTGGAGGTCGACGCCAAGGATCGTACCAATCGGTTTGCCTTTGCGTTCACCCGTGGCATTGATCTTAGGCACAGCCACTTGGATCCAGCCACCGGGTGCCGCGCCAAGGTCAACGACGCGCTTCCCAGGGGTGAGAAAATTAAATTTTTCGTTCAATTCCTGTATCTTATAGGCCGCCCGTCCGCGATATCCGTCCGCTTTGGCACGCACGACATAAGGGTCATTCAACTGACGTTGCAACCACATCGTTGAACCGATTTTACGGCCCCGTGCGGATTTGACCTTAACGGTCAGGTCACGTTGTCCGCGGCCACTTGTTTTCTTTCCCTCACGGGATGTGGGTTTTTTTACCATGGGTCCGAACTAACCCGCACCCTAGCGGTAGTAAAGAGACTGCCCATCGTGGAAAATCTGAACCTTTGCAGGTGCTGCGGCCAT
>JABBAI010000192.1 GCA_018608045.1 Octadecabacter sp. | reverse complement strand
TCACAACGATCATCGTTGAACAAAACGCAGTTGCCGCGCTGAAACTGGCCGACCGTGCCGTGATCCTCGACATCGGTAAAGTCGTCTATGACGGCTCCGCTAAGGAAGTCCTTGAGGACGAAGCCCTACGCTCCAAATACCTCGCGATCTAATTGCGATTTGGCGGGGCTTAACGGCCCCGCCCCTGCCATTCTGCTTTTTCAAGACTCATCTTAATTCCAGACGAAGGACCATCTCATGTCCAAAACATATCCCCCCACAGCCCAATTCGCTAAAACCGCCCACGCGGACGCTGACGTTTACGAAAAAATGTACGCCGACAGCATGGCTGATCCGGATGCATTCTGGGGGGAGCATGGCAAGCGGATCGACTGGATCAAGCCCTACACCAAGGTTAAAAACACGTCCTTTGCCCCCGGCAACGTGGACATCAAATGGTTTGAAGACGGCACGCTGAACGTGTCCGCCAACTGCGTGGATCGCCACGTCGAAACACGCGGCGATCAGACGGCGATCATCTGGGAACCGGACGATCCGAACACAACTGAAACAAAACACATCACTTACCGCGAACTGCAAACCAACGTCTGTAAGATGGCCAACATCTTGCAAACCTTGGGTGTGACCAAAGGTGACCGCGTCGTCATCTATTTGCCAATGATCCCCGAAGCTGCCTACGCGATGCTGGCCTGTACGCGCATCGGTGCTGTGCATTCCATCGTTTTCGCGGGCTTTTCCCCTGACGCATTGGGCGCGCGGATCAACGGCTGTGACGCCAAAGTCGTCATTACCGCCGATCACGCGCCACGCGGCGGGCGATCTACCCCATTGAAATCAAACGCAGATGCCGCGCTATTGCACTGTAAAGAATCCGTAAAGTGCCTTGTGGTGAAACGCACAGGTGAGCAAACCACATGGACGGATCGCGATCACAGCTATAACGACATGGTGCTTGAGGCCGACGATTACCAAAAGCCAGTCGAAATGGCCGCAGAAGACCCGTTGTTCATCCTTTATACGTCTGGATCAACAGGTCAGCCCAAAGGCGTCGTGCATACGACAGGTGGCTACATTGTCTACGCGGCGATGACGCACGAATATACGTTCGATTATCACGACGGTGATGTGTTCTGGTGTACCGCAGACGTGGGCTGGGTCACGGGCCACAGCTATATCGTTTATGGCCCCTTGGCCAATGGCGGCACGACAATCATGTTTGAAGGCGTGCCCACCTACCCCGATGCTGGCCGCTTCTGGGAAACCTGCGCCAAGCACAAGGTGAACCAGTTCTATACTGCACCAACTGCGATCCGTGCTCTCATGGCTGCTGGCCCTGAATGGGTTGAAAAACATGACCTGAGCGATCTGAAATTGCTTGGCTCTGTGGGTGAACCGATCAACCCAGAAGCTTGGAACTGGTATTATAACGTCGTCGGCAAAGGGAATTGCCCGATCGTCGATACCTTCTGGCAAACGGAAACGGGCGGTCACATGCTGACACCCCTGCCCGGTGCCACAACCCTGAAACCCGGCGCCGCACAGACCCCGTTCTTTGGCGTGAAACCTGTCGTACTTGATCCGCAATCGGGCGAAGAGGTCCATGGCAACGATGTAGAAGGTGTCTTGTGCATCTCTGACAGCTGGCCGGGACAAATGCGCACGATCTACGGTGACCATGAGCGGTTCGAAAAAACCTATTTCGGTGACTATGCAGGTTATTATTTTTCCGGTGACGGCTGCAAACGCGATGCGGATGGCGATTACTGGGTCACGGGGCGTGTTGACGACGTCATCAACGTGTCCGGCCACCGCATGGGCACCGCCGAGGTCGAATCCGCATTGGTGGCCCACGTTAAAGTCGCCGAAGCCGCTGTTGTGGGTTACCCGCATGACATCAAAGGCCAAGGCATTTACGCTTATGTGACCCTCATGAACGGTGAAGAACCGAGCGACGCGTTGCGCAAGGAACTTGAGGTCTGGGTCCGTTCAGAAATTGGCCCAATCGCCAAACCGGACCTGATCCAATGGGCCCCCGGCCTTCCCAAAACACGCTCTGGCAAAATAATGCGCCGTATTTTGCGCAAAATCGCCGAAAATGATTTTGGGGCATTGGGTGATACATCGACCCTCGCCGATCCATCGGTGGTGGATGATCTGATCGAAAACCGGATGAACAAAGCCACCTGATTTCTTAAAATTCTAACAATAGAACGCCGCGCAGACCAATCTGCGCGGCGTTCTATTGCGTTTTGGCTAACCAAATTTTAACAGATGGGGGCTTTGATCGTCGACCGTGGGGGCTCCGTTCTGATGATAGGAGCTTGAAATGGAAATCGCACAAACACAGGGCTTGGCACAAAGCCACGTCACTGCAACACAACAACCAGCACCGCCACCTGCGCAAGCGGACGGGCGTGCATCCGCGGATGCGGCAGCCGTTAAAATTGACCCCCGGCCAGAGGTTCCTTTGCCGATGCCGCCAACCCAGACCCAGACAGCTTTGGTCGGGAAAGCCGCGCTGTCGGACAAAGACGCAAGTCCAAAGCCAGACACCGCAGGCACATCAGACGTGCAGCGCATGCTAAAGCCCTACGGCATTTGAATGTTGCCCGAAAAATAAGATGCCCCCAAACAAGAAACGCCGCCCGAGGCCTGATAACTGACGCCGCGTCATTTTCCCGCGTCCTCGTGCTTCCCCCCCTCGCCACCAT
>JABBAI010000198.1 GCA_018608045.1 Octadecabacter sp. | reverse complement strand
AGCCGGATGATTATTTTGACGTGGCCCCTTGGCGCAAGAAGGCGGGCGCGGGGCCGATTTCGGTCAATCTGGTGCATGATGTTGATCTGATGCGCTACTTTCTGGGCGAGGTGGTGACAGTGCAGGCGCAAATGGCGCCATCTTTGCGCGGGTTCGAAAACGAAGACCTCGCAGCGGCCGTGTTGCGGTTTGAAAGCGGGGCGGTTTGCACCATCACTGTGTCCGACAGCATTGCGTCACCATGGAGCTGGGAGCTGACCTCGCGCGAGTATCCGATTTATCCCGCCACGAACGAATCCTGTTATCTGATCGGCGGGTCTGAAGGGGCTTTATCGATTCCCGATATGCGCCTTTGGCAGCATGAGGGCGGCACAAGCTGGTGGAATCCGATCAAGGCGACGGCGATGCCCGTCAGCTCATCCGACCCGCTGATCAATCAAATCGCCCACTTCAAAGATGTTGTTGCGGGGACAGCGGAACCGCTCGTAACGGGCGAAGAAGGCTTGAAAACATTGCGCGTGGTCGAGGCCATTCAAGCTGCGGCGCGCACCCAAACACTTGTTCAGTTGGACGTGGAGGGCAAACGAAATTCAACCGCCGCTGAATAAAATATCCGATATTTTGCAAAATGTATTGCGAAATAGGAAAAACGAGGCATTAATATGCCGCACAATCGGTCCGACTGGGCCAATACACGTCTGGGAGGACAACATGACACTTAAACTGACACGCCGTCTTGCGATGGCTTCCATGATCGCGGCAGGCACAATTGCCGTTTCCGCGCCTGTATTTGCTGACGGCCATCAGATCCAACTTCGTATGGCCACATCCGGTTCAGAAACCGACGCACGTTCTGTTGCATTGGCAGAGGTCTTCGGCCCGGCGGTGGCAGGCTTTGCCTCGTACGAGCCATCTTACAACGCAACCCTGTTCGATCAAGGCACTGAGCTGGACGCGATCAGCCGTGGCAACCTTGAAATGTCGATCACATCCGCTCAGGAACTGGCTCAGTTCTTCCCTGAGTTTTCAATCTTCGCCACAGGCTACGTCCATCAGGACGCTGCACATCAGGTGCGCGTGTTCAATGATCCGCTGATGGCGCCGTTCCTTGCGACTGTAGAAGAAGAGTTGGGCGTAAAGCTGTTGTCCGTGATGTATCTCGGTCAGCGCCACGTGAACCTGCGCCAGACACGCGAAGAGCTGGACGTTCAGACACCTGCTGACCTCGCTGGCGTGAACCTGCGTATGCCAGGCACAGACGCTTGGCAGTTCTTGGGTGCTGCTTTGGGTGCCGCTCCGACACCAATGGCCTTCACTGAAGTTTACACTGGTCTGTCCACTGGCGCGATTGACGGTCAAGACAATCCACTTCCGACAGTTGTGGATCGCAAATTCTATGAGGTCACAAACCAGATCGCTCTGACCTCGCACCTCGTCGATCTGAACTACATCGCGATCTCTGCTGCGACGTTCAACGCCATGACGCCTGAGCAGCAGTTGACCGTTCAGAAAGCAGCCGATGCGGCGGCCTCTGTTGGTCGTCTGCGCCAACTCGAACTGGAAGGTAGTCTCATCGCTTTCCTCGAGGACAACGGTGTGGAAGTCTATACACCTGACCTTGCGGCATTCCGCGAGCATGTTCAGGCGCAGTATGTCGGTTCCGAGTTCGCCGCCAGCTGGCCGGAGGGTGTACTAGACGCAATCAACGCGCTCGGTAACTAAGACCTGAGAAGGGGGATCCGCCATGAAGACGCTTTTCCGGTGGATCTCTCGCATCTCTGACGCAATCGCGGCCACATTGTTGGCCGTGATTTTCTTTACGTTTTTATTGCAGATCGGGTCGCGCTATACGCCGCGCATCATCCGCAATTTGGGTCTCGAAGAAACCCTCCCAACCCTTGCCGCCGTAGAACCACTTGGATGGACGCTTGAGTTGATCGCGATCCTTTGGGTCTGGGTTATCTTTTTCAGCTGCGCCTTTGTGGTGCGCGAATGGGATCATGTGAAATTCGACATTATTTATCTGGCGGTTTCGCGGCGGACGCGAACCGTCTTTGCTGTGATTTCGGCGGTCGCGATTGTAGCGGGGATGCTTTATGCGCTACTGCCCACGCTCGATTACATCGACTGGATGAAAATCCGCAAAACCTCGACGGTGCGCAATCCGTTTACGGGCAGCAAGATCCCCATGCGCACGGTGTTCAGCGTCTACGGCGCGTTCATGATTATGGTGGCCGCGCGCTATGCTTGGCTTACGGTTGATACCTTCCGCAACGGCCCACCTAAGACCGAATTAGAAATCGTGCTTGAGGCAGAAGCCGCCGCTGAGGAGGCTAAGTCATGAGCTTTGAACTTGTATCGCTCCTCGTCACGTTGTTTGTCCTTGCAGGGATCGGCACGCCCATCGGTTATTCGATCCTGCTGGCTTCGGTAGTCTATCTCGGCATTGCGGGTCTCGACGTGGCGCTGGCCGGTGAAAAGATCCTGCAAGGGTTCTACGGCAGTGCAATCCTGCTGGCCGTGCCGCTGTTTATTGTGGCCGCCAACATCATGAACGCGGGGTCCATCACGGACCGTTTGTTAAACTTCTGCGTCGCAGTCGTGGGCCGCTTCAAGGGAGGCATGGGCCATGTGAATGTCGTCGCATCGCTGATCTTTTCCGGCATGTCAGGGTCCGCCGTGGCGGATGCTGCTGGCATCGGCAAAATCATCATCT
>JABBAI010000093.1 GCA_018608045.1 Octadecabacter sp. | reverse complement strand
TTGGAGGCTCTGGTTCGTTTGTGTGATTAATTATGCTGCTTGTTTTTGATGTTGCGAAGCTGCATGGGTCGCATTGGGTGGCCTAGGTGGGGCAAGCTAGCCGACGAACCCGTAGGGTGAATAGACAGGTGGGGACAAACATTCCGGCGTCGTCTTTAGTCTGATGTGGCCGCCAAACTTTTCGTAATGGATTGTGGAATTGGCAAGCCAAGCCTTGAACCGGATGTTGCTGCGACCTTGGTAAACCGCACCAAGGCCATATTGGTCATTTATAGAGATCCCTTCGCTATTGTCTTGGACAGTACGATTATGGGATTGTTCAGAAACTTCAGAAATGTTCGTTAAACAAAACTGTATCGCCACATAGAGGTTCGGGTTCATCGGACAGAGATGCGTTAATCGCCCCTTGATCCGTTATTGCAATGCGGCGTTGTCTGCGCCGAAGAAGTGCAGGTTCTGGTCTTCGAACTTCAGACCAACGGTCTTGCCCTCAATATCTTCGAAGGCACCGGGCGTGCGCACGGTCAATAGACCAAGCGGGCCGCAATCCACGTAATGGAAAAAATCCGCACCCAAGTATTCGCTGACCTGAACTGTGCCATCCACATGGCCCTGACCTGTATCGGTGATCGCAATATGTTCGGGGCGGATACCAAGCTGCACTGCGTCGTCTTTCAGGGTAGGGCGCGCTGTATAGCCATCTTCCGTGGCACACGGCATCAAGTTCATTTTCGGGCTGCCGATGAATTGTGCCACGAACACATTGTCGGGAGCCTCATAGAGTTCCCGCGGGGTGCCGACCTGCATAATCAATCCGTCTTTTAGCACCACAATCCGATCGGCCAGCGTCATCGCCTCAACTTGATCATGGGTCACGTAGACCATAGTGGTTTCAAGCGCCTTGTGCAGACGGGCAATTTCAAACCTCATGTCCACGCGAAGGGATGCATCAAGGTTGGACAGGGGTTCGTCAAACAGAAACCCTTTGGGTTTGCGCACGATGGCACGACCAATGGCGACACGCTGACGCTGACCGCCAGACAAATCTTTGGGGCGTCGATCCATGTAGGCGTCGAGTTTGAGCATTTCTGCCGCGTGCCCGACTTTCTGATCAATCTCGGCCTTGGGTGCGCCTGCGGTTTTTAGGGCGAAGCCGACGTTTTCCTCAACACTAAGGTGCGGGTAGAGGGCGTAGGATTGAAAGACCATCGCCAGTTCACGCTCTGACGGGACTTTGTGGGTGACGTCATTGCCATCAAGCACAATTTGTCCGCGCGATGTTTCTTCAAGCCCGGCGATCATGCGCAGCAACGTGGACTTTCCGCAGCCCGACGGGCCCACGAAAATGATCAATTCACCATCTTGGATATCAAGATCAATGCCCTTGATGACTTGCACGTTGCCGAACCACTTTTCGACAGAATTGAGGCTGATAGAACCCATGTCGTTATTCCCTTTATCTGGCCTAAACCACGTCGCTTTGTTCAGTTTCGTGCTGCCACGACAGCCAAACAGCCGCCGTCCACGAGAAATTCGCGCCAACGCAGCCTTCGCCTGTCAGCGGGTTGAAGCATTCCCAAAAGCCCGATTTTTCGATGGCGTCGCACAGTCCGTCGCGCACGGTTTGGGCAAGCTCATGTTCGCCTTGTTCTGCCAGACCGAGGGCCGTCATGTAGTTCATTTGCGGCCAGACGGGGCCGCACCAGTATCGCTGCGCCTCGAAGTTTGGCGCGTCAGGGTCCCAGCTGGGCAACATGTAATCAACCTTGCTGGTGATGCGATTCAGGTTGTCGAGCGTGCGCTTGCGCTGATTGGGCGTGCCGGTGTCGGCGTAAAAACACAAAGCGCTACAGTTTGAAAATCCGGCGGAAAATTTGCCTGTTCGAATGTCGCGCGCCGTGAATGCGCCAAGGTCATCGTCCCACAGATAATCCGTTGCTGCTTCGCCCTTGGCAATCCAAGCGCGGACTTGATCGCAGATGTCGGCAGATTTGCCAATTTCTGTAGCCATGGCCAGCAGATCTTTGTCGGCGCGCAGCAGCACGAAATGGATGTTCGGATCGGCCATCAGGAACGGGCCTTCGTCGGTCAAACGGCGTTGATCCCAGCCGATGCTATCCCCGAAATGTACGATCGTCAGGTATTTATCGTATTGTTCCTGCGTCGGGCGGAAGGCCGGATTGACGTGTTTGTTGTCCATGCGGGTGTAGGGAGGCAGATTGTCTGCAACCTCCATCAGATCCAACCCGATGTTCCACTCGGGGCAATTGTCGCGGCCCGTTTCCCATGGGTGCACCGTGGCCACGATGCCGTTTGCCGTACGCTTGTCGTGGAACCATTTGTGCCATGCGAAAATGGCGTCAAACACTTCGGCGCGCCGCGCAGGACCTTGGGGCCCGGTGGTAATCAAGCGCACGGCGGTGGCGAGAACTGGGGGTTGGGACACGCCGGTGGACGGGATCGCACCGGGTGTTTTGCCCCAACGTGCGGGCCCTGGAAAATAGTCGGGATTGTCATCGCGAAAAATGATGCTGGGGATCATGCCGTCGGGCCATTGACCTTCGATCAATGTCGTAATTTCAGACCACGCGCGATCCATGTCATAGGTCGCGATGCCAAGGGCCACGAACGCAGAGTCCCAGTTCCATTGGTAGGGATAAAGGCCCGATGTGGGGATGGTGAACCCCCCGCGGTCATTCTTGGCTAGCGTATCAATGGCGAGTTGTTTAA
>JABBAI010000082.1 GCA_018608045.1 Octadecabacter sp. | reverse complement strand
GCAGGGCCATTCGGATGCCTCTGGAGATCCCGCGATCAACCTGCGCCTAAGCAAAGAACGTGCTGAAGCCGTGATTGCGCGCATTTCTGCGGGCGGTATCGACACGTCCAGATTTGTTGCTGTTGGTTTGGGCAGCGCACGGCCATCCGGCATCACTGGCGTTGAATCGGCCGCCTATTACGACCGCCGCGTTGAATTTGCGATTGTCGATACGGTGCAGAACGCATCCCTGATCGCGCCATCCTTCGGCGCAGTTGATTTCGCCACTGTGGCCTGTGTCATCCGCCTCCAAGAGGCCGCGGATGCATATGCCCCCGGGTTCGGTTGTTGTGTCGCGTGATGACATGAACGCCGCCCTTGGCCTTGCACAGCTGGCATCTGAGTGCCCACAGGCGCGCTTGCGGGTTATCGGCCAACACGCAGAAGAATATGGTACGGTTGAAGGTGCAGCAACGGGCCGCTTGCGCGCCTTGGCATTGATGACAACGATGGTCGGGGCAGGGTATCCGTCCGAACAGATCATCATGGCGGCGCCATCTGACAGCCGCCCTGTCACGGGTTTGACCAACAGCCGTGTCGATTTCGATGTGATCCTGGAAGAACTGTAAGACCTTTCCAAACTAACAAGATGCAGAACGCCCCGTCCGGTCAGGACGGGGCGTTTTTGATTCTGATCGGTGGTAAATCGCGCCTGATGTTCTGGCGTTTTTTGCCCTGCGGATGCAGGATACAAATCTACCCCAAAGTGCGTGGTCGAAACTGGCCTGAATTTGCATCGGAAACGGGGCACGTCGTCTTAGAAAAGGTATTCTCATGTTTCTCAAAAATGCTTGGTATGTCGCCGCGTGGGACCATGAGATCACGCGCGATTTGCAGCAGATCATCGTCTTGGGTGAAAAGATTTGCACGTTCCGATCTGAAGCGGGGGACCTTGTGGCACTCGAGGATGCCTGTCCGCACCGCAAGCTGCCGCTGTCGCATGGGCGCATCAAAGGCGACACGGTTGAATGCGGCTATCACGGGTTGACGTTTAATTGCGTCGGGCAATGTGTCTGGGCACCGGGTGCGGGCGGAATTCCATCAAACGCCAAGGTCCATGCTTATCCGCTGCATGAAAAATACGGGCTTGTCTGGATTTGGATGGGCAATCCGGCGCTGGCCGACCCTGACGAAATCTTTGAGATCGAAAATTACGACAATCCCGAATGGGGCATCAATCGCGGTGCCGCGATGGAGCTGGACTGCAATTATTTGCTGATGTGTGACAACTTGCTGGACCCGACACATGTGGCTTGGGTCCATCAATCGAGCTTTGCCACCGATGCGACGAAAGACACGCCGCTGCGGATCAAAAAGACGGACGATGGGGTGATCGTGCACCGCTGGATGATGGATCACGAACCCGCACCGTTTTATAAAAAGGTTGTTGAGTTTGAAGGTAATTGTGACCGGTTGCAGCACTATGAGGTCCGCTATCCGTCCCATGCGCTGATCAAGGCCGTGTTTACGCCGGCGGGGACGGGTGGCGCCGATGGCCCCATGCACGAGAATACGTTCATCATGGACAGCTATAATTTCATGACCCCAACGACTGAAGGGCAGACGCGGTATTATTGGTTCCAGCTGCGCAACATCCGCCCCGATGACGAAGCATTGTCCAAGATGATGACGCAGGACGTGCAACACGCGTTTGAAGAAGATCGCGCCGTTTTGAATGCGGTTCAAATTGGCATGGCGAACAAGACGTCACCCCATATTGATTTGCCGATAGACGGTGGGCAGCTTCGATTTCGCCGCCAGTTGCAGGCCATGATCAACGAAGAACAACAAGTTGATCGGCAGATGGCCGAATAACTGTTTGTGGCGTGATTGGTGTGCCGAAAGGGAAGACCCAGCGATGATTGCAAATCTGATGATGTACCGTCGCCCCGAACTGAACGAGGCACACGCGCAGCTTTGGCGGTTTATTCACGCGCGTCTGTCCGATTTGGGAATCGCCAGCCCTGAAACCTTGTCGCAAGACGCTGAAGAATTCTTCGTCTGGAAACACCCCGATCTGGTCCTGAGCCAGACGTGTGGAATGCCGTATCGGATGTGGCTGCACGATAAAGTTCAGCTCGTGGGGACCCCTGATTATGGGTTGCCCGACTGTCCGGCGGGATATTACCGCAGCGCCATTGTTGTGCGCGCAGATGATCCACGAACGCAGGTGTCAGCATTCAAGGATGCGACATTTGCATATAACCAGACGTTTTCGCAGTCAGGGTACGCCGCTCCATTTTGGCATGTGAAACCGCATGGCTTCTGGTTTGAAAATCGTCTGCAGACTGAACAACACCTCGCGTCTGCTCGCGCGGTTGCGACAGGGCACGCAGACATCGCGTCTTTGGATGCTGTGACATGGCGCAACATCGAAAAGTACGAGCCATTCGCGACGGATCTGCGTGTGCTGGAGTGGACGAAGCCGACGCCGGGGTTGCCTCTCATTACGGCTTTGGGACAAAACGCCGAGCTGATTTTTCAGGCCGTGCTGGGCGCGATTGGGGACATGGATCAACACGCTAGGGAATTGCTTGGCATCCAAAGCATCGTGAAAATCCCAAAAGACGCGTATCTGAGCGTGCGCAATCCCGATTAAAACAGGCGTCTTGGGCGACAGATGCTGCCGCGAACGCCTGAAAGGACAAACGGTTTGTTGCCTTGAAAGTTAGATGAATTGGCTCCGGCGGTAGGG
>JABBAI010000071.1 GCA_018608045.1 Octadecabacter sp. | reverse complement strand
AAACATTGCTCGAAAGAGACCGGAACTAAACCGTGGCAAGACCATCGATCCTTGCGCCGGTGATATACATCCAGATTTTCCTAGCGGCGCTGTCGGGCATAATTTTTTTCAACACATGGCCAACGATCTGGACGCTGGTCGGAGGGCTGATCATTATCGGAGCTGGTATCTACATCTGGCATCGGGAAAGCAGGACCAAACACCGGCCTGCCACCCATGCCAAGATTACCCCGAAATAACCGGACCGCACGACGTCAAGCGGTCGATAAATAGTCCTCAAGATAATAGCGGATGTTATCCTCGAAACTGTTATCCGCACTCAGGCCGAGTGCTTCTGCGCGGTCCGCGTTGATATCAAACCGCCAGCCCGACACGATGCGCTTGATTTCGGGCTGGGATTCCCACCGGATCAGTTTGGCAGGACCGTCCCCCGCAACCGCTGTCATTGCGTCAATCAGCTGTGCAATCGACAGGTTCCGTCCGGGCATCTGCATCACGCGGTTCATACCAAGATCCGCCGCGTCAAGTTCCGCCCCTTTGATCAGGTTCTCGATGCATTTGCGTGGACTCAGGTAATAGTGGCGAAAGTCCGGATCGACGGGGCAGATGGCCTCTTGCCCGTTCAGGGGTTCGCGCAGGATTGACGACATGAAACTGGATGCGGCGCGATTTGGCTTTCCGGGGCGGACGGAAATGGTCGGCAGGCGGAATGCGCGCCCATCCACGAAGCCTTTGCGGGAATAGTCGTTCATGAATAACTCGCATGCGGCCTTTTGTGTGCCGTAGGACGTTTGCGGGTTGGGGTAGCTGTGATCGCCCAGCGGGTCGCGGATGTCCCCGCCATAGATCGCGATGGACGAGGTAAACACAACGACCGGTTTGGTGCCAAGGGCGCGGCAGCGTTCCAGAACATTGTAGGTACCGAACAGATTGATGTTCATACCCATTTCGAAATCTTCCTCTGCGTGGGCGGATACAATGGCGGCCAACAGATAGATGATATTAGTGTCGCTGCGGACGGCCTGTTGCACCGACGTGGCGTCGGCAATGTCACAGGTGATGCTTTCGATATCGAATGAGGCGTCAATAAGGGGCGGTTCGTTGATGTCGGCAAGGGTGATTTTCTTGATTGCATCGCCGCGCAAAGTGCCGCGTTGCGCCAAGGCCTGCGCGAGCTTCTGGCCAATGACGCCGCCACCGCCGATGATTAGAATGTTCATAGTATCACCTCATTTTCATGTGTTTCGCAAACCCGCCACCAGCGCCAGCGCAACGACAAACAACATAGATGCCGCCATCGCGTAGTTGATCCACCCCCGTTGTGTCCAAGGCGCACGCAAGTTGCCGATAGCCGATCACACACCACGGGCACATCACATCAGACACAACATCAACGCGCAGTGGTACGTTTTATTCAATCATGGGCTTTCCTTTGCGATCGTTGGTGGGGCATCAAACAGAAGGGCGGACTTGGACATTAACCCAGCGTGACGCGGTATCCCGCACGTGGGAAGTGAACACAAACCGTTCCCACATCATCGCTGCTGCGTTCAATCGCAATTGTGTGCGTATCGGCGAAACGGATTGTTCCATCAACAGGCTGCTCGCCGCCATCGACATCAGGACTGATGGTGACCAAATCGCCAACTTTCAATCCTTGGGGATCATTCGCGGCCACGCCGGTGTCTGATACGGACGCGCGATCCTTCGCCTGTGTGATCGCGTCTTCGGCGCTCATATCGCTCGAAGTGCCGTGACCAATCGCGCGCAGGTTTTCTTCCCAGCGAACAAGGTCGGGAAATTCGGACAACATCGCGGGTCCTCCGCTCCAGCGGCCTCGAATGAACCAAACGATGTGATACATCTGCGCATCAATGGCCGCAGGGTCAGACCCCAATAGAAATGCACGGCCATCCGCCAATTGGGCGTTCACCCAAGACAACGGTGCACGAATTTGTGCCACAAGGTGAGGAAGCTGTTCATTGGCGCGTTTCAACCCGTCCGCCCAATCCTCGCCGAGGTACAACCGTCCTCGGTCCTCAGCGAAATCTTTTGGCAGATCATCACCGGCTGCTCCAAGAACAAGCTTCAATGCCAATTTAAAAAGCTCACCGTCGGTGAAGCGACTGAGACACCACATCAATCCAGCTTCTGATATCGGCATGAAAGTCGGAGCTGGCCAGCGCCGCTCTAGTTCCCGAATGATGCATTGGCTGTCGCAATAGATGTCTGCACCAATCTGCATGACGGGGGTGCGTCGGTACCCACCCGTAAGCGCGGTGAGCATGGGTTTTGGCGGGATGCGCGGAATTTCGACGTTTCGCCATCCAAGGCCCTTAATGCCGAACGCGACGCGGACTTTTTCCGCTACTGGTGATTGTGGGTAGTTGTGAAAGATTATCTCATCCGCAGTGTTATTCATGCTGGTTCTCTTCATGTTCCGCTACATTTCTTGAAGTCTATGCGATCATCCGAAGGTGCAAAAGCCTTATATCTACAGCCGCCTTCCGAACACGCCGCCGACTTTGCCCTGCAATAAACTCAAGCTCCAAGCAGTCGTTTTAGAAGTGGGCCCCAACCACTGGAAAGCCCGGCGCTCCGTTAATGAAGCCAGGCTCAGCGAATGGTCCGTTTGGAACCGGCCGGTTCTGAACCTATCGAATGGCCGGTCTGGTGAAATTGACTGCGTTGCATATCGGCGTGCTGCGACAGATAGAAAAGCGGATCGAATGCTGCTT
>JABBAI010000157.1 GCA_018608045.1 Octadecabacter sp. | reverse complement strand
CCGAAGGTGGTTGCGATAGCGCCGGCAAGCTCTATGTGCCCTTGCGTGCTGATGTCTTTGGCGAGTTCCCGAAACATCGCAAGCGATGCGTCCGTACTGCGCCGAACATTGGATTGGTTATGCGCTTCGCTGGCGGACAGAACAAAGGTTATCTTGCGGGCACCGGCTTCGATCGCGCGTCGTGCGCCTTTCAGGTTTAGAACCAATGCGGTCGGCAATAGATCACTTAGGGCAAGGGCGCCTGCCATGACCTCAGCCGCATCCGCAAATTGCGGCAGGATGGATGGGGGCACGAAGGAGGTGACTTCGATCTCGGAAAAACCCGCAGCGGACTGCGCGCGGATCCAGTCGAGTTTGGTGTGCGTATCAAGCCGGGTTTTCACCAGCTGCAGACCGTCACGCAGACCAACTTCGCGAACGGTCACCGCGCCACTCATCCCCTAGCGCCCTTTGAACGCAGGTGTGCGACGTTCGTTGAAGGCAAGCACCCCCTCACGCCGGTCCTCGGTCGGTATGGTGCGATTGTAAGCTTCAATCTCAAAGGCCAACCCATCCATCAGGCTCATCGACAAACCTTTGTGGATTGCTTGTTTGGCCTGTCGCACGGCAATGGGGGCATTTGATGCAATGGTTTGGGCCATCTCAAGCGTCTTTTCCAGCAGCACGTCAGGGGCGCAGACAGCATTGGCAAGACCCCAGTCATGGGCTTCGCCAGCCGAAAAAGCCCGGCCTGACAGGATCAGTTCCTTCGCGCGCCTTTCGCCAACAGCCCGTGCCAATGTCTGGGTGCCGCCAGCGCCAGGGATAATGCCTATACGCACCTCGGTCTGAGCAAAGCGTGCCGTTTCAGAAACAAAGATAAAATCGAGCGCAGCTGCGAGTTCGCAGCCACCACCATAAGCTGCCCCGTTAATGGCACCGATGACAGGCAAGGGACAGGCAATGACAGCGCGGATCATCCGCTCGTAAACGACATGCTGCGTCTGCCACGCTTCGTCGGTCATGCCATTGCGTTCTTTCAGATCGCCGCCAGCACAAAACGACTTTTCTCCGGCGCCTGTCAGAACGACAACCCGTGTGGATTTGGGCTCAAACGCCAGCCCTTCAAACAGATTAACCAAATCCCATGCCATTTGTGAGTTGAAGGCGTTAGATGCCTCAGGCCTGTTTAGGGTTACCAACAGGACGTGATCGCCAATGGGTTCAACAATCAGGGTTTCAGGTGGCGTCATATCGGGCATTCTCTTTGGATTCCCGCCAATCTATCTGTGATACAGCCATACCGGAAATAAAATGTATGGATTGGGACCATACTCAAAAGGCATATCTATTCCGATTGCTTGCCGTCGCCCAGAAACTGGAAAAGGTCAGCGCAGGCACGTCCTGGCCAATCACCGCTATCGATCATCAAACCGATCTGGCGACGGATCAGATTGATCACAGCGCTGGTCGCTCGGGTATTGGGCCGATCTGACGGGTATGCAAGGATCAGGTGGCGGCTGGCGTGCCTTGATGTGATCTTGCGCGTCTCCAGGCGTTTGGCCGCTTTCAGCCGCGTCACACTTGAGACAGGCATAAACCCGTGGCACAGCCCGGCCTCGACCATTGAAATGATAATCCGAAAACTGTCGACGTCGAAGGCGCTGGCCAGTTGAACTCCGGCATCTTTTGCGATGCGGTCAATGATAAGCCTTGGCCCGAACGGCCGGCTGGGCAAAGCCAGCGGCAACCGTGATACGGCATTGATATCAATCTCCTCGCCATGATCAGGTAAACTTCCCGGTGGGCTAAGCAGCACAATATCCTCATAGAGCAGTTCCGTTGCATTCAGGTGATAGGCCGAAGGAGGCCCGTAAAGAAATGCTGCATCAAGATCGCCCGACTGCAGCCATTCCAAAAGATTGATGGAATAAGCCTCGCGCAGACGGATTGTGATGTCCGGCAATTCGGTTTGCGCGAATTCCAGCAATTGACCCGCAAAGGCTTCAGGTATTGTGGGCAGGATACCTAGGACCACCTGACCGCTGATTGTGGCATTCAGCGATTTGATGTCAAAGACCGATTGCTCCAGTTGATGGATCGGCCCCGAGATGCGCGACAGCAGTTCCTTGCCGGCCTCTGTTAAGTGCATGCCGCGCACATGGCGGTCAAACAATGGAACACCAACCTCATGCTCAAGCAACTTCACTTGCCGCGACAATGCGGGTTGAGCGATGCGCAGCCGATCCGAAGCTCGGCTGATCGAGCCGCATTCCGCCACACAGATGAAGGTTTTGAGCTGTTTGATATCCATTGTGCCATGCCATCGCAAAATTATATAGAGGCTATAATTGCATTATTGTTTTTCGATCTTTGTCAATACCTCATCTTTCTCAAGCGTATGCGTGGTTTCTCGCGCAGTTAAGTCAGAGGGTACAATGGGTTTAGACAATGAACTTGATGGGACAGTTGTTGTATCGCTGGAGCAGGCTGTGGCCGCACCCTATTGCGGCCTTCTGCTGGCCGATGCTGGTGCTCGTGTCATCAAGATCGAGCGCCCCGAAGGGGACTTTGCCCGTGGATATGACGCGGGGGCCGATGGGCAAAGCGCGATCTTTGCCTGGCTCAACCGCGGAAAAGAATCGATTTGTCTGAATCTGAAAGACGTCGCCGATACTGATTTGATACGTCAGATCCTGCACCAGGCAGATGTGTTCGTTTCCAATTTGGCCCCTGGTGCCGTTGATCGTATGGGATTGACCGGAGAGGCGCTACGGGTGGACAATCCTAGACTGATCACTTGCACCATATCGGGGTATGGTGACACAGGTGCGGCGGCAAAAAAGAAGGCCTACGATTTTCTGGTACAGGCAGAGAGCGGGATATGTTCTGTCACGGGTACCGAGGAGACACCTGCACGCGTAGGTATTTCGCTGACCGATCTATCGACCGGGCTCACGGCATTTTCAGCCATTCTGCGGGCATTGCTGCAACGCGGACGAACCGGAGAGGGCATCGACCTGAAGATCAGCATGTTCGATGTTATGGCCGATTGGATGAACATGCCGTTGCTGGCGCACCGTTACATGGGCGGAGCACCTGGTCGAACAGGTTTGCAGCATTCCTTTATCGCGCCTTACGGGGCATTTATCTGTGGTGATGGCGGGCAGGTGTTGTTGTCGGTACAAAGCAACCGCGAATTCACAGCCCTATGCAAGGATGTGTTGGACCAGCCCCACTTGCCACAAGACCCGAGATTCCAGGATAACCCGGAACGCTACATCAACCGCGTGGCTTTGGATGCGATTGTGACCGATGCCTTCTCAAAGCTGGACACACCCAGTGTTCTCGCAAGACTGGATGCCGCCAAGATTGCTAATGGGCGCTTGAATTCGGTCGCAGACCTGTCCACCCACCCGTTCCTGACAAACACAAGCGCGCGTGTCGGAGATATCGAGATTGATATGGCTGCCCTCCCGGTTCGCACGAGCAGCGGAAACCTGACTTCGGTTCCGGCACTCGGGCAAGACACTGACTCCATTCGTGCTGAATTCGCGCAAATCTCTGAAACAAAGGCAATATGATGACCTATGAGCTTGATCACCCTGAAGTTCGCGAAGGCGTTGCGCGCCTCTGTTTGGATTTCCCCGGCACCTACTGGCAGAAATGCGACCGCGAGCAGGCGTATCCCTCTGAATTTGTCGCCGCGTTGACGCAAGCCGGATACTTGGCCGCGCTTGTTCCTGAAGAGTTCGGCGGCCTGTCTCTGCCAATTTCGGCCGGTGCCGCTATTTTGGAGGAAATCCATAGGGCGGGGTGCAACGCAGGGGCCTGTCATGCGCAGATGTACACGATGGGGACGGTCCTGCGTCACGGCTCGGAAGATCAGAAACAACGATACCTCCCTCAGATCGCAGAAGGGTCGTTGCGGTTGCAAGCCTTCGGCGTGACGGAGCCAACAAGCGGCACGGATACCACAGCTCTCAAATGCACAGCGCGGCGTGAAGGCGACACATATTTTGTGAATGGCCAGAAGATCTGGACCAGCCGAGCAGAATACTCAGATCTTTTGCTGCTGCTGGCCCGTACGACGCCGCGTGATCAGGTGGCCAAAAAGACAGATGGGTTGTCTGTATTTCTTGTTGATATGCGCGAGGTGCGAGGTAAATCTCTGATCATCCGCCCCATTCGAACCATGATGAACCATGCCACGACCGAGCTTTTCTTTGACGACATGCCGGTGCCCGCCGCCAATCTCGTGGGTGAAGAAGGCAAGGGGTTTCGGCACATTCTTTCTGGCATGAATGCAGAGCGGATTCTTGTGAGTGCCGAATGCATTGGCGATGCCAAATGGTTTATTGAACGGGCGTCACGCTATGCCTCGGATCGGGCGGTGTTTGGCCGCCCCATTGGCCAGAACCAAGGCATCCAGTTTCCCATTGCACGGGCGTACAGCCAGATGCGCGCAGCGGAACTGATGCTACGAGAAGCCATTCGGCTTTATGAGGCCGGTGGCAATCCGGGACAGGAAGCGAACCTTGCCAAACTGCTGGCCGCCGATGCCAGCTGGGCTGCTGCTGAGGCCTGCGTTCAGACCCATGGCGGCTTCGGTTTTGCTGAGGAATACGATGTCGAACGTAAGTTTCGCGAATCCCGATTGTATCAGGTGGCACCGATTTCGACCAATCTGATCCTGAGCTACCTGGCTGAGCATGTCCTTGATATGCCACGATCTTATTGAGACGGCAGGTGACAAAACGCACGAATATCACTGATGTAATTGTCGAATTCATCACCGAGGCGCCGGACATTAACGTACCGGATACCGCGCAGGATATCTTTCGGCTGTCACTGGTCGATTGGGTGGCCGTGGCCCTGGCCGGTTGGAACGAACCCGTCAGCCGGATCACGCGGCGGGGGGCCAAAGAAGATGGCGGGACTGAGCAAGCTTTTGTGATCGGCCTGAACCAGCGTCTACCGGCGCGGGCCGCGGCGCTTGTCAATGGGACCACGAGCCATGCCTTGGATTACGATGATACGCATTTCGCCTCGCTGGGGCATCCTTCCGCTGCCGTCATTCCCGCAGCCCTTGCGATTGCAGACAAGCTGGGGGCCAGCCCTAAGGCGTTCGCGGATGCCGCCCTTCGAGGCATGGAACTGGCGGTGCGTATCGGTGTCTGGCTGGGTCGTGATCATTACCACACGGGCTTTCATGTCACCCCAACGGCTGGCACGTTTGGGGCTGCGATGGCTTCGGCCCGTTTGCTGGGCTTGTCGGCGGATCAAACGCGCAGCGCGTTGGGATTGGCGGCCTCGACGGCTGGTGGCGTGAAGGCACAGTTTGGCACCATGGGCAAACCCTTCCATGCCGGGATCGCAGCGGCGAACGGGGTAGAAGTGGCGCTATTGGCAAGCCGTGGATTGAGCGCCGCACAACAGGGGCTTGAAGGCGCACAGGGCTACGGCGAAACGCATCATGGCAGGTTTGACGATTTTGCCTTTGATGGGCTGGACGAAACCTACCTATTTGAAAATGTAAGCCACAAGTTTCACGCCTGTTGCCACGGTACTCACGCTGCTCTTGAGGCGTTGATCAGTCTTCGCAACGAGCATTGGATACGCCCTGCAGAAATAGAAGAGATCGAGATCACGGTGCACCCACAATATCTGGACATCTGCAACATCACAAATCCTGATACCGGACTAGAGGCTAAGTTCAGCTACCAAATGGTTGCGGCGCTGGTGATGTACGAGCATGATACTGCGCGGATGGATACGTTCAACGATGCGGTTTGTCAGGATGCAAAAATTCTGGCGCTACACGACCGTGTACGCATAAAGACAACCTCGCTGATTGCCGAAAGCGCCGCTGGGGTACGTGTGGTTCTCAATGGCGGAACGGTCGTGACGCGCGGGCATGATCTTATAACGCGGCAAGAGTATGAGACTCGCGAAGAACGGGTGCGCGCGAAAGTTGCCAGCCTTCTGGGTGATGCGACGGCCGATACACTGTGGCTGGAAGTAGCCCAAATGACCAAGCTTCCATCGAATTGGATGCATTGCCACCTGTCAGAAACACGAGAATGAAATGGATACCGAATGTCAGCCAATAACCCGCGCCCGAGGCGCAGTTTCATTTTTACGCCGGGTCTCAAACCAGACATGTACCCCAAAGCACTGGCCAGCGGTGCAGACATTGTTTGCGTTGAACTTGAGGACGGCATCGCCCCCAAGGACAAGGCGAAGGCGCGGGAAAACGCGCTGGCGCTGTTTGAGGTGCCGCAGGCTGATGATGGCGTGGAACGCATTGTACGCATCAATTCGATGCGGGAACGATTTGGGATCGAAGATGTGAACGCCGTGTTGGCCAGCGCAACCCCGCCGCCTGCATTGATGATGCCCAAGGTGCGTACGCCTGATGAAGTTGTCATGTTGGATCAGTTGTTGACTGAGGCGGGCCATACCACGCGACTGCATGTCATCATTGAGACCAACGAAGGGCTCGAGGCAGCCTTTGACATCGCCAAATGCTCACCTCGGATTGATGCGATGTTCTTTGGCGGTGTGGATATGGCGGCTGAGCTGCGGTGCCAGAACAGTTTCCAGTCGATGATTTATGCTCGTTCACGTGTGGTTCACGCATCGGCCGCGGCTGGTTTGGACGTCATTGACGTTCCGTTTCTGGATCTCGATGATCCTGATGGCATGCGGGTCGAAGCCGAGCAGGTGCGCGATCTGGGGTTTGCCGGTAAGGGCTCGGTCCACCCCAAGCAAATTGCTGCGCTAAATGCGGTCTTTACACCAACCGATGAGCAAATCGCCCGTGCGCGCCGGATTATCACCGAATTCGAAGCGGCGGACACGGGATTACTCGTGATCGATGGCAAGCTGATCGAGAAGCCGGTTTTGCGGGATATGTATCGTATCGTCGCGATAGCCAACCGGACGGAAGGATAGGTTATGGAGTGTTGCGGACCTGGTTATGCGTCACCGACTGAGGCGATAAGGGCCCCGCGTGAGAAGCTGCTGTATACAATAGCGATTTACACCGGGACGGGCATTCAGAAGCCCGATTATCTGGCGACGGTCGATGTAGACCCCGAGAGCCCGACCTATAGTCAGGTTATTCACCGACTTGAGATGCCGGGCATCGGGGATGAGTTGCATCACATGGGCTGGAACGCCTGCTCAAGCTGTTTTGACGATGGCAGCATGTCGCGCAAATACCTACTGTTGCCTGGCGTGCGCTCAAACAACATCCATATCGTGGATACGGCCACTGATCCGCGCGCGCCGCGCCTGCATAAGGTGGTCGACGGGGCCGAGATCAAGGCGAAGGCGGATCTGTCCGGCCCCCATACGGTGCATTGCTTGGGCTCAGAGATCATTATTTCGTTCTTGGGCAACGCCAAGGGCGAAGCCCCCGGTGGATACTTGCACCTCAACAAGGACTTCGAGATTCTTGGCCGGTGGGAAAACTCGATGGGCGACATCAAGTTTGGCTATGATTTTTGGTATCAGCCGCGTCATAACATCATGGTCAGTTCGGAATGGGCAGCGCCAAATACCTTTATGCCGGGCTTTGATCTGGAGGAAGTTGGCCACCTGAAATACGGTCGCGAGCTGCATTTTTGGGACTTTGAGAAGCGCGTCCCGATTGAAACCATGTATCTGGGCGAAGACGGTCTGATCCCACTGGAAGTGAAGTTCCACCACAATCCCGACAGCACGCATGGGTTTTGCGGTGCGGCTTTGTCATCGAACGTCATTCACTGGTGGAAGGATGATGCCGGCAAATGGCAGTGGGAAAAAATCATCGACGTCGAAAACGAGCCGCACCCCGAATGGCCTATTCCTGTGCCGGGGGTGATGTCGGCCATTTTGGTGTCGATGGATGATCGTTTCCTCTATCTCAACAACTGGCTGCACGGTGACATGCGCCAATACGATATCTCGGACCCGCATAACCCAAAGCTCACCGGCCAGGTTTGGATGGGCGGGCTATTGGGCCGTGCGCCCGAGGTGAACGCGGTGAAAATGGCGGGGGGGCCGCAGATGTTCCAGCTGAGCCTTGACGGCAAACGGCTTTACGTGACGACCTCACTCTTCTCGACCTGGGACAATCAGTTTTATCCTGAAATCCGTGAACGGGGCGGGGTTATGGTGATGATCAATTGTGATCCCGTGAATGGAGGCATGTCGATCAACAAGGACTTCATTGTCGACTTCGGCAAAGAGCCCAACGGCCCCAGCCGCTGCCACGAAGCCCGCTATCCCGGCGGCGACTGCACAAGCGACATTTGGCTATGACCACACATACCGTGACCTTGTCGAACAGAGACAATGCGACATACGAGGTCGAGGCGCGACGTCCACTCCTTGATGCCTTGCGCGAACAAGGGGTGGATCTGCCCTATGGCTGCAAATACGGCGGCTGCATCACCTGCGCGGCGAAACTGACGGCTGGTGAGGTGGATCAGCGCCGTCAGGTCGCGCTCAACAACCGGCAGATTGCGAACGGCTATGTGATCTTGTGTGTGGCGCGTGCGACATCGGACATAACCCTGGAAATCGGGGTGGAAAGCCACGACCAGCTTTACCGCAATCCGTTCCTTGACCCGCTTGCTGCACATGAGCTTAAGGCGGATATCGCCACGCCAAAGGAGGTTTGAGATGGATCATACTCAGCCTTATTCCGAAGATTACCTGCAAGGTATCCTCAAATCCGTAAAGACAATCGCCATGGTCGGTGCGAGCCCGGACAAGACCAAATTCAGCTACGGCGTGCTGCGGGTGTTGCATGAAACTGGCTATGACATGATCCCGGTTAATCCACGGCCCGGTTTGGAGGAGATTCGCGGGATCAGGGTTTACCCTTCGCTTGCTGCCATCGACCGACCTGTGGATATGGTCGAGGTGTTTCGCCGCCCCGAGGATTTAATGGGCGTGACCAAAGAGGCGATCGCCATTGGTGCCAAGATCTTGTGGGGCCAGATTGGCGTGGTTGATCATGCGGCAGCCAAGCTGGCAGAAGACGCAGGCCTTGCGGTCGTCATGGACCGCTGCCCCAAAATCGAACTCTTCCGACCCTTCTGGAAACCAAGGCTGGATTTGGAAATATGAATGAGAAACCACTGCACGCCTGCAGCTGTGCTGCCGCCACACCAATTGACTGGCCCATGACTGCCTTGCTCAACCTCCTGCGGCGGAAACTGAAAACAAAGGACACCTCAATGGCCCAGACCATCACCGAAAGCGCCAAAAACCTCGTCAGGCAAGCCCTCAGCGCTGTCCCTGCTCTCAGTGTGGACGAGGCGTTGTCTCTTGTGAACGGCGACAGCCATGTCTTTGTCGATCTTCGTGACAGAACTGAGCAGATCAAAACCGGGCGCATCCCCGGCGCAGTGGCATCGTCGCGCGGCATGATGGAGTTTCATATCGACCCCGAAAGCCCGGCGCATATCCCTGCCTTCAACCAAGACAAGACTTATGTGTTCTATTGCGCATCAGGCGGTCGATCGGCACTCGCAGCCAAAGTAGCCGTAGAGATGGGGCTCCATCCGGTTGTGAATCTGACCGGCGGCGTGGCCGCGTGGAAGAAGGTAAACGGGCCGATCGAGCAGGGCTGATCTTACCATTGCACTGATAGAAAGGCGAAAAACTGTGACGCAAAGACAATTGCTGACCTCAGCGCACTGGGGCACCTATCGGGTGGAGGTGACTGATGGCCATGTCACCGGCCTTCGGGGCTTCGAGCAAGACCCGGATCCGTCGCCGATTGGACCCGGCATTGTCGACGTGCTGGATGGGCCGACGCGGATCAAGGCACCGATGGTGCGCAAAAGCTGGCTTGAAGGAGGGCAGGGTACTGCGGGCAACAAACGCGGCACAGATCCATTTGTGCAAGTCAGCTGGAATGAGGCAAATCGGCTGGTGGCAAGAGAACTCGACCGCGTGCGCAATGCGCACGGCAACCATGCGATCTATGCAGGCTCGTATGGCTGGGCCAGCGCCGGGCGGTTTCATCACGCACAAAGCCAGCTCAAGCGGTTTCTGAATTGTATCGGCGGCTTTACTAGTTCAAAAAACACCTATTCCTTTGCCGCCGCCGAGGTGCTGGTTCCGCGTGTCTTGGGCACCTTTCGGGGTCATCTGGACACGACCACAAGCTGGGAGAGTATCGCGTCAGATTGCGAGCTCTTCGTGGCCTTTGGTGGTGTTCCGCTGAAAAACGGCCAAATCAGTCAGGGTGGTACGGGCGCGCACGTGCAAAAAATAGGTCTTATGGCGGCTCAGGAAGCGGGGGTCGATTTTGTCAATGTCACGCCGTTGCGATCTGACCTATTGGATCGTGTTGGTGCGGATTGGCTGGCCATTCGTCCCAACACGGATGTGGCCTTGATGTTGGCACTGGCCCATGTACTGATCAGCGAAGACTTACATGACCGCGACTTTCTAGACAGCTATACTGTCGGCTTTGATCGCTTTGCGGGCTATCTGTCGGGCGAAACGGACGGGCTTGCCAAAACGCCTGAGTGGGCGGCAGAGATCTGCGAGTTGTCGGCAGAGACGATCCGTGCGCTGGCCCGGCGCATGGCGCGCAGCAGGACCATGATCTCGGTGGCCTGGGCTCTGACCCGACAAGACCACGGCGAACAGCCGTTCTGGGCAGCCATTGCACTGGCCTCGATGCTTGGGCAAATCGGCCTACCCGGCACCGGGTTGGGCTTTGGCTATTCGGCGATGAACAATACCGGGCTGACCCGCACATCGGTCAACTTTGGATCGTTTCCGCAGGGTTTCAATCCGGTTCCGGACTTTATTCCAGTCGCCCGTGTCACCGATATGTTGGAGAACCCCGGCGGATGTTTCGACTATGACGGGCAATCCTATGAATACCCCGATATTCGACTGGTCTGGTGGGCAGGAGGTAATCCGTTTCATCACCATCAGGATCTGAACCGGATGCGACAAGCCTGGGCCAAACCTGAAACGATCATCGCGAATGAATGGTGCTGGAACGCCTTGGCAAAACATGCCGATATTGTTCTGCCTTGCACGACACCGCTGGAACGCAGCGATCTCGCTCTGACACCGAAAGACCCCTATCAGGTTGTCATGGATCAGGCGATTGAACCCATTGGCCAAGCCCGCGACGATCATGAGATTCTGCGCGGCATCGCGGCCCTGATGGATGTGGAAGAAGCGTTCACCGAAAGTCGAACACCTCAAGAGTGGCAACGCTGGATTTGGGAGGGCTCGCGCCAGCAGGCGGCAAAAGAAGGAATTGAGCTGCCCGACTGGGAACGTTTCCAACGCGATGGCTGGGTCAAGGTTCCGGTGCCCGAGACGCCGACAATCATGATGGAGGCATTCCGCAAAGACCCGATGGCAAATCCATTGGACACACCTTCCGGTAAGATTGAAATCTTCTCGGAAACCATTGCGGGCTTAGGCTATGAAGATTGTCCCGGCCATCCGGCATGGATGGAACCTGTCGAGTGGCTGGGCCGTGCGGAACCAAGCCAGCTGCACCTGATCTCGAACCAACCGCGCAACAAGCTGCATAGCCAGTTCGATCACGGATCCGTCAGCCGCGCGGGTCGACCCAAGGGTGTCGAGCCGGTGACAATGCATCCCGACGATGCCGCAGCGCGCGGGTTAAATGAAGGTCAGATCGTCCGTATCCACAACGCCCGAGGTGCCTGCATGGCCGAACTCATATTAAGCGACGCGATCCGCCCCAAGGTCATCCAAATCGCCACCGGTGCCTGGCTCGATCTCGATGGCCAGACCTGTCAACACGGCAACCCCAACACGTTGACCATCGACAAGGGCACATCCAGACTGGCGCAGGGGCCTATCGCCCAGTCCTGTCTGGTGGAGGTGGATGCGTTGCGCGACTCACAAGCGCAACATCGAGCATTCTCTCCTCCGGAAATCCAATAAGTCTTGCAATACAATTTTGTTATATAAACTATCATCCCCTTATAATTCCAATCACCCCTCCCCGGCATAAAGTGGTGGGATAACGGCACGGCTGTGAAAACAGTCAATGTGCCCACTTTTTTGGGAGGAAACAATGAAGTTCAAGACATTCAAAACAATGGGTTTGGTCTCGGCGATTGCGCTTGGCCTTTCGGTATCAAGCGCCGTGGCCGAAAATCTGAAGCTACTCAGTTCGTGGGCATCCAATCAGGCGACATATCGCGTCAATGTGGAAACCTTTGTTGCAAAGGTTGGAGAGTACACTGATGGCCAGGTCGAATTCAGCATCATCGGACCAGAGTCGATCAGCCCACTTGAGCAAATCGAGCCACTTCAGACCGGTATCGTCGATCTGGTCTTCTCCCATCCTGCATATCACGCGGGCACGACGAAAATCGGTATGGGTGCCGATGGCATTGCCGTCGATCCGGAAAAGTGGCGCGAAACAGGTATTTTCGACGCTTTCGATGAATATTATCAGACCCTTGGCATCAAAGTGATTGGGATCATGCCCCTTGGGGAAAGTGGGTTCCGTTTTGTAACCAACCAAGCTGTGGAAGGCCGAGACCATTCATTCGATGGGATGAAAGTGCGTGCCAATGCGTCCTACATCAACATCATCGAAAAGCTTGGTGGCAGCCCGGTTCCGCTCAGTGGCGGCGAAATCTACTCCTCGCTTCAAAATGGTGTAATCGATGCTGCGCCTTGGGGTGCTGCGGGTATCGTCGATTTCAAGTTGAACGAAGTCGCTGACTACGTACTGCAGCCCGATTTTGGCTCGCTCAGCAACTGGATGTATATGAATCTCGATACCTGGAACGGCCTGAACGCTGAGACACAGGCCGCTATAACCAGAGCGGCGGCAGAAACCGAACTGCATGCGTTGTCAGAAATCACCCAGATCGCCGCCGATGAGCTGGTCGTGCTGCAAGAAAAAGGCATGGAGATCACCAGCATGAACGAAGTGGAGCAAGCAAACATCAGCGATTGGATGGCCGAAGCCATGTGGGGTCTGGCCATGGAGACTGATGCTGATGTGGCAAATGCGATCCGTGAAACGGCTCGGGCCGCAGGTCTCACCAAGTAAATGTCTGCACTTAATCGGATTGAAAAGGTCGTTGCGGAGGGGATGTTAATCCTCTCCGCGGTTCTCTTGGCGGGTATTGTGGGCCTCTTCGTGATGGAAATTTTCATGCGCTATGCGATGAATGCTCCCACAAAGTGGAGCAATGATGTGATCAGTTTCATTATGCCGGTGATGATATTTCTCGCTTTACCCGAGGTCACGCGCCGCAAGCAGCACATAGCTATCACCTTTCTTGTTGAAGCAATGGGCGAAAGCGCAGCCGCTGCATGGGACCGGGTACTGGCCTTCGTCTCAGCCTGTGTGTCAGCGCTGATGGCATGGATAATCACCGCATCCGCGCTCAAACAATTCTCAACCGGGATTATGACAAACACTGTCATTCAGGTCTCGAAATGGGTGCTTCTTTCACCGATAGCCATCAGCTTCGGGATTATCGCCGTGATCTTCCTGACAACCGCTTTGTCGGCGAAAGAACAGACATGAGTTGGGCTGAAACGCTTCTGATCCTTCTGGGGCTTTTGCTTGGGTCTTTCGCGACCGGCTTGCCCGTATTCATTGCATTCTTCATGATATGCATCGGGACGGTACTCGTGCTCTTTGGGTCGAACGGCTACGGAATGGTAGCGAACTCAGTTCTGACCGCCTCGTCAACTGTTTCACTCAGTACTGTGGCGATGTTTGTGCTGATGGGTGACCTCTTGTTTCGCTCTGGATCGACCGATGTACTTTTTGATGCGGCCAACCGTATTTTTGGTCGGGTTCGCGGGCGGTTCTACTTTTTGGTGATTGCGCTGTCCACGATATTTGGAGCGCTGTCCGGATCGATCGTCGCGGTAACGGCAATGCTGGGTCGTTCGGTTCTGCCTTCGATGAACGAACGCGGCTACAATGAAGAACTCTCGATTACGACCATTCTTTCGGGCGCTACTCTCGCACCGATTATTCCGCCTTCAATCGTTGTTATTATCCTTGGTTCGTTGGTCAATGTCTCCATCGCCGGATTGCTTGTTGCCGGGCTCTTGCCAGGTCTTTTGATCGCAACCCTGACTGGGTTTTACGTTTGGTTGCGCATCCGGCGAAATCCCAGCCTGGCACCCGAAGATGTGGCAGACGAAACAGAAGGGCGCGACGGCCTCGGCTTGATCCTGCTGAAATGTATTCCTTTCCTCCTAGTTATATTCTCTGTCATCGGGTTCATCCTGCTTGGCATTGCCACGCCATCGGAGGCCGCGGCCAGTGGCGTTGTCGGTGCCCTGATTACCACCGCGCTCTATAAAAAACTGAGCTTTGTGTTTCTGGCTGAAAGCCTGAAAGAGGCCGCGCTTCTGACGGGCTCAATCATGGCGATCTTTGCCGCGTCGAGCTTGTTCGCACAGATTCTTTCCTTTACCGGAGCCTCGCAAGGCTTTCTGAAATACTTTCTGGCACAAGACCTGACCGTTCTTACTGCTTTCCTCGCCATTATGCTGATCACGCTTGTGGCTTGCATGTTCATTGATGTGATTGCCTATATGTTGGTCAGCGTGCCAATCTTTGCCCCGATCGCAGATGCGTTTGGGTTCGATCCGATCTGGTTCTGGGCGATCTATCTGATCAACGTGACGCTTGGCTCAGTGACCCCACCCTTTGGTTACGCGCTATTTGCGCTCAAGGCAGCGTCGCCCTCTTTGCCTATGGGCAAGACGTATCGTGCCGCCTGGAGCGTCGTGGCAATCTTTGCGATTACGATCACCATACTCTATCTTGTTCCGAGTATCGTCACCTTCATTCCTTCACTGCTGTGAGAAACCCTTATGACCGAATACATCAGCTACGATCTCATTGAATGGGGCCACCCTTTTGAGGAACGCAGTAACGAACTGCCAGCGCCTGCCGGTTCAGAAGTCTTGATCCGGGTCACAGCGGCTGGTCTGTGCCATTCAGATTTGCATGTGCAAAAGGGGTTCATGGACCTGGGCGAAGAGGGTCGACTGACCTTTGCCGAACGTGGTGCGCAACTGCCGATGACCTTCGGGCACGAAATTGCCGGCCTGGTCGAGGCTGTCGGGCCAATGGTCAAGGATGTGAGCGTTGGCCAACAGGTTCTGGTCTTTCCGTGGATCGGTTGCGGCACTTGCGAGGCCTGCGCAGAAGGCCGTGAAAGCGACTGTGCCGCGATGCGTATTATCGGGCTGAAACAGAAGGGCGGATTTGCCACCCACTGTCTGATCGAACACGAGAAATTCCTGGTGGATATCGAAGGTCTCGATGCAGCCCATGTTGTACCGCATGCCTGTTCGGGCATAACTGTCTATAATGCGCTTGAGAAAATGGGCCCGCTTCGTGATGGCGCCTGGATGGCGATCATGGGTTGTGGCGGGCTTGGCATGAATGCCGTGGCCATCGCGCACGCCATGGGTGTCACCAACATCATTGCCATCGATATTGACGATGCCAAACTTGAAGCCGCGCTTGAGATGGGGGCGGCCAAGGCGCTGAACGCGGGGTGCGACGATGCCGTGGCGCAATTGCAAGACATGAGCGAGGGTCGCCTGATGGGAGTGATCGACACGTTCGGGAGTGCCTCAACCGGGCGCATCGCCGTGCGCGCGCTGGCCAAGGCGGGGTGCTATATTGTCGTTGGGCAGGCGGGTGGAGATTTCAAAATGCCGCAAGTCTGGTTGCCACAAAAAGCCATGACAGTGCGCGGTAGCCATGTGGGAAACTTGTCGCAGTTAAGGACAATCATCGACATGGTTCGGGCGGGCAAGATTAAGCAGATGCCGATCGAGCGGCGACCGCTCTCGGGCATCAATCAAGCCGTTGAAGATCTGGAGGCGGGGCGCGTGTCCGGCCGCATTGTCTTTCAACCCGAAACCTGAGGCAGACATGAAAAAGTATAACCACTTCATCAATGGCGGATCGGTTCCCCCCGCGTCGGGCACCTACTTTGACACTGACAACCCCTATACAGGTGAAGTCTGGGCGCAGGTGGCGCGCGGGAACACACAAGACGTGGATCGCGCCGTTGCTGCGGCCAAAGCTGCGTTTGAAGGCGACGACTGGGCCGCCCTGCGCCCAACAGCCAGAGGCAAATTGCTGGTGCGTCTGGCCGAGATTGTCGAGCGAGAGGCCCCTCGTCTGGCCGAGCTGGAAGTTCGTGATAATGGCAAGCTAATCGCCGAAATGGGCGCGCAAACGAAGTATCTTGCCGAGTGGTATCGCTATTTTGGCGGCCTCGCCGACAAGGTAGAAGGGGCTGTTTTGCCTGCCGACCGCCCCGGTATCTTCAACTACACCAAGCACGAACCTTTGGGGGTTGTGGCCTTGATCACGCCCTGGAACTCTCCGCTCTTGTTGTTGGCGTGGAAACTTGCACCCGCACTGGCAGCGGGCAACACGGCCGTGGTGAAACCGTCGGAGTTTACATCCGCTTCAACATTGGAATTCATGGAGTTGATTAAGGAAGCCGGTATCCCTGACGGCGTTGTCAATTGCCTCACAGGGTTCGGGCAAGAGGTGGGTGCACCACTGGTTGAGCACCCGGATGTTGACAAGGTGGCCTTCACCGGCTCCGACTTTGCCGGGCAGAAAATTTATGAGGCGGCTGCGAAGAAGATCATGCCTGTCACGCTTGAGCTGGGTGGCAAATCGCCCAACATCGTGTTCGAAGATGCCGATTTCGAAGCCGCCGTCATGGGAGCTATTTCCGGCATATTCGCCGCAACCGGCCAGACCTGCATTGCTGGATCACGCCTCTTGGTGCAACGCTCCATCCATGACAAATTCTTGAAACGGTTGATCGAAGTCGCAGGTGAGGCCACGATCGGTGATCCGATGTCGATGGAAACCCATGTTGGTCCGGTCACGACCAAGCCACAGTTTGAGAAGGTGCTGCATTACATCAACGTCGCCATTGAGGATGGCGCAAAATGTGTTCTGGGTGGCAAACCGTTTAGCGGAGAAGGCATCAAGGGTAAGCGATTCATCGAGCCTACTATTTTCGCTAATGTCACCAACGACATGCGCATCGCGCAGCGAGAAGTGTTTGGCCCGATCTTGTCCGTTATTGCTTTTGACACCGAAGAGGACGCCATTCGCATCGGCAACGATATCGACTTCGGTCTCGCAGCCGGGGTTTGGACGTCAAACATTGGCCGGGCCATGCGGATGTCGGACCAGCTGAAAGCTGGCACCGTCTGGGTGAACACATACCGCGCGGTCAGCTTCATGTCTCCCTTTGGCGGCTACAAACGCTCTGGCCAGGGCCGTGAAAGCGGTCAGGACGCCATCCATGAATTCCTGCAGGTAAAATCTGTCTGGATCGCCCATGAAACCTCTGCCGCCAACCCCTTTATCATGCGTTAGCAACCACATCAGGACCGAACATATGCTCAACACTATCCTCCGATGCCGCTACACGATCAAGGCACTCCCGGTCGAAGACCGCAGGCCAATCGAGCTGTCCGACACAATGAAGCCGCATCCGTTGTCCTATATGGAGCTGCCCTTTGATCCGGAATATTCGCTTTATAATCAGCGCATGACGCCCGAGCGCCTGAACAACGTGACCGATGACGAACAATACTGGGCCGTTCGGCAAAAAGTCATCTTTCGCAACACCGGCGAATTTCCAGTTGAGATTTCCGGACCTGATGCCGAAGCCTTCGCCAACCATGTCTTTGCCCGCGATGTGTCCCGCGTGAAGGTTGGGCGGTGCTCTTACAATTTTGTACTTTATCATGATGGAACAATCATCACCGATGGGGTGTTGCTGCGGCTGGCAGATGACAAGTTCTGGATGACGCAGGCCGATGGCGAACTCACCAAATGGTACAAAGCACATCTTGGCGATCTGGATGTGACCATTTCCGACCCTGACGTTTGGGTGACGCAGATACAGGGGCCGGAGTCGATGAACGTTCTGCGTGACGTCATCGATGGTGAATTTCCAGACCCCTGGCGTTACTTTGATATCGCTGAGGTGACGATTGCAGGCGAGCCCGTCATCATCACCCGAACAGGGTTCAGCAATGAACTGGGTTGGGAATTCTATTTGCGACCCGAAAACTGCGCTGAAAAGATCGGCGAGGCCATTTGGCAGGCTGGCCAGGCATACAGCATGATCCTGACCGGCACGCCGGTCTTTCGGGCCCGCCGGATTGAGGCAGGACTACTGAGCCAGGCCGACTTTGTCGGGTGCACCCCATACAAAGCAGGGCTGGGTCATCTTTTGCATATGGACAAGACCGGGTTTATTGGTCGCAAGGCGTTGCAAACGGCCGATACTCGATCCCACACCTTTGGATTGCGCGTTCGGGGTGGTACTGCCCGGCGTGGCAGGACAATCATGTTAGGCGGAAAAATGGTGGGAGATGTGGCCTCTTCCAGCTGGTCGCCCTACCAGGAATGCGGCGTTGCGATCGTGCAAATGGACGACCCGGATATGGGACCTGGCACAGACGTGAGTGTGCAGTGCATTGACGGCAGTACATACTCGGCACAAATCTGCTCCCTCCCTATGTATGATGAGGCAGGGGACATAGTCCGTGGCCGGGGCAATACAGTCCCGGCGGGCCCTGAACCTTGGGAGAAGTGATTGAGCCAAGAAATCGCGGATATAGCCATCTTTCAGAGGGTCTGTCCCTCAAAGGGTGGATTTGAGGGACAAGGACGACAGCTACCGGTAATGAGTGGTCGCAAGGGACGTGCCGAGAAGCGCATTTAGCAGGCATTCACCCTATTACACAGCAAGATGGCAGATCGTCCTTTCCCTTCCAATCCAAGCGCTTGGCAGCGAAAGCCCGGTATGGCGTTGGTGCCTCATTGCTATGGTTTATGACTGCTTCTGCGAGACGGGCCGCATTGCAGAAATAGACACGCTGCAGCGACGAACAATGCTGCGCCAGGGCACTGTCAGACAAAACGAGCTTGAGACGGGCAGGGTGGTCTCGTAGCCTC
>JABBAI010000160.1 GCA_018608045.1 Octadecabacter sp. | reverse complement strand
TTGGCAGGAGTCGTGGCATCGAGAGGGGAATGCGCCATCGCCCCTGTTGCCCAAATTCCGATTATGCCTGCAAGTAGAAAAGTCTTCATTGTTATTTCCTGTGTTGTTGTTGGAGATCAATTTATCCCGTTGGCACGTTGCAGTTCCCGAATGTAGGCGATGATCATCGCGACATCACCCCGTGTTACACCCTCAACGGGAGGCATATTGCCAAATGGCCAGTGGTGTCCTCGAACACCCTCAGCAGCAGCACGTTGGAACGCTTCGTCACCGTGGTGGTTCGGTTCATAGATGATATGGATCAACGGTGGTGCTATTCTGTCTTTGCCCGCCGCATTCACCCCGTGGCAAGCTGCACATTTGACTTCAAATGCAAGTTGGCCGATCTGGGCGTTCTGCGACAAAGTTTCGGGCATCAGCACATTGGCGAGGACCCCATACTCCATACTGATATCGGAGTCAGAAGCGGCGGTTTGTGATGTTGTGGGCCACAATGCGTAGCTCAAGCCGCCCGCAACAAGAACGGCGGCAATTGCGATAGTCGATTTCTTCAATGCACTGATCCTCATGTCTTTTGTTATCGCTAAGCCTTCCTGTAGGTGGAGGGTCAAACGCTTTCTCATGACAGCTTCGAGAGCGCCCAAGTCGCCATGCCTACCATCGGCGTCCTCGCCTGTACCGCGCAGCTGTATTTGGCGTAATTGGTTAAAGCTTGGTTATCGTGGCTCGATTTAATTCACTCTAGGTCAATCCCGATTCCGTGTGTGGCGTAGCAGACAGCACATTGAGGTCGCGCGTCATTCGGTTTAAGTTGTCTCAAAATTTATCTTGGAGACTACTGATGACCAACACGCCATCCTACGGCTTTGACACGCTGCAAATTCACGCAGGCGCGCGCCCTGATCCCGCCACAGGCGCACGCAACACGCCCATTTATCAGACCACGGCCTATGTATTTCGCGACGCAGACCACGCGGCGGCGCTGTTTAACCTCCAAGAGGTCGGGTATATTTATTCGCGTCTGACAAACCCGACTGTCGCCGTGTTGCAGGAACGTATTGCCACACTTGAAGGTGGTGCAGGTGCGGTGTGTTGTTCATCCGGTCACGCAGCGCAAATCATGGCGCTGTTCCCGTTGATGTCACCGGGCATGAACGTCGTCGTGTCGTCACGCCTTTATGGCGGCACGATCACGCAGTTCAGCCAGACGATCAAGCGGTTCGGTTGGGAAGCAAAATTCGTCGACATGGACGACACGGATGCGGTTAAGGCGGCGATTGATCATAAGACCCGCGCGGTTTTCGGTGAAGCGATTGCCAACCCTGGTGGCTACATCATGGATGTGCGCGCGATTGCCGACATCGCGGACGCCGCTGGTATTCCGCTGATCATCGACAACACAACGGCCACACCGTACCTGTGCCGCCCGATTGAACATGGCGCGACGCTTGTTGTGCATTCGACCACTAAATACCTGACAGGCAACGGATCGGTCACAGGTGGCTGCGTTGTGGATTCGGGTAAATTTGATTGGGCTGCGTCCGATAAATTTCCATCCTTGTCCCAGCCTGAGCCCGCCTATCACGGTATGAAGTTCGCCGAGACGTTCGGCCCCCTCGCCTTCACGTTCCACGGCATCGCAATTGGTCTGCGCGACCTCGGCATGACGTTGAACCCACAGGCGGCGCACTACACATTGATGGGTATCGAGACCCTGTCGTTGCGTATGGATCGCCATGTTGAAAACGCGACCAAGATCGCCAATTGGTTGGAAAAAGACGACCGTGTTGATTACGTGACCTACGCCGGTCTGGAATCATCGCCCTATTTCCACCGCGTCAAAGACGTCTGCCCGCGCGGCGCGTCGGCGCTGTTCACCTTTGCGGTGAAGGGGGGATATGACGCTTGTATGAAGTTGGTCGATAGCTTGGAAATCTTCAGCCACGTGGCCAATTTGGGCGATACGCGCTCGTTGATCATCCATTCGGCGTCCACCACACACCGTCAGTTGACCGCAGAGCAGCAAGAAGCCGCAGGCGCTGGTCCGGGTGTTGTGCGCGTGTCCATTGGACTTGAAGACGCTGACGATCTGATCGCGGATTTGGATCAGGCGCTGTCCAAAGCCACGGCCTAAGCCATTGACATTAAAAAGGGGCCCTGCAATCGCGGGGCGCCTTTTTTGGTGCGCGACTGCATATTAGTCAGTAATCGCAAACACCATTGAGATTGACGCATTGATGATGATTTTGCCCGGCGCGCCGGGCACCTCATATTGTGGGGCTGACGTTGCCATAGCCTCTCTCATTACGGGCTCTGCCTCAAGCGCGCGGTAGCCACCACCACCGCTTTCGGACACAGGCATCAAATCACCAAGCGACACCCCCGCGGCGTCAGCGTACGGTGCGGCAAGCAGTGCGCCTTCAGCAATCGCGCGACAACGGGCTTCATCCGTGGCGGCTGTGGGGTCTTGAAGCCCGAAATTCACGCGATCCAACCGGTTTGCGCCCTCCCCGAACAATCCGGCCAGTAAACCACCCAATTGGTCCAAATCGGTCACCTCGACTTCAATCGAATTCACCGCACGTTAGCCGATGACCTGCTAGCACGATGACAGAACGCTTTAATTGTAACGGGGTTATAAGCGGATTGCGCCGCTGCAGATATTGGCCAATGGAATGTCCTCAACGTCCAGAATGGCAAGGATCGATGTTGTCGCAGCGCTCGCGTCATCCAGCGCTTGGGCCGTGTCCTCCGCTTCGGTCTGAA
>JABBAI010000034.1 GCA_018608045.1 Octadecabacter sp. | reverse complement strand
TAAAGTACCTGAATGGGGAGTGTTTTGTCATACGGAGAGGCTACGAAACCACCCGCCCCGTCTCAAGTTAGTTTTGTCTGACAATATCACAGCGAGGGCTCCGCCAGCCAACATGGCCCGTCGTTTCCAGTCGGCCTTCGCTACCATCAGTTTGCGATCTGGGCGAGCATCACGATAGCCATCCCCATCATCATCAGGTTCTCAGTCAGGCTGACGAAACCGAGAGGCACGTTCGATCCGCCGCCCACGCAGGCGCATTTCAACTCTCGTTTGTCGATGTAGACCGCCTTGAATACGCTGATTGCGCCGACCGTCGCGACAAAGAGCGCCGCAGGGGCCGCAAGCCAAGTTAGCAACATCCCTGTCATTAGAATGCCTGCCACTGTTTCTACCCAAGGATAGACATAGGCGTAGGGCACCCATTTCCGCGCCAGCAGATCGTAGTTGAGAAACATCGTTGTGAAACTCTCAATATCGCGGAGCTTCTGCATACCAAGCAGGATCATCGAGACCGAAATGAACCAACCCAGCGTTTGCCAAGTGATCGCACCGAGGAAGCCGATGGACAGCGCGAGCGCCGTCGCAGCGGCAACGCCAAAGAGATAGAGGACCGGCTTGTAAGTCTTGGCCTTTGGGTCGTAGTCGGTGAATTTTTCACGCAAGGCGTCATAGCCACCAACCCTCTCGCCTTCGATCCATATTTGCGGGGTGGTAGGTACGTTGTGCGCTTCCTTGAACGTATCAACCTCAGATCGTTCGCGAAACAGACGATCATCGACCTTGTAGCCATATCGGTCCAGGAGCCATCGAGCTTTTTGTCCCGATGGACACAGATGGTTTGGCAAGTCCATTCGGTAGAGAACGGCTATTTTTCCGGTCGCGGATACTGCGGGATCGGTCGTTACATCAGCAAAGTCACGGGAATCTTTTGGCACGATAGCTCTCCTGATGCGTTTTGCTTAAGGCCAGTGTATGGTTACCATATCATCTGCTATGGGTGCGTTATATATACCCCTACAGGGTATATCAAGGAAATGCATCATTTGGGATAAAAAAAAGGGAGTGCAACTCTTGAAAGCCAATAAAGACAAAACATTGGACCGGCTGTCACGGCTTGAAGGGCAAGTGCGCGGCATTGTGGGCATGGTGAAGGCTGACCGCTACTGTATGGATATTCTGGCGCAGACATCGGCAATACGATCCGCCATTCTGGGTGTTGAAAAGCTGATCCTCGAAAACCATGCGGAACATTGTGTCGAGACGGCTATTCAAAGCGGCGATCCTGAGGAACAGAGAGCCAAGTTTGACGAGCTGATTGGGCTTTTGCAAAAGGCATCAAAATAGTCGGATCATTCAATGGTATTACCGCGCCAAAGCATTGTAGCCAGTGCGATTGCCAGCATCACATCGATCCCGAGACAGAACGGACCCCAGAACATTTCTCAGACGACCTCAAACCAAGCCATCATGCCCGACTTTTGATGCGACAGCATATGGCAATGGATCATCCACTGGCCAGGATTGTCAGCCACGAAGGCAACTTCGACGGTTTCATCCGCCCCGATCAGCACGGTGTCGCGCACGTCGCCTTCCATGTTCGCGGCACCGCTTTGGGACAGGACGGTAAAGTGGTGACCATGCAGGTGGATTGCGTGTAGAAACATTGATCGGTTCGTCATTTCCATACGAACGGTACGGCCCAAAGCAGCTTGGAACATCGGCTTGTCCATGCCATCCGCTATGCCGTTGAACGCCCAGACCATCCCATGCTTTGTTAAGTCTCGGAAACCAAGACTCTCGCCGCGATAGGTGGTTTCAAGCATTGCGCGCATGGCCCCGCCTTCCATCCGCAAGACTTCGCGTTGGGAGTTTGACAAGTCTGGGGCCGCAAGTGTTCCCCAAGCAGGCAATGGGCGCACATCAGACCCACGTGACGCCAAAGTGTCACCCGATACGACGAATTCAGCAATTTCCACCCATTCTCCATTTCCAGGATCGAGCAGCAGACCGGCGGTTGTCTCTCCGTCTATGCGGCCGTCGATCACGACATCCGCTCTTTGCGCGGGTCCGAGGACGAGTGTTTCGATCTCGCGTGGCGCGACAGGGTGGCCATCCAGCGCAATCAGCCGTGGAGATAGGTGCGGCAATGACAAGGGCATGATCCTGTCAGTGGCCGTGTTGATGATCCGCAGCCGCACACGCTCACCGGGTTGGATGTCCAATTCAGGATAGGCTACGCCGTTCACCGTGACCGTGTTTCCCATGCGCCCACCATGCGAGGCAGCGTGCAGGTCATCCCATCGGTCCTCGATAATGCCTGCATCGCGATCTAGCAGCCAATCATCGAGAACAAACACCAGCTCACGAGTCGCTGCACCAGATTCTCGAAGCCAGGGTTCGCGATCCTCCACGATCAATGGCCCCGCAAGCCCGCGCGCAACTTGTTCTGCGCTGCGGTTGTGAGAGTGATACCAGTATGTGCCGGGATCGGGAGCCACAAAATCATAGTCGAACACCTCACCAGGTGGCACAGGGGCTTGCGTTAACGGGGCCGCGCCGTCCATCGCGTTCTCAATGCGAATGCCATGCCAATGTACGGTGGTCGGTTGTGGCAGACCGTTGACCAATCGATAACCGACCCGCTCACCCGCCGTTAGGCGAATTTCCGGGCCTGGAACCCTGCCTTCCGCCTCGGTCGCATAGGCCCAAACAGGCGTTGATGGATATCCGTCAGGGGCAAGCTGCGCAGATGCCGGAGCGGCCCGCAGTACAGGCAGGCTG
>JABBAI010000127.1 GCA_018608045.1 Octadecabacter sp. | reverse complement strand
CCGCTAACGGCCTTCCCATTCACAGTCATTGAGACCTGCGTCATTGAAAATCCTCCCAGATACATTCTTGTTTGGAAGGATTTAAGCACGACTAAGCGCGTCTGAGAACCTTTTGTTTACGCCGCAACGCAGCACAAGCGGGCCTAACTGCGGGCACGTCCGCGTTCAGGGATTTCTTTCAAAGCCCCCCCGACTCCCATGGCGCCAATTTCAAGAGTGCCAATGGGGACGCCGCAGATCACCCGTTCAATGACCCAATCAGCCCCGTTCAAGGCAGGGGATCGGGCGCACCCGGGCAATCCGATCACGGGGCGTTTTTCAAATGATCCCAAAAACAAGAGATTGCCGGGATAAACGGGCATGCCGAACCGCGTGATCTGCCCCCCCTCGCCCGCCGTAAGGCCGCGGGTGCTGTGTCATTTGAATCAGATGTCGCTGACGAGATAAGAAAGAAAATCGCGTCCCCCGTGGCCTTGGCAATCGCGTTTATAATCGCCGTTTCCTCATGTGGAATATCAAGGGTTTCGATTGGGTCCACGCCCAAACGATCCAGACGCGCATCCAGCACAAGCCGCCCCTTGGATTGGGTTTTCTGACCAGGATGATGGGTTTCAATCAAGATCGCCGTTGTCAGAATCGCACTTTTGATGGTCATCGCAGGGCTGTCATAATCCTGCGTCAAAACACGACAAGCCTGTTCAAGCTGGCTGTGTTCAACCGCGTAAGCAATCACCTTGATCGTGGCGAATTACCCTAGCCTCAACCCGCTTCAAATCTGGCAACGTGGCCAGCGTGATCATCGGGTCGACGCGGTTCAACGCTGTGATGCGCGCCGCGTCGGGCGCAAACAGACCTGCCCGCATGCTCATGATATTCACGCGACCAGTAGACGCTTTGGTCAACCGCATGCCCTGACCTTCGGGATCGGGCACGAGGGCTTGAGCCAGCTGCAACGCGGCGTCATCTTCTCCCACGTCGCCAGTTTCCAGCCGTGCCACCATTACATCGCTGGTGCCAAGGGCAGACAGCGCCAACACATGCCATCACGAAGCATGATCCCCTTGGCCAGCCCCGCCGCAGGAACGCCGTGCGCCAATATTGTTCCAAGGGCGTCTTTGACGGCAACGGGGCCAAATCTCATCTCACGCGCCTCCTTTGCGCAGCCTTGTCGTTATCTGTGCCATCACACTCACCGCAATTTCAGCAGGTGACCGCCCCCCGATATCGAGCCCCACTGGCGCATGTATGCGCCCGATCTGTTCGTCGCTGAACTCCGCCTCGCGCAGCCTTGTGATGCGTTTTGCATGGGTTCGTGTTGATCCCAGACACCCAAGGTAGAACACATCACTGGTTAACGCCGCCTTTATGGCCGGATCATCAAGCTTGGCATCATGGGTTAAGGTGACAACGGCAGTGCGCGCATCCAAGCCCGCCAATAAAAGAGCTGCGTCAGGCCAGTCTTCTAATATCTGCACATCGGGAAAGCGTTCGGGCGACCCGAATGCTGGGCGCGGATCAACGAGAATAGGATCATAACCACAGGCCCGCGCGAGCGGCAGCAAATGCTGGGCAATATGCACACCACCAACAACGATCATTTTCAGCGGCGGGTTGTGGATCGCGACAAAGGTCTGCGCATCTTCCTCAACACCAGATCGATCCAACCGGAACCGTTCGGCAAATTCACCCGTGTCCGCAATACGGCGCGCGTCACTGTTCAGATCGGCAACATAGGCAACGGGTGCGCGCGCCAAACGGGCCGCCACGACCTGTTCTAACAGATCAATGGGCATAACGGTGCCCACAGGTTCAACCAACACACGGATCGTCCCGCCACAGGCCAGCCCGACGGCAAAGGCTTCGTCATCGCTGACGCCAAATTCCAACAGGCGGGCGGTGCCATCTTCAATCGCGTCTAGGCCGTCGACAATCACTGCCCCTTCAACGCATCCCCCTGACACGGACCCTTCCATGTGCCCGTCCCCGCGAATGGCCAATTGACTGCCTACGGGACGCGGCGCTGATCCCCATGTCTGCACGACTGTGGCGATCACACTGCCCTGCCCCGCGCGAAACCAATCAAGCGCTCTCGCTGGAATGCCACCCAGTTTTGTATCAGCAGTCGTGTTCAACTGTCGTCTTCCGCTAAGCCAACTTCGGGCATCAAAAACACCTGTCCAGGGTAAATCAGGTCCGGGTCGCGGATGCGGTCTTTGTTGGCCTCAAACACATTCACGTACAACACACCCGAACCATAGCGTTCTTCCGCAATTGCCCAGAGCGTGTTCCCAGGCTGAATGGTACGCGTGGCGATGCTGAATTCTGGCGAGCCAACTTCCGCGGCCATCGTTTCAACTATGGCGGCAGGGTCTTCACGCAGGAACGGTGTTTCAATCCGGCTGACTACATCCCCTGCCGAGTCGATTTCATCAATGCGCAAGGTATAGACGCCCGTATCAACGTCCGGCAAATCACCGCGCCATCGCCCCTGTGCATCCACGGGCAAGCGGCTGACGGGCATATTATCGACGTAAACCTGCACAAATCCTTGGCCAAGCGCGCGGCCCTGCAAAACAACCTCTCCCTGCGGATCATATGTGATTGTATCAAGGGCGACATTCGACATTACTTCTGGCGGCGTGTCGGCGGGCATAGCGGGCTGCACGATCTCTATTCCGTCGCCAGATATTGCCAAAATCGCGGGAGTTGCTGGGGCTGCATCGGGGATGGCTGTGTCTACTGCTTGCGCAACCCCGACTGTGTCCACGGCTGCCGCGGGGGCAGCTGTGTCTTGCG
>JABBAI010000106.1 GCA_018608045.1 Octadecabacter sp. | reverse complement strand
TCCCATGCCCACTCGGGGACCACAATTGATTGCTTCGTTCACCTCTTGTTCTCGTCCTTATGAGATCAAAACATGAACACTTCAACTAAAATCGTTCATAACCTAGCTTTCACGCAGAGAGGTTAAGGAGTAGTTTACACACAACCTCGGTTTCGGAGTTTCACCTACATGCCTGTTTTCGCGAAAGAAAAATTGGTCTTTATGGCACTACCCAAGACGGGAACAACCGCACTCGAGACCACATTAGAACCCGCAGCGGCTGTGGTTTTGCGCAAGTCACCGAACCTTAAACACACGCCAGGCTTTCGTTATGAGGCGTATTTGAAGACATATTTGGCCAAATGCGGCTTGGCGAATCTCCAGACGGTGTGTGTTGTGCGTGAACCTGTCGACTGGCTGGGCAGTTGGTATCGATACCGTGCGCGCCCTGCCAAGGACGGTGCCGCCAACAGCACCAAGGACATGACGTTTGACGCGTTCGTGGCCGAATACGCAGCGACGGACCCAGCACCGTTTGCGCGCGTCAGTTATCCACCGCGCTTTATTCGCGACAATGACGGACAAGTTATGGTGGATCATCTGTTTCAATATGAACAGATGCCGCGATTAATTTCGTTTTTTGAGGACCGCTTGGACATCAAAATCAACCTGCCCCAGCGCAACGTGTCCCCGCGCAATGACATGTCGCTGAGCGCCACGACACGCTCCGCGCTTGAGGCGAAATTTCCACAAATGTTTGAAGATTGGGAGGCCGCGCGCCGCACATGAGCAATTATACGATTACGTTTATCGGGTGGGTTTTATTCGTCATCTCAGCCGTCGGGTTCATCATCGCGTCGATTGGCAGCTTTTGGGCGATGTTTGGGTCCGTTTTCTTCTTGTTGGCCTGCATCGTGTTCATGATCCCCTATTTTCGCCCAGGTAAATGAGCGCACTTTCCCTTGGTTTAATCGCCGCCCTGTGTTGGGGGTTTCATGATATCTGCATCCGGTTTCTGAGCCAGAAAACCCCGTTGACTGCATGCCTGTTCGTCGTGCTGGTGACGGGGTTGATATTTCATGCAGGATTGACCGTCAGCACGGATACCTTACAAGCTGTTCCCGCACACGCCGTCTGGTTGTCACTGGGCGCGGGGGTGTTTTTCATCGTGGCATCCGCCGGCCTATACCTCGCGTTTCAGCGCGGCCCGGTCCGGCTTGTGGCCCCTTTGATTGCAGGCTATCCGATTTTGTCCGTCGCCATCGCGGCCTTTGCTGGCAGCACGATCACCGCCCTAGAATTGGGCGCGGTTTTGGCCATTGTGATCGGCGTGGCCGCCGTTGCTGCCCTGTCGGATGACAGCGATGATGATACACCGCCCATTGGTCCGACAATCGCATTGTCATGTTTTGCCGCAATCGGATTTGCGATGACATTTGCTTTGGGTCAGGCCGCCGCGGACCTGTCACACGAAATGCCGACGACCCTGATTTCGCGCGCTTTCGGCCTGTGCCTTGTGGTAATTGCCTTACTCGTCATCAAGCGCCCGTTCTGGCCCGGCAAATCCGCCATGCCCATGTTGATTTTGATGGGAATTGCAGACAGCATCGCGCTTTATTGTGTGATGGCGGCGGGTGGGTTGCCGGATGCGCAATATGCCGCCGTCACGTCATCGATGTTCGGATTGCTGACAATCGTGCTCGCCTGGCTGTTTTTGAAGGAACGCATGACACCTGCGCAATGGGCCGGCTGTGCCGTGGCCTTTTGCGGTGTCGGCGTTTTGGCGCTGTAAGGCATCCCCTCTGGGGTTTTGGCACGCGCCGTTCTAAGATCACTAAAAACGAGTGGGGAGTACTTAGTATGACCCTGAACCGACGCCTTTTCCTGACGGCCTGTGGTGCGATCACCATAGCCGCCTGCGCGCCCACCACCCCGATGAGCCAGACGAACGGCACACCCGCCCTGCCCGACGATCTGCGCCCCGTCCCCAGCGCGAATTGACAGCGCCACCTTGCTGTTTACCCCTTGGGGCGTATTGGCTTGCAGGTCATTCAGCAACGCAGTTTCTAGGGTTTGCGCAAACGCCAGATCACCGGTCGCGTCCTGGATTAAAGCCATGTGCGATAGTCGCTAACCAGCAAGTGTTTCGGATCGACGTCTTCTTCGATGTTGGCAAACCGCCCAATTGGTTCGCGAAAGATATTATCAGTCTCGTCATCGTTCACAGTCGACACTTCGCCAATCAAAACATCTCCGCCATCGCCCCAAAACGCATGCCAGTCGCCGGGCATCAACGTCACGCTTTCGCCGGGGGCAAGGTGCAGTTTTTCACCTGCCGTAAAATCGCGTTTGATGCCGTCGCAATATACCGTACCGCCGCGGGTTTCGTCGAAATTCCCCTCCGCGTCAGAGCCGAACAATTCCACCACCAGCGTGGCCCCACCACGGTTAATAATATCTTCGGCCTTCAGAACATGGGTGTGCATCGGGCTAAGCTGATCCTGTTTTGAGATCAGAAGTTTTTCTGCGTAACACATGCCCCCACCCCGTTGCAGATCGGCCAGACGCCCATTGCGCAGGGTGAACAGAAACAAGCCCATTTCATCATATTTTCCCGCGCCGTAATCGGTGATGTCCCAACCACAACGCGCATCGATTACGTTTTTGGCGTCGTCTTTGCGCGCCTTGAATTCGTCAGGCGACCAATAGGCAAATGGTGGCATCACAAAGCCAAAGCTGCGCATCATGTCATCTGATTGTGCAATAATATCGTTTATCCGCGAGCGTTTCATGTGTTTCTTCTCTCTAGGTTTGGGCGGC
>JABBAI010000112.1 GCA_018608045.1 Octadecabacter sp. | reverse complement strand
CGCTTCGCTACTTGAGGACTGGGCCGCGTTCCTTCACATTGTAAAAAACAACCAAAGGAACACCCCATGACCAATATCACCCGTATCGATGCCGGCGCGCGCATGTCCCAAGTCGTTTGTGTCAACGGCATTGCTTATCTCGCGGGCCAAGTTGGGGCTGAGGGCGGCACCGTGACCGAACAAACAACCGCGATCCTTGATCAGATTGATGTGTTGCTGGCAAAGGCTGGCACCGACAAAACCAAACTTATCACCGCGCAAATCTGGTGCGCCGATATGGCAACGGATTTCGCGGATATGAACACTATTTGGGATGCTTGGGTCGCGCCCGATTGTGCACCTGCGCGTTGGACCGGTGAAGCGAAACTTGCCACGACGGGGTTCAAGGTCGAAATTATAGTAACCGCGGCCTTATGATCCCTTACCTGACATCGCTGGATGCGGCACACTTGCGCGTCGCGGGGATCGAAGACCCATGGGTCTTTGGTATCCGCGACCGCGTTCGGTTTGGTGAACTTGATGCGTTAAACCACGTCAACAATGTCGTTTATGCGCGCTGGTACGAAACCCTGCGCGTCATCTATATGGAAGACTGCGGCGTCTATGATACCGCAGGCCCAGACCCAAAGTTTGTCGTGAAAACAATTGGGTTAGACTACAAAGCTGAAGTGCAGCGCGGTGCTGATTATATCAATGTCGCGCGCACCGTTGAGATGCGCAACACCAGTTTCACGATGCACTATGCCACGTTCGTGGACGGGCGGATCACCACAACGGGCCATGCTGTCGTCGTGCTGTTGAACCAAGACAACAGCAAACGCCCCCTACCAGACGCAATGCGCACGCTGTTCACAACGCAAGACGGTGCGCTTCAGGCCTGAACCCTAAAGGTCGTGGGCGTGGAGGAATTTGACCAATGCAGCGGTTGATCCGTCTTTGCCTGACGCATCCGCCCCTTCAACAATAGGTTGCAACGCTGTCGCCAGTTCTTTGCCCAATTCAACACCCCATTGGTCATATGAATTTAGCCCAAGCACGACACCTTCGACAAACACGCGGTGTTCATAAAGTGCAATAATCGCCCCCAACGTGTGCGGATCAAGCGTGGCATAGGCCAGCGTCACCGACGGGCGGTTTCCCGGGAACACACGGTGTTTTGCTTGGCGTTCAAGCTCATCACCTGCAAATTTATCGGCAACCTTGCTGCGCGCCTCATCCAGATCACGGCCCTTCATCAAGGCTTCGGATTGGGCCAGACAATTGGCGACCAACAACTGGTGCTGGTGGTGCAAGGCGTCATCGTGCCCCCGCGCCGCGACCAGAAATTCACACGGAACCACGCGGGTCCCTTGGTGGATCAGCTGATAGAACGCGTGTTGACCATTTGTGCCCGGTTCCCCCCAAACAACGGGGCCGGAGTGCACGGGCAGGTCTTCACCGTCCATGCTGACGCCCTTGCCGTTGCTCTCCATCTCGAGCTGTTGAAGGTAAGCAGGTAGGCGCGACAGATTGTTATCATAAGGCAGAACCGCGCGTGTCGCGTGGCCACAAATCTGATTGTGCCAAATGCCGACAACCGCCAAAAGCGCTGGCAGGTTTTCGTGCCATTCAGCGGCTTGGAAATGACGGTCCATGTCTTGCGCACCGCGCAAAAACGCACGGAATGCATCGCCGCCAATGGCCAGCATCATTGAAAGACCGATCGGCCCCCACACGGAATAACGACCACCCACCCAGTCCTCAAACCCGAACACACGATCCGCAGGAATACCGAAATCGGCTGTGCCTGTCTCGGACGTGCTCAGGGCGGCGAATTGTGCAGCTGGATCAGACACCGTCTGGCCCATCCACGCCTTGGCCGTGCGTGCATTCGTCATCGTTTCAATCGTCGTAAATGTCTTGGAGGCCACAATCACCAAAGTCGTTGCAGGATCACATTTGCCCAACACTTGGGAGATATCGGCAGGATCAACATTGGACACGAAATGGCACCGCGGACCGTCGTGATATGCCGCGAGGGCAAGGACACCCATTGCAGGGCCAAGGTCAGACCCACCGATACCGATGTTCACCACATCCGTGATCATGCCGCCCTGCCCTTGGAATGTGCCGCCGCGAACGGCTTTGGCAAAGTCTTCCATACGGGCCAACGTGGCCAGCACGTCTGGCATGACATCGACGCCTTCAACCATAACAGGCCCGCCATCTAGATTGCGCAAAGCGGTATGAAGAACGGCACGGCCTTCTGTTTCGTTGATCACAGCCCCCGCAAACATCGCGTCGCGCTTGGCGGCAACACCGGTGGCGTCTAACAGCGCAAACAATTCACGACGCGCATCTGCATCGATATTGGTCTTGGCATAGTCAAAGTGGATATCGCCCAAAGACGTCGAAAAATCGGCGGCACGGGCGTCATCAACCAAGGTTTCAAACCGCCGCGTTTTTACCGTTTCAAAATGCGCGCGTAACTTATCCCACATGGCTTAATTCTCCGCCCAGTGAACCGTGGATCCGGCAAGGATCGATGCAATTGGGGCGTCATGGGGCGTCAATGATTGCGCCCGTTCGAGCGCCGCCTTCTTTTCGGCACCCGTGATAACAATATGGCGCGACATCGCCCCCTTCAGGGCCGTCGCGGACAATGACAGGCGCGGCTCTAGCCCGTCGGGCGGTTGCACGGCCACCAGCGGATAAGGCGTGGTTAACGCAAGGTCCAGATCGGGGGAGTTGGGAAAAATGCTCGCCGTGTGCATGTCCGCGCCCATACCGAGGAGCATGACAGAAATTGGCAAATGCGGTTCAACGGCGTACGAAAGCTGCGCGACATCCGCACCATTCATGTCGCCCGACGGAAGGTAGGACACGTAATTCGCCGCAGCCGCAGCCTCAACCAACAGACGTTGTCTAATCAGCCGCGTGTTGGATCTTTCGTGGTCTTCGGGCACAAGGCGTTCATCCGTCAGCATGACGTTCACACGCGCCCAATCAATGTGTTTGGCCGCACATAACACGTCAAAAATCGGGCCAGGTGTCGTGCCACCGGGCACAGCAAACGACACGTGATCATGGTTCAACAGAGCAAGCTCAAGTTCCCCCGCGAGCGTGTTCGCGAGGTCCATCATCATCATTTCAGCGTCGGGATATTCGATCAATTTCATGGAGTTACTCCTTAATGTCGCGCCAGCGCCGGTCTTCGCGGTGCATCAGCGCCATTGCATCCTCTGGCCCGCTTGATCCTTGGTCGTAAAGCTTGGGTACATCGCTGCGCGCTTTCCAGCCTTCAATGATCGGATCGGTCCATGCCCACGCGGCCTCAACCTCGTCTCCGCGCATGAACAGCGTCTGGTTGCCGCGCATCACATCCATAATCAGACGTTCATAGGCATCAGGGCTATCATCGGCATCAAGGCCAAGCGCATCCGCAAACGTCATATCAAGGGGCACATCAATCAAACGCATACCACCCGGGCCGGGTTCCTTGATGGTCACCTGCAACTGGATACCTTCATTGGGCTGCAACTGGATCGACAGGATATTGCGGTGGCGTTTTTCATCGCCTGGGAAAATCGAATGCCCAAGGTCTTTGAATACAACCGTGATTTCAGACGACCGCGCCTTCAGCTTTTTGCCAGTGCGCATATAGAACGGAACACCAGCCCACCGCCAATTGGCGATTTCGCAGCGCAGCGCGATGAAGCTTTCTGTAAAAGACTTCGGGTCTTCCGCGTCTTGCCGATAGCTGGCCTTATCGCCCTTGGCGTCATATTGACCGCGCACGATGTGGTGCGGTTCCACGCCTTGAAGGGCGCGAATAACCTTTAGCTTTTCGTCGCGCACAGCGTCCGCATCAAATTGCGATGGTGCTTCCATGGCGATAAGGCACAACAGCTGCATCAGATGGTTTTGGACCATATCGCGCATCGCACCGGACTTGTCGTAGTACGCCCCGCGCCCACCGACACCAACCGTTTCGGCCACCGTGATCTGGATGTGATCGACGTAGTGATTGTTCCAAAGCGGTTCAAACAACATATTACCAAACCGAACCGCCATCAGATTTTGCACGGTTTCTTTGCCAAGGTAGTGATCGATGCGGTAAATCTGTGTTTCATTGAAATGTTCGGCAAGCGTGTCGTTCAATTCCTGCGCCGTCGCGAGGTCACGGCCAAACGGCTTTTCCACCACGACGCGGCTGTCGTTGTCCGCAATGTTGAAGGTATGAAGCCGTTCTGCCAAATCACCAAACAGGCTGGGTGCGACAGAAAAATAGAATGCATTCACGACCTCAAATCGGATCAGGTCGTGCAATTCTTTCCAACCCGCTTCGCCTTTGGCGTCCACGGGAATGTAGTGCAATTGCGCAAGGAATTCTTCGATCTTGGTGTCAGACTTTTCAACGCCCCCAAATTCCGCAATCGCCGCGCGGATCATCTGACGGTAACCGTCCGTATCCAGATCAGACCGCGCCGCACCAATAATCCGCGATCCGCTTGGCATTTGGCCTGACAGAAATCGGCGGAACAAACCGGGGAGAATTTTGCGGCGGGCAAGGTCGCCCGTCCCCCCGAAAATCACAAGATCAAATTCTTCGACTGGAATCACGCGCGAGACCATACGGACCTCCGAAAATTAAGTTAGCGCTAACGACGCCTACTTAGCCGCCATCTCTATCCAAGTCTAGCGCACAAACCGTATTAACGCGCCCACCATGTCGACGGTTTGACGCGAGCAGGTTTGTGACGCACGGCCCACCACTGCGCAAGTTTGCGAAACTTTGATGTCGCCAGTCGATACCACACCGTGCCTTGGTTGCGATGATTGAACGGACACACCCGCATACAGATCGCGCAATCGGTCTTTAATTTCGCCCAATATCCAAAGCAGGCTTCGCAATTCGCGGACCATTTTTTGACACCCTTCAGCGTTGATGGGCTGTCTGATCCAACCTTGGGTTCCCCTTTGGGCAGCGCCTTTGGCGGACACGCTTCCGCGCAGATTGTACAATTATGACAGTACTTTGTCAGCCCAAGTTCACGCACCACATCAACGTCCAGCGGCATATCGGTAAAGATTTTGGAAAACCGCACCCTTGGGCCGAACTGCGGCGTCAGCACCATCTGGTTGCGCCCGTATTCACCCAGCCCCGCTTTGATCGCATACGGCACCACCAACGCCGTGTCATTCATGCTGGCGATCGCCTGATATCCCAAATTGCGAATATAGGCCGCGAGTTGCATTACGATCGCGGCCTCGTGAGAATATTCGCGCCCTGTCGCCGCCCCCGCCAAGGCGCTGGGATAGGTATCGACAAGCCCTTTGTCCATTTCATGTCCCATCACAATCACATGGGTCATCCCATCTGGCAGTGCATTGGGCACGGGCTTCATCTGCGCTGTGTCAGGGCGATGGGTATAATGCCAACGCGGATCGATATGGGTTATCCCACACAAATCAGCCCCGAAAAATCGCGCAAGGCGTTTGATGTCACGGGACTCATCCGCAGGCGCGCCCAGTTCCGCCTTGATCGGCGCCACCGGTGTGTCGTTCTTGATCGCTCCTTGAAATCCTTCTCGCAGCCCATCATCCGCACTGCGATTTGAAATGATATCGCTGACCAGCCACGCCGCATTGCGCAAGGCAAAGTCGCGCGGGCCAAACCCCTCGCCGCGTCGCGGTGCGGCTTCCATACGGTAGCTTGCGAAAAACCCGTCAGTCGCGGCAGATTTCACCGTGTCATCCCACATCGCGCGGGTGAACATGTCGTTCATCTGATTGAAACGCTCGAATTCGGGCGTGACTTCAAATCCGACGTCGGCATCAGATGCGGACGGGTCAATCATGCCTCAAGCTCTGCATCCCAGTACAGAAAATCCAGCCAGCTTTCATGCAAATGGTTTGGCGGGAACTTGCGCCCCATGTTCATCAATTGCCCGACCTGAGGTTGGAGCGGTGGTTTGCGCAATGTCATTCCCGATTGGCGCAGCGATTTGGACCCTTTGGACAAATTGCACCGTGAACAGGCCGCGACCACATTTTCCCAAGACGTGATCCCGCCTGCCGCGCGTGGCACCACATGATCAAACGTCAAATCCCCCGTCGCATTGCAATATTGGCAGGTAAATTCATCCCGCAAAAACAGATTGAATCTTGTGAAGGCCACCTTCTTTTGCGGCTTCACATAATCGCGCAAAACCACGACGGACGGAATGCGAATTTCCATCGACGGGGATCGCGCCACTTCGTCATATTCTGAAATAATATCAACACGCTTCAGCCATGCGGCTTTTACGGCATCCTGCCACGACCAAAGCGATAAAGGGTAATATGACAGCGGGCGATAATCCGCGTTCAGCACTAATGCGGGGTGCTGTTTCAACCCCGCAGGTTTGCGTACAAAATCTGTTCGAAATTCAGCCCCTGAGCTCGCTTCAATCAACACAATCGGTCCCACCCTGCTTGCCGCAACTTGGCATCAGAGCGACAGCCTCGCCCTTGCCGTTAGGTCAAACTATATATGGTGGTTGCAAAGGGACAAGCCCCTGTGTGACGGACAAATTTTGACGCGGCTCAGCTCATGCCAAGACGTTCGCGCATGAACGCCAGTGCAACAGACAATCCGTCTTGCGCGATGCCATGGGCCGTTCCTTCTTGGATGTGGGCGTAAACCTCTTTCCAGCCAGCCCCTTCTAATGCTTCGGCAGCTTCGGGCAGCGATTGAACGGGAACCACATCGTCTTGGTCGCCATGGATCAAAAGGACGGGTGGTTTGCATACGGCCTCGTCCTTCAGATCTTCGGGGCGCAACAAGCGGCCTGAAAATGCGACGACCCCTGCAACTGGATCTTCGCGCCGTGGCAAAACATGCAAGGCCATCATCGTGCCTTGGCTAAAGCCGAGGACCACAACCTGTTCGGGCAATAAATCTTCGTCGACCATGATCCCGTCGAGGTAGGCGTTCAAATCATCCACCGCGCGCGCCATGCCGTCCATGGATTCTTCCTCGGACGATCCATCAATCCAAGGAATGGGAAACCATTGGAACCCCATCAGGGCCCCTGCGCAGCCTTCCGGCGCATCGGGCGCGAAAAACGCGGTGTCGGGCAAATGTTCGGCCAATGGATCCGCCAATCCCATCAGGTCAGCGCCGTTCGCACCGTAGCCGTGCAAAAACACCACCGCAGATCGCATGTCGCCCGAAAGCGCATCGCGCCGCTGAGAATTGAGTGCCCGTGGCTGTGAATGGTTCGTCATCTGATCCCGTCCCTGTCTTTTTCATATGCGTAGTAGGCCCACAAAAGCCGCGCTGCAACCGCCCGCCACGGCGCCCAAGCGTCGGCCATTTCGCGAAATGCCTTTTCTTTCGGGCGTTCGGGCAAATCATAAAGGCTTCGGGCCGCTTCTTGCATCGCAAGGTCACCCGGCGCAAATACATCCGCACGCCCGAGGCTGAACATTGCGTAAACTTCAGCGGTCCAAGGCCCGATGCCCTTTACCGCCACGAGGGTTTTGATCACCGCTTCATCGGACATGTCCCGCAAGGCGATGTAATCTATGTCCGCAAGCGCAAGTTCACGCGCGTAGATGAATTTCTGACGCGACAGGCCGACGGCACGCAATTCATCGTCCGATGCGGCCAATACGGCGGCGGGGGTGTTAAATCCTGCCGCTTCAATCCGCGACCAGACAGCCGCCGCACTCGCCACGCTGACCTGTTGGCCAACAATGGCGGATAAAACCTGCGCAAACCCGTCCGCGCGACGGCGCAGTGGCAATGGTCCTGTCAGCGCATAGGCGGCCTTCATGCGCGGGCACAGCGCGGACAACGCCAACATCCCCTCATGGACGTCTGCATCAGTTTCAATGATCCGCCCCGTCACAGCGCGGCGACCCACAAAAGGGCGTCTTGAACCGAAGTGACGATATGTGCATCGGGGATCGACGGGCGATCCAGCATTAACACAGGCAAGCCAACGGCTCGCGCGGCGTCCAGTTTGGCCCGCCCGCCTTCACCGCCGGCATTTTTGACAATCAGATGCGTCACGTTGAGGGCTTTGAATAACGCTACCTCAGATTCGACGGTAAAGGGGGGGCGCCCGATCAAGAATTCACCAAACTCAAACGGCAAAGCCGCGGTGGGCGGATCAATCATTCGGCACAACACACGGCGCGTGCCCAGGTTGGAAAATTCTGCCAAAGTCTGTCGACCCGTCGCCAAAAACACCACCGCATCGGGTGGCAAATGGGCGGCAGCATCGCTTGGCTGTAAAATATCAATCCAAACATCACCGATTTGCGGCGTCCAAACGGGGCGCGACACCAGCGCGTAAGGCATCCGAATGTGAGCACAGACCCGCGCTGTCCGCGCACTTATACGGTGTGCAAACGGATGGGTCGCATCCAGAACGGCAGTGATTTTATTGGCCTCAAGGTAGTCACGAAAGCCGTCCTCACCGCCAAATCCACCGATGCGCGTCGGCACCGGAAGAGGTTCGGGATGGCGCGTTGCACCTGCCAGTGACGCCACAACTTTTACGGATGTGTCCGTTAGCCCCCACGCAATCCGCTTAGCGTCCCCCGTGCCCGCCAACAGCAAGACCGTCATGGACCCGCCTGCCCGATAATTTTACCGGCGCGATCAATCACCACAATGTCGAGGATCGGGGCCGTTTCGCCAAATTGCTTTTGCGCTTGCGCCAATGCTTCTTGCGCCACGCGGGCCGCCAAAGGTGCACCCGCGATTTCGAACGCCTCAAGTGCTGTGTTCGCAAATGCGACGCGCGGATCATCGGCCCACCGCGCCAGCACACCAAAATCCACTTGGCTGCGCCCTGAATGCAAATCAACCGCGCCCTGCGCAAATTTAGTAAGCTTTCCAATCCCGCCGCCAATCGTGACGCGATCGACGGGATGGCGGCGCATGTATTTGATCATACCACCGACAAAATCCCCCATATCGAGCATGCCGTGATCCGGTAATCCATGAAGACCCTGCACGATCCGTTCACTGGTGTTGCCCGTGCACCCTGCCACGTGGGTCAGTCCGTCGGCCCGCGCCACGTCGATCCCACGGTGAATGGATGCAATCCACGCCGCACACGAAAACGGGCGCACGATCCCCGTGGTGCCAAGAATGCTAAGCCCACCCTTGATGCCAAGGCGCGGGTTCCATGTTTTGAGCGCAATATCCGCGCCGTTTGGGATGCTAACGGTTATTTCAATATCGGGGCTCTGGCCGTATTCGCTGGCCATCTCTGCGACAATTTCATCCATCATCGCCCGTGGCACCGGATTAATTGCGGGTTCCCCAACGCCAATCGGCAACCCCGCTTTGGTCACCATCCCCACGCCGTCACCCGCTTTGAACACAACGCCGCTCTTAGATGCGCGCACACGGACCACAACCGTGACGCCGTGGGTGACATCAGGATCATCGCCGGCGTCTTTTACGATGCCAGCCTGCGCCCAGCCGTCCCCCGCCTGTAGGTCAACGACATCAAAGACTGGTTCTTCGCCCTTCGGCAGAGTGATAGACACGGCTGACGGAAACACCCCCCACAACCCACAAAGCGCGGCCTTGGTGGCCGCCGTCGCACAAGCCCCTGTGGTCCAGCCACGGCGCAATGGTGTGTCGGGTTTACGTGTCATTGCCACGACCTTACCTGCGCGCGACAATGACGCCAATCCACATTCACGCGTCGTTTGACACCTTTCGCTAGTGCTTACCTTTTGGCATAATGTGAATATGGATATGCGACTCCCCAACCAGCCTGCGGGCCATGACTGGCCAACCCTGCAACCGGGGTGGGTCTGGCTGTGTGGCGCAGGCCCCGGTGACGCTGGTCTTTTGACGCTCCATGCCCTTAATGCATTGCGCCAAGCGGATGTCGTGATTTACGACGCACTAGTTCAAGAGGCGATTTTGGAATGGGCCCCACAGGCCGATCATATCTATGCTGGAAAACGCGGCGGAAAACCCAGCCACAAACAACGCGATATCTCCCTGCGCCTTGTAGATTTAGCGCGCGAGGGCAAAAAAGTCCTGCGTCTTAAGGGGGGGGATCCCTTCGTGTTCGGGCGTGGCGGCGAAGAAGCCCAAACACTCGTTCAACATGGCATTCCGATCCGTATCATTCCGGGCATTTCGGCTGGTATTGGGGGGCTTGCCTATGCGGGTATTCCCGTGACGCATCGCGATGTGAACCAGTCCGTGACGTTTGTGACAGGCCATGATCAATCGGGGAATGCCACACAATCGCTTGATTGGGCCGCAATCGCCAAAGGATCACAAGTGATTGTGATTTATATGGGCATGAAACACATCGCCCAGATCACGGCATCTCTTCTGGCGGCAGGTCGTTCCGCGTCCGAACCCGTGGCTGTGGTGACAACCGCGACAACAATCCATCAAAAGGTTCTGGAAACAACCCTCGGCACGATTGAGGCTGACATCGGCAAGGCAGGTCTAGAACCACCCGCGATAATTTGTGTGGGCCAAGCGGTTCGCATGCGTGATGTTCTCAACTGGCAGGCGCAGGCCGAAGGGATTGCCCCCGTTAATCTTGACCCACTGGGCCGTGGCCGCCCCGCTGAATCTGCCTAAATGCCTGGCCTGATCCTTGCGGCACCGACATCTGGCGCGGGCAAGACGACCATCACACTTGGGATATTGCGCGCACTTCGCAACACAGGCGTTGACGTGCGCTCTGCCAAATCAGGGCCTGACTATATTGATCCGCAATTTCATAGCGCTGCGACGGGCAAGCCCTGTTTCAACCTAGACGCATGGGCGATGACGCCGACGCGGATCAAATCCATTGCCGCTGGCCCGACCGATTTGATTATTGAGGGCGCGATGGGCCTGTTTGATGGTGCCCCGCCGGACGGCAAAGGATCAACGGCGGACCTTGCTGCGATTTTGGGCGTTCCCGTGGTCCTTATTGTTGATGCCAAAGCCATGTCGCAGTCTGTTGCAGCTTTGGTGGCGGGGTTTGCCAACCACCGCGCCGATGTCCGTATCAAAGGCGTGATCCTGAACCGCGTCGGGTCAGATCGCCATGCGGACATGCTGAAAACCGCATTGGCACCGCTAAACATCCCAGTCCTTGGTGTGATCCCGCGGGATGATGCGCTGTTGCGTCCGTCACGTCACCTCGGTCTTGTTCAAGCGGGTGAAATGCCCGATCTGGATGATTTTTTGAATACCGCCGCTGGCATAGTTTCTCGGCACGTTGATCTGGATGCCTTGCGGGCCCTGATGACGCCGCTAGTGGGGCAGAACCTATTTGAACAGGAGAGATGTAGTGGCCGATTGAATGGTCAGCGCGTTGCAATCGCACGCGACGCCGCGTTTTCGTTCAGCTATGCCCACGACATCGCGATGATGAACCATCTTGGCATGACTGTGCTGCCGTTTTCGCCCCTCGCCAATGATGCGGTGCCAGAGGCTGACAAAGTCATCCTACCGGGTGGATATCCTGAACTTTATGCCGCCAGACTTGCCGCCAACACAACCTTCATGCGAAGCCTGAGGGAAGCCTCACAAGTGTCTGATATATCAGGAGAATGCGGTGGTTACATGGTGCTTGGCGAAACCCTGATTGATGCAGACGGAACGCGGCACAAGATGGCGGCGCTTTTGGGCCTCACCACCAGCTTCCAACATCGAAAACTTCACCTTGGCTACCGACGCCTGCGCAGCCTTGATCCCGCCCAAACAAACCCTGCAACGGGTGAGACGACGACATACCTCGCCCATGAGTTTCATTACTCCACCACGCTAGAGGCCAAAGGCGACCCATTGTTTGATGCCTTTGATGCCCAAGGCACGTCATTGGGTCAAACGGGTCTGCGCGCGGGGCGGGTTTCCGGATCCTTCGCCCATATTATTGACGCCCTGCCCATTGCGCCGGAAACGCCACGGGCGTAGCCAAGACGGATGAGCGATACAACAGCCCCCCTCACTGACGATCGGCGCGCAAAACGCAACGTCATCGTTCTTGTTCTAGCCCAAGCGATCCTTGGCGCACAAATGCCGATGATCTTTGTTGTCGCGGGTTTGGCGGGCAAACAACTCGCGTCTAATATCTGTTGGGCGACCTTGCCGATCACGATCATCATCCTCGGGTCGGTCACAACGGCGTCGTGGCTGTCCCCGCTGATGCAATCGCGCGGCAGACGGTTCGGGTTTTACATTGGTGCGCTTGGCGGCGCGTTTGGTGCGGCAATCGCAGCCTATGGGCTTTATATCGGATCATTCACTGTTTTGCTGATCGGATCGTATTTCACAGGTATTTATATGTCCGCGCAGGGGTTTTACCGCTTCGCGGCCACTGACACTGCGTCTGACAGCTTTAAACCCAAGGCAATTTCGTATGTCATGGCGGGGGGGTTGATCTCCGCGATCCTCGGCCCGCAACTTAACAAACTCGTGGACGGCAACTTTGTTGTTCCCTTCCTTGGCACCTACCTCGCGATTGTTGTGCTGAACCTTGGGGGGGTGTTCCTGTTCCTCGCGCTGGATTTGCCAAAGGGATCGCGCAGTGAAACAAAGCTCGACAATCCGCCCGTCGCACGCACACGTCGTCAGTTGTTGAAAGACCCAAACATTGTCGTCGCGATGATTGTTGGCCTTGTGTCGTATTCATTGATGAATTTGGTCATGACGTCGACGCCGCTGGCTGTTGTTGGCTGTGGCTATGCGCTGGATCAGGCCAACGATATTGTGTCCGCACATGTCTTGGCGATGTTTGCGCCATCCTTCTTCATGGGGCATTTGATTGTCCGGTTCGGGGTGCGCACCATCATGGCGACGGGTTTGTTCATCCTGACCGCCGCTGGCCTTGCAGCCCTCGCGGGTGAGAACCTTGCAGATGCGAACCAGCCGTCGTTGATAAGCTTCTACGCGGCTGTGATTCTGCTCGGCCTTGGTTGGAATTTTGGCTTTATCGGCGCGACGACGCTTCTGACATCATCCCATGCGCCCCACGAGCGTGGCGTCGTTCAGGGCCTCAACGATATGGTCGTGTTCGGGTCGGTCATGTTGGCATCACTGGCGTCTGGCGGATTGATGAACTGCTCTGGCGGCTCCACGATTGAGGGGTGGACGGCCGTGAACTTTGCCATGGCGCCGTTCTTGGTGCTTGCGGGTGGCGCGCTTGTCTGGTTATCGCTGAACTCGCGACGCGCTGCCGCCTAGATCCGCGCGCTGCGCCACAACAATCCTGCACGGCGTGCAAATTCCGACCCGCCGAGACGCCCGTCAACAATGGCTGACTGGTCACGCTTTGCACGCTTCAGAATGCCAGCGGCGCGCCATGCGGCCAAATCAACGATCCGCGCCTGCCGTTTGTCCGCGCTGGCGCGTGCCGCCAATGCCTGCATCCCTTGATCCAGTAATACGCCAAATTCTGCCTCGCTCATGTCAGGAAGCGGGTTGTGACCCCGTCCAAGAAACGCAGGCACCCCCAAAAGGTAATTCGCAAGCCCAAGCGCGCTGCCCACTGAACGCGCCGGACCGTCAAAATCACGCACGCCGATGGCGCGTGTTGCAACACAGTGCAACGATCCGCCAGTTTGCGCCAAATAGGATTTCAAAGCGTCCAAGGATGTAAACGTCTCACGGTGGGCTTCGATGCGGCGTGCATCGATGCACTCGTTCAGCATCCGTGCGCTGTCGCTGTCCAAAATTGGTGCCAGTGCATCCACGACCTCGTGGCGACGTACGGTGCCACCTTTCGCGATTTCGTCGAGTGCATCGGCCCACCATTGTAGGCGCATTTCGGCGATCAGCGGTTCTTCGGACGCCCAAGGCGCGCGCGCGACCTCCACGTTGAACGCGTACAGGGGAAACAGCACACGGCGGGCTTCAACCGGGGCGGCCATGGTCGCAAGAAACCGGTCCGGATCACCGCGTTGAACGATACCTGCGCAGGCCTCAAAGCTCACGCTTTGGCCCCGTCACGCACCAACTTCCAGCGGATCGCATCAATCAACGCATCAAAGGACGCATCAACGATGTTTGCAGAAACACCCACGGTGGACCACGTGCGGCCCTGCCCGTCTTCGCTGTCAATAATGACCCGCGTCACAGCCTCGGTGCCACCGTTGGTGATGCGCACTTTGAAATCCGTCAGGCGAATATCGTCGACCAGATCACCGTATCGTCCAAGGTCCTTCATCAATGCCTTGGACAACGCGTTCACGGGGCCTCGATCACATCCATCCGGCCCAAGGCTTTCGGACACGGACAACATCTTTTCGCCGTCCACTTTGATGACCACCATCGCTTCGGACAGGGACACCATGTTGTTGTATTTGTTGCGGCGCCGTTCGATCGTTACGCGGTAGCGCTTCACCTCAAAAAACTCCGGCATCATGCCAAGTTCCTCGCGCGCCAAGACCTCAAAGCTCGCTTGTGCGGTGTCATAAGTGTACCCCACTGCCTCACGGTCTTTTACACGATCCAGAATGCGTTGCAGCGCAGGATCGCCCTTGGGCACATCAAGCCCCATGGATATCAACCGTTCGCGTAAATTGGATTGCCCCGCCTGATTGGACATCGGCACGATGCGGCTGTTGCCGACCAAGGCAGGATCGATGTGTTCGTAGGTGCTGGGGTCTTTCGCAATCGCACTGGCGTGCAATCCGGCCTTATGGGCAAAGGCAGACCCGCCCACGTAAGCCGCCTGTTTGTGCGGCACACGGTTCAACACCTCATCGAGCATCCTTGACGCTTTGCGCAAGCCCCGCAGCGCGTCGGGCGTGACGCCCGTTTCAAACTGGCTCGCGTAGGGCTCTTTCAGCAACAAGGTCGGGATCAATGTCGTCAGATTTGCATTGCCGCACCGCTCCCCCAGCCCGTTCAACGTGCCTTGAATTTGGCGCGCACCTGCGGCGACAGCCACCAGCGAATTGGCCACCGCATTTTCGGTGTCATTGTGCGTGTGAATGCCGACGTGATCCCCCGGAACGCCAGCTTCGATTAGCGCCCTTACCCCTTTTCGGACGTCATGGGGCAACGCGCCGCCATTGGTGTCGCACAACACAACCCAACGCGCACCCGCATCATATGCCGCCTTGGCCGCTGCAATCGTGTAATCTGGGTTGGCCTTGAACCCGTCAAAGAAATGTTCCGCATCAAACAGCGCTTCGCGCCCTGCGTTGACGATATGGCTGATCGACGCCGTGATGTTGTCAATGTTTTCATCCAGCGGAATGCCAAGCGCGGTCTTCACATGAAAATCATGGGTCTTGCCCACGAGACAGACCGCAGGCGTGTTCGCATTCATCACCGCCGCCAACACGTCATCATTGTCCGCCGAACGGCCAGACCGCTTGGTCATGCCAAACGCTGTCATCGTGGCGCGGGTCTTGGGGGCATGATCGAAAAATTCACTGTCGGTCGGGTTTGCACCCGGCCAGCCGCCCTCAATGTAATCCACGCCGAGGTCATCGAGCATTGCGGCAACCACATGCTTTTCGTCCGTTGAAAACTGCACACCTTGGGTCTGCTGCCCGTCCCGCAGGGTGGTATCATACAGGTAAAGACGTTCAGCCATTACGCATCACCCCGCTTTATTTCTGCAAGGCGGTCGGGATCAAATGTTGCCGTCGGGATCAGTTCAACCGTGTCCTTGGTCATACGCACCTCAAGCCCCGCGTGTTTGGCCTCGGATTTAAGGCGATCCACTTCGGTAAAGTTCTTGGTCAGCATGGCCGTATTTCGCGCCGAGCGCAGCCAGTTTTCAACCATTTCGATACTGTAATGATCACCGTGGCGCGCTGTCGTCACGCCAACCCAATCGCCCATATCATTATCAAGCAACCCCATAAGCTGCGCAGACGCCTTAAGGCCCGCCCCGTCATTGGCACGCGCCAACCGGTGCAAAACCTGCAACGCCTGATGGGTGTTCAAATCATCACTGAGGGCTGCAACAACATCCAGATCAGTTGCGTCTGCCGCGTCAACATCCTTCGCCAAAGCACGCCAATTGCGCAACGTGCGTTCGGCATCTGCGCGTTTGGCCTCTGTCCAATCCATCGGCTTTCGGTAATGCGTCGATAGCATCACAAACCGGATGACTTCCCCCGGCACACCCTGATCCAGCAAATCACGCACCGTAAAGAAATTGCCCAAGGACTTGGACATCTTCTTACCCTCGACCTGCAACATTTCATTGTGCATCCAGACGTTCGCAAACCCGTGACCTGCACAAGTACTTTGCGCGATTTCGTTTTCGTGGTGCGGGAATGTCAGGTCATTGCCGCCGCCGTGAATATCGAATTCACCGCCCAACAAATCCAACGCCATGGCGGAACATTCAATATGCCAGCCCGGGCGACCCCGGCCCCAAGGACTGTCCCAGCCGGGTTGATCATCGCTGCTCGGTTTCCACAGCACAAAATCCATCGGGTCCTCTTTGTAGGGCGCGATTTCCACCCGCGCGCCCGCGATCATATCGTCCACAGACCGCCCCGACAGCGCGCCATATTCTTTATAGGACCGCACCCGAAACAGCGCGTGTCCTTCGGCGTCGTAAGCATGCCCCTTGGCAATCAAATCTTCAATCATTGCGATCATCTGCGCGATGTATTGCGTGGCGCGCGGCGCTTGCGTCGGCTCCAGCGCGCCAACGGCGTCCATGTCTTCAAGATACCATGCAATCGTCTCGTCCGAGCGCTGGGAAATCAGCTCTTCCAGGGTACCACGCGCCCCAGCCTCTTGGCGGGCCAGTGCCGTCGCATTTATCTTGTCATCCACATCCGTGAAATTGCGCACATAGGTCACGTTATCCGCACCGTATTCATGGCGCAGAAGGCGATACAGCGTGTCAAACACGATCACAGGGCGCGCGTTGCCGAGGTGCGCACGATCATACACCGTCGGCCCACAGACATACATGCGCACGTTGTCGGGATCGATCGGGGTAAACTCCACCTTTTGGCGGACTTTGGTGTTGTATAATTTGATCGCCATAACAGCCTCTCACGGTGTTCCCCGCGGACTTAGCAAGTTCAACGATGTTAAGAAACGTGAAAGAGCAGCCCGCGCATATCTCAGCAGGTAATAATGCAGACAATGATGCAAATGCTCTTCATGGGGGTGTGTGTAGCGTGGCGTCGTGGGCAAATCAACCGCGCCGCGCCCCGCTGGCGCTGCATTCCAATCCGTTGCACCGTGCCCACAAAATTTGATGCCCTGCCGGATTGACACCAACGCGCAAGCTGGGTCACGTGGTCTCATGAAATTGTCACATCGCATCACCCACCTCACCCCCTCCGGTTCAGATGGCTGGGAAGTTTTTTACCGCGCGCGCGCCTTGAAGGTCGCGGGCCAAGCTGTGGTTGAGCTCACCATCGGTGAACACGACATCAGAACCCATGCCAGTATTCTTGCGGCCATGAACGACAGCGCGATGGACGGTCATACCGGATACGCATCGGTCCCCGGGACGCCGTCTTTGCGCCAAGCCGTTGCTACGCGGATCCAGACGCGCACTGGCGTGGCGACAGGTCCCGAAAATATCCTGATCACTCCGGGTGGTCAGGCCGCACTTTTTGCGGCCCATAATGCTGTGTGTGATGAAGGCGACGTCGCGCTTTATGTTGATCCTTACTACGCCACCTACCCCGGAACGATCCGTGGTGTGGGCGCGATCCCCAAAGCGATCCCCGCCTATCCTGAAAACGGCTTTCAACCCCGCGTAAAGGATCTGGACGAACACGCCAAGGGTGCCACCAGCTTATTGATCAACACACCAAACAACCCCACGGGTGCCGTCTATTCCAGTGCCACCCTCGACGGGATCGCGACTGTTTGCAAAACCCACGACCTTTGGTTGATTTCTGACGAAGTGTACGACACGCAGCTTTGGGATGGGGAACACATCAGTCCGCGCGCCCTGCCTAATATGGCCGAACGCACGCTTGTCGTCGGATCAATGTCCAAAAGCCATGCCATGACTGGGTCTCGTGTGGGCTGGGTTTGCGGGCCGAAGGACGTCATCGAACACCTCACGAACCTCGCCACGCACACGACCTACGGTGTTCCGGGTTACATTCAGGATGCCGCCCACTTTGCACTGGGCGAAGGCGCGTATCTTGAGGATGAAGTCTCGGCCCCGTTTGCCCGTCGCCGTCAAATCACAGAAACCCTGCTTGCCACGCAAAACACGGTCAAAGGCAGCCCGACCCAAGGGGCAATGTATGCGATGCTCGACATTCGCGCGACGAACCTGTCCGGCCTCGATTTCGCCAACGAATTGCTTGATACCCACGGCATCGCGACAATGCCTGGTGAAAGTTTTGGCACAGCAGCCGCTGGTCACATCCGCGTAGCGATGACCATCGCGGATGATAAATACGAATCCGCCCTAAAAACCCTACTGGATTTCGCGCAGACCAAAGCCGCCTAAAGCCGCCCCTCATAAAGGATCAATCCATGACCAGCTTTCGCGATTTGCACCGCAGCGGTGATCCCTTTATCCTCGCGAACGCATGGGACGCCGGATCAGCCAAGGTTCTCAAATCCATGGGCGCACAGGCGATTGCAACCTCGTCTGCGGCCCATGCCTTTACACTTGGGCGTCCTGACGGCCTCGGCGTGACCCGAGATGAAGCCTTGGCCCACGCGCAGGATTTGATCGCCGCCACAGGACTGCCTGTTCAAGGCGACTTTGAAAATGGCTGGGGCGATGATCTCGATACTGTCGCTGAGACTGTCACGCTGGCGGGCAAAGCAGGCCTTGCGGGGATTTGCATTGAGGACATCAAGCTCCCCTCACCCGACGCGTATGATCGCGCCTTCGCGATTGAACGGATCAAGGCCGCAACAGCCGCCGCGCGCGCATTGCCAAATGACTTCGTTCTGACCGCGCGTGCGGACGGTATCATGACGGGGGTCTATGACATCGACGAAGCCATCGCGCGCCTTCAGGGCTTTGAAGCTGTGGGGGCCGATTGTCTTTATGCGCCGCTTCCGCAATGCACCGATGATGTAACGCGGATCTGCGCCAGCGTGGGCGCGCCGGTTAATGTGCTTGTTGCTGGCCTGACCTATACCGCAGAAACGATTGAAAGCTTTGCACTTATGGGGGTCGCGCGTTTGTCCCTCGGCTCAGCGCTCGCTCGCATAACGCACCGCGCGCTGCATGATGCGGCGCTGGATATGTTCGGCGCAGGGGGCTTTTCGCAACTGGGGCATTCAATTTCAGGCGATACGATCGACGCCATGTTGATATAACGGATCGGTGGATCACTGGCGCGGACCCGTTGGCCCCC
>JABBAI010000029.1:9226-19436 GCA_018608045.1 Octadecabacter sp. | reverse complement strand
TCAGGAACGCCCGTCCGAGTGGGTCGACGTGATCCAGTTGCACTTTGCGCAGGACGAAATCGTATTCGCCAACATTGGCGCGTTGTTTCTGTGCCGCGCACAGGTTGATCTGATGTCGGACGCCCCTGCCACTTCTTACGACGTGCTGAGCATCGAGGTTGCCGAAGATCTGATTGATTGCCTGATGTTCGAAGATGACGCGCGCGCGCCATCTTTCGCGCAAACTAGCGCTCCGAAATTCGCTGCCTAAGCTGGCGTTCGATTTGCAATCGGGGGCTAAACCTCGTTTGCGATCGTTCGATCCGCGCTCTCCCCCAGAAAAACCGGATCGAACGAGCCCCGCCTTTGGAAACAAGGGCGGGGCACTTTGGTTACGTGGTGTGCTGTGTGCCGCGGCCCCTTCATTAGCCAATTGGCTAAGCATTGAATGACTAAGGCCGCACCAAAAGATGCGGCCTTAGTTTCGTGTCTGTGATGCGGGGATTAGGCGGCTTTGCTGTCGGCCCCTGTTCCGAAGCGTCCGTAGAACGACTGACCGCTTTCAGCCATATCGCGCAACAGCGCGGGGCAGGCGAAGCGGTCACCGAATTTCTCGGTCAGTTCATCACAGCGCGCGGCGGCATAAGGCGCACCGAGGATGTCGAGCCAGCTGAACGGGCCGCCGGACCAAGGCGCAAAGCCCCAGCCAAGGATCGCGCCAACGTCACCTTCGCGGATGTCCATCAATACGCCTTCTTTAAGGGCGCGAACGGCTTCAAGAACTTGGGCGAACAATAAACGGTGCTGCACTTCGGTCAGGTCGGGTTGTTCGTCCACTGCTGCGTAGCGATCTGTCAAACCAGCCCACAATCCCGTGCGCTTGCCCTTTTCGTCATAGTTATAAAAGCCTGCGTTCGCCTTGCGGCCAAGGCGGCCTTCATCGGCCATCCAGAAAATCAGCTCGTCCGCCGTGTCGTCATAATCAGACCCCATCGCAGCCTTCGTGGCCTTCGCGATTTTGACGCCCAGATCGATGGACGTTTCATCAGTCAACTGCAACGGACCCAGCGGCATACCGACCAATTTGGCAGCGTTTTCGATCAGCGCAGGTGCGACGCCTTCTTGCAGCATGCGGATGCCCTCATTGACGTAGGGCAGGATGCAGCGGTTGGCATAAAAGAACCTCTCGTCGTTCACGACAATCGGCGTCTTGCGGATCTGGCGCACAAAATCGAGGGATTTGGCAACCGCCACATCGCCCGTTTCGCGGCCCCGAATGATTTCCACCAGCGCCATTTTGTCGACAGGACTGAAGAAGTGGATGCCGATGAATTTGTCCGCCCGCACCGATGCTTTGGCGAGTTCGGTGATCGGCAGGGTCGATGTGTTGGTAGCAAAGATACAATCAGGGCCGACAATCGCCTCAACCTTCTTGGTCATCTCGGCTTTGACGCCGACGTCCTCAAACACCGCTTCAACGATCAGATCGCAATCTTTGAGAGCGTGCAGATCAGTCGTGGCGTTGATCAGGCCAAGGACGGCGTCCTTTTTTTCAGCCGTCGCCTTTTTGCGCGCGATGCCTTTGTCCATATAATCGGACGTGTAGGATTTGCCTTTGTCAGCGGCGTCTTGATCACGGTCAATCAACACGACTTCGATCCCTGCCAAAGCAGACACCAGCGAAATACCAGCCCCCATCATGCCCGCACCCAAGACTCCAACTTTGCGCACTTTCTGGTCGGCCACGTCGGGACGGTTCGCACCTTTTTCAAGCGCTTCTTTGTTGATGAACAGACTGCGGATCATCGCCTCGCTGCTTGGGTTCATCAGCACATTGGTGAACCAGCGCGCCTCAATCTTCAGGGCCGTGTCGAAGGGCACCATCGCGCCTTCATAGATCGCGGACAGCATCGCCTTGGCGGCCGGATAGACGCCCATGGTCTTGGAATTGACCATCGCAGAGGCACCAACAAAGGTCATGAAACCAGCAGGATGGTAGGGTTCACCGCCGGGCATTTTATAACCCTTTTCGTCCCATGGCTTGACGATTTTAGGTTCTGACAGAACCCATGCTTTTGCGGCGGCCATCAATTCGTCTGGTACGACGACTTCGTGAACGACACCAGCCTGTTTGGCTTTGGTCGGGTTGTTCATTTTGCCTTCAAGCAGCAGGGGCGACGCCATCATCGCGCCCATCTTGCGCACCAGACGGGTCGTGCCGCCCATGCCGGGGAAAATGCCGACCATGATTTCGGGCAGGCCGATCTTGGCCTTTGGGTTGTCGGCGGCAAAAATACGGTGACAGGCCAGCGGAATTTCGAGACCAATACCAAGTGCGGTGCCGGGCAGGGCGGCTGCAATCGGCTTGCCACCTTTGTTGGTTTTCGGATCCATGCCCGCGCGTTCGATCTTGCGCAGGATACCGTGGGATTTCATCAGGCCATCCATCAGACCGCGCGCAGGATTGTCCCCCGCTGAGGCCTTCATCTTGGCGATGATGTTCAAATCCATACCGCCTGCAAAGCTGTCTTTCTTGCCGGACGTGATAACGATGCCCTTAACGGCATCATCCGCCAACGCTTTGTCCACGCAAGCATCCAGATCATCCCAACCTTCAAGGCTGAGGACGTTCATGGACTTGCCCACCACGTCCCAAGTGATCACCGCGACGCCGTCCGCGTCAGTCTTCATCGTAAAATCTGTCATATCGATGCTCCTTAAACGCGTTCGATGATTGTGGCGGCACCCATGCCGGATGCGATGCACAAGGTGGCAAGGCCGACCTCTTTGTCGCTGCGCTCAAGCTCATCCAACAATGTGCCGATGATGATTGCGCCTGTTGCACCCAACGGGTGACCCATGGCGATGGAACCGCCGTTTACGTTGACCACGCTGTGGTCCACGTTGAACGCCTGCATGAAACGCAAAACAACGGATGAGAACGCTTCGTTGACCTCAAACAGATCAATGTCGGAAATCGCCATCTCCGCATCAGCGAGGATTTTATGTGTTACAGGAACAGGCCCTGTCAGCATGATTGTCGGATCAGTGCCGATCTTGGCAGTCTGGCGAATACGCGCGCGCGGTTTCAGCCCGAATTTTTCGCCAAATTCTTTGGAGCCAATCAAAACACCCGCAGCACCGTCCACGATACCGGATGAATTGCCCGCTGTGTGGATGTGATTGATGCGTTCAAGATGCGGGTATTTCATCAACGCGACCTTATCAAAGCCGGGCATGACTTCGCCCATGTCTTTGAACGCAGCCTTAAGGCCACCAAGGCTTTGCATGTCTGTCTGCGGGCGCATGTATTCGTCATGCGCAAGAATTTCCAAACCGTTCTGATCCGTCACCGGAACGATGGATTTGGCAAATCGATTGTCTTTCCAAGCGGCTTCAGCGCGCTGCTGGGACGCCACCGCGAGGGCATCTGCATCATCACGCGAAAACCCGTATTCGGTCGCGATAATGTCAGCAGAAATACCTTGTGGAACGAAATAGGTATCCATCGCAATCGATGGATCAACCGCAATCGCAGCGCCATCAGACCCCATGGGCACGCGGCCCATCATTTCCACACCACCAGCGATGTAACCCATACCCGCGCCACCACGCACTTGGTTCGCCGCGATGTTCACAGCCTCCATGCCGGACGCACAAAAGCGGTTGATCGCAAGGCCGGGAATGGATTGATCCAGATTGGACGCCAACACCGCGGTGCGGGCCAAACAGCCGCCCTGTTCTTTCACTTGGGTGACATTGCCCCAGATCACGTCTTCAACAGCGTGGCCTTCAAGGTTGTTGCGGTCTTTCAGCGCGTTAAGAACGCCTGCGGACAGCTTGGCAGATGTCACTTCGTGCAGCGCACCTGTCGGGCGGCCAATGCCGCGCGGGGTGCGGATCGTGTCATAGATATAAGCGTCGGTCATGGTGGCTCCTTAAGCGCGATCAGCGGGGGAACCCGGCATCAGATCGTAGGGGTGTTTCCAGCGTGGCGTGTCCTCAATGCGGGTCATCCATGCGTCGATATGGGGGAAATCAGAACGGTCGAACCCAAACGGTTCGGGGTAAAACAAATAACCAGCACAGGCGATGTCCGCGATCGTCAGAGCATCCCCTGTCAGGTAGGGCGTGTCCGCAAGCTGCGTTTCCATGATCTTCAGCGCGCCCAAAAGGCGGGCAGTCATGAACGCGATCACATCCGCGTTGCGTTTTTCTTCGGGCAGGAAATTCATCAAGAACCGCAACGGGCCAGCAACACCGCTGACTTTGTGGTTGTCAAAAAACATCCAGCGCAGAATGTCGCGGCGTTCAGCAGCGGAACGGCCACCTAATTTTCCGGTTTTTGAAGATACGTAATCCTGGATCACGCCCGATTGGGTCAACACAAGGTCCGCGTCTTCCAACACAGGCACTTCGCCCATGACGTTGAGCGCGCGAAAGTCATCTGTGCGGGTTTCGCCGTTGAAGAAATCAACGAAGACGGGCTCCCATTCGGCGTCGGATAATTCCAGTGTCAGGGCCGCTTTATAGGCGTTCCCGCTTTCGCCAAAACAATGCAGCTTAATCATGATGTGCCTCCTCCCAGAGGTGCCCTTTGCGGGGCGACGTTATTTCTTGCGCGCGTCGAGTTCGGAGTTGAAAATCCGCAATCGGTGCGCAAATGTGTCTTCGTCGATGACTGAATCGAAGTGTTCGAACAGGAACGACAGTGCTTCGCCTTCGTCCAGCCCCGCCTCGCGAGAGAATTTCTTAAGGCGGCGATACCCGTCTTCCGTCATCGCTACAGGAAAACGGCGGGTTAGGCGGAAACGTTTGGGCATGTAACCTCTAGTATATAGGAATGAATGGGGCGGATTTAACCCGCCCTCTCAGCTTAGAAGTTCGCCGCGTCCAGCGCCATCACAGTGTCACCACCAGTGTTAATCCGCGCAAGGTGCATGCCCGTCGCGGGCAACTGTCGCGCCATGTAATAACGGCCCGTCGCGATCTTGGTTTCATGGAAATCCGTGTCCGTGTCACCGCCAGCCAGCGCATCCAGGGAGGCTTTGCCCATCTTCGCCCACATCAGGCCAAGACACACGTACCCCATCATGTGCATGAAATCATAGGACCCCGAAAGCGCGTTGTTCGGGTCCTTCATGCCATGCTGCATGAAATACATGCCCGCAGCTTGCAGATCCTTCGATGCGGCTTTCAGCGGCTCAAGGAAATCGCGTTCAAACGCCTCATCGCCTTTGTTGTCAGCGATGTAGGTTTTGATCATATCAAAGAATGCCATGACTGTTTTACCGCCATTCAGCCCCAGTTTACGCCCCACAAGGTCAAGCGATTGAATGCCGTTGGTGCCTTCATAGATCATCGTGATGCGGGCATCGCGCACGAACTGTTCAAGGCCCCATTCTTGCGTGAAACCGGATCCGCCAAGGGTTTGCTGTGCCAGAACACAAGTTTCAAAGCCCTTGTCGGTCAAAAACCCCTTAAGAACGGGCGTCATCAGTGAAATCAGATCGTCGGCGTCTTTGTCTTGATTTTTGTGCGCCTGATCGATCAGGGTCGCGCCCCAATAGGTGAATGCGCGCGCGCCTTCCACGAAGGACTTTTGATCCATCAAATTGCGGCGCACATCTGGGTGCACGATGATCGGGTCGGCAGGTTTGTCGGGGGCTTGAACACCCGTCACCGCGCGCCCCTGAAGGCGATCGCGGGCAAAACCAACCGCGTTTTCATACGCCACAGCACCCTGTGCATAGCCCTGAAGCCCCACACCTAGACGCGCTTCGTTCATCATTGTGAACATGGCGCGCATGCCTTTGTGCATTTCACCGATGAGGTAGCCGGTCGATCCATCGTGGTTGATCACACACGTTGAATTGCCGTGGATGCCCATCTTTTCTTCCAGACCGCCACACGACACCGTGTTGCGCGCGCCCAAGCTGCCGTCTTCGTTGATTAGAAACTTTGGAACGATGAACAGCGAAATGCCCTTAACGCCATCAGGTCCACCGGGGATTTTTGCCAGCACAAGGTGGATGATGTTCTCGCTCATGTCGTGCTCACCCGCGGAAATCCAGATTTTCTGGCCGCTGATTTTGTAGGTTCCGTCGTCTTGGGGTTCGGCCTTTGTGCGCATCAGTCCAAGGTCCGTGCCGCAATGGGGTTCGGTCAGGTTCATGGTGCCCGACCATTCGCCGCTCGCCATTTTTGGCAGGTACGTTGCTTTTTGTTCATCTGTCCCGTGGGCCAGAATAGCGATCATATTGCCGTGGGTCAGGCCGGGATACATCTGGAACGCCATGTTGGCGCTGACCATCGGTTCCATCGCAGCCGTGTGCATGATGTGGGGCAGGCCTTGGCCGCCAAATTCTTCGGGGATGTCCATCGACATCCAGCCGCCCTCGGCCATCTTGTCATACGCGTCTTTGAACCCGTCGGGGACTCGCACAACGCCGTTCTCTAAGGTACAGCCCTGATTGTCGCCCACCATATTCAAAGGTGCCAGAACTTCGGACGCCAATTTACCCGCTTCCGTCAGAACCGCATCTGTGAAGTCGCGATCAAGGTCGCCGTACCCCGGGATAGCCATTTCTGAGATAGTAAGAACATCATGAAGGATGAACTGCTGGTCTTTCGTGGGGGCGGTGAATGTTGGCATTAAAATCTCTCTTCGTGTTGTTCAGGCGGGGCGTTAAACGGCCACCGCCTGTTTTGGTTCCAGTTGCGCCAACCGTGCAGAACCCCAATCCATTTGGGTTTTCAGCTCGGCGATGGCTTCATCAAGTTCAGCGCGTTGTGCTTGCATGTCGGCCAGATGTTTCTGGGCCAGCACGTATGTTTCGCGCAATTGTGTCTCTTGGCTGTCGTCCATGTAGTACAGGTCGAGAAGTTGACGGATTTCTTCGAGGGAGAAACCGAAGCGTTTGCCGCGCAAGATCAGTTTCAGACGTGCACGGTCACGTTTGCCGTATAGGCGTTTTTGGCCCTCGCGTTGGGGGAACAGCAGTTCCTTGGCCTCATAGAAACGAAGCGTGCGGGGTGTTACGTCAAAATGTTCGCACATCTGGCGAATGGTCATGGTTTGGTCCGTCATTGGCTTTTCCTCAAATGCGTTTCGTTGATCGGCAGGTGAGGTATTCGGACCCACCCTACAAGCAATGCTAACGCGCACGTAAACGTAACGCCGCGTCAAAACGGGGTTTACGAAAGGTCAGGAAAGAAATCGCACGAATTGGCGCAACAATCTAAGAGGGAAGAATGTACCAGAGTTCCCCCTAAGCCTTATGTTATGGGGTTTTTGGGTAGGGTATTCCATACCTTAGCCTGTCGTTTGTGCAGGAAGGTCGTGGAAAACATCATGCAACCTAGGCGTTAACGGCGTAGATTCGCGTTTGATTTTCTATGTTACGGCGTAACTTTGCCTCGCTCAGACGTCATCATGTCGCTGTCCAAGCCGTGCAATTCGACGTCATTTTGCACAGGGTATTGGTCGTGCATCAGGCCCGACCTCCCCCAATGTTGGATAGCACAGCCGGCATTGCGCTAAGTCAGGGAGTTGTCTGTGGTGTCGCGCAGGGATTGCAGTTCTGACACCGTGTCATCCAATTGGCGGCGCTGTTCCTTCAGCTCCTCAAGTTGGCGATCGGCGAGTTCGATCCACGTGCGCATCTGCGCTTCGGTGCCTTCATTTTCATAGATCATCAGCCACTGGCGTATGTCCTCAAGCGGGAATCCGAATTTACGGCCCCGTAGGATCAACGTCATACGCGCCAATTCTTTCGCACCGAAAAACCGCGAACGGCCAACGCGTTCCGGAGACAGCAGTTCAATATATTCGTAATAGCGCAACGTGCGCGGGGTTACATCGAACTTGGCACACATTTCTTTAAAGCTCAGACGCGGCTCTGCCATTGAAATCTCCGTTGATGGGGCAACACTACGCGGGCTTTGAGTTTGGGGCAACGCCAACAACAAGATGTGATTTCGCGCTTGAGTGTTCGCACAAGGAAGGGTTCAACAGGGGGATGACCAGTGAACGCCAAACCAAAATCGCCAAACAGTTTATTGATGCGTTGCCGCACGCACATGCGCTTGGCATGACCCTCACGGATATTGGGGGCGGTGTTGCGACCATCACTATGCCCTATGACGCGCGGCTTGTGGGTGATCCTGAAACGGGTGTGATCCATGGCGGGGCTGTGTCTGCATTGCTTGATACCTGTGCGGGCGCATCCGTTATGGTGCATGACAGCGGTCCCGTCGGCACAGCCACGCTGGATCTGCGGATCGATTATATGCGGTCGGCCACGCCGGGGCAGTCAATCACGGCGCGTGCAGAATGTTATCATGTGACCCGTTGGGTTGCGTTTGTGCGGGCCACAGCGGTGGACGATGACACAGACCGCCCCGTCGCGACCGCAGCCGGTGCATTTACAATTCAACCGGCAGCAAAGCCGAAGGGGGACGTATGAAGCGCCCCGAACCCGTTCAGGTCATCAAACAGCGCCGCGATGCAGCGCTTCAGTCATTGGTGTCTGGCGTGCCCTATATTCAATTCATGGGATTTCGCTTTGATCGCCGCGGGGATGAGCTGACGGGTGTGATGCCCTACCAAGATATGCTGATCGGCAATCCGATGCTGCCCGCGATCCATGGCGGCGCGACGGCGGCCTTTCTGGAAACCACGGCGATTATTGAGCTCAGCTGGGCTGCGATGTGGGACCGCATGGAGGCCGGCGAAGACGTGGGCCATCTGCGCCTGCCCAAGACGATTGATTTTACCGTGGATTACCTGCGCCCGGGTTTGCCGCGCGATGCCTATGCGCGCGCAACGATCAACCGGTCTGGTCGCCGCTATGCCGTCGTTCACGTTGAGGCCTGGCAAGACAACCGCAGCCGCTTGTTCGCGCAGGCCACGGGGCATTTCCTGATGCCACAAAAGCAGACCGATGGCTGACACCGCCCTCACGCACCGGCGAATATTGAACATCGCGGTGCCGGTTGTGCTGGGCAATATTACGGTGCCGCTGCTTGGATTGGTCGACACGGGTGTTGTGGGGCAAATGGGGTTGGCCACACCAATCGGGGCCGTGGGCATCGGTGCTGTGATCCTCACAGGGCTGTATTGGATTTTCGGCTTTTTGCGGATGGGCACGACAGGCTTTGCAGCCCAAGCGATCGGGGCAGGGGATGGCGCAGAAAATGCATCGATCTTGATCCGCGCATTGGGCATTGCCGCCATGGGTGGCCTTGCGATCATCATCCTGCAAACCCCACTGTTTGCCTTCGGGTTTTGGCTGTCCCCCGCCAGCAATGAGGTCGAGGTTCTTGCGCGCGCTTACATGCAAATCCGAGTGTGGTCCGCGCCGTTCCTGATTGCGACGTTCGCGATGACGGGCTGGCTTGTCGCCGCCGAACGCACGCGCGATATTCTGGTGATCCAGTTGCTGATGAACGGGGTCAACATCGGGCTCGACCTTCTGTTTGTTCTTGGGCTTGGTTGGGGCGTGCAAGGTGTCGCCGTGGCGACCGTGATCGCCGAAATCTCAGGCTGTGGCTTGGGCCTGTGGTATTGCCGCGCTGCATTTGAGGGTGCGCCGTGGCGCGATCGTGCCCGCCTGTTGGATTCTGCAAAGTTGAAACGCTTTGCCAGTGTGAATGCGGACATCATGATCCGGTCCTTGCTGCTGCAATCGATCTTCATGAGTTTCCTGTTCTTCGGCGCAGGCTACGGCGACACGCGCTTGGCCGCCAACCACATTTTGCTGCAATTCCTGACAGTGACCGCCCATGCGATGGATGGCTTTGCCTTCGCGGCAGAATCCCTTGTTGGGCAGGCTATGGGTGCCAAGAAACGCGCCGCCTTTCGCCGCGCCGCGGTGTTGGTGTCGTGTTGGTGTTTTGGCGCGGGTCTGTTGCTTGCGCTCATGTTCTGGGTGTTCGGCGGAACTATCATCGACTGGCTGACGACGGCCTCCGATGTGCGCCGCGCCGCACGGGATTATTTATTCTATATGGCCCTGACCCCGCTGCTTTCGGCGGCCCCGTTCATGTTGGATGGTATCTTCATCGGCGCGACGCGAACCCGTGACATGCGCGACATGATGGTGATGTCGACCGTGATCTATTTTGTGGCCGTCCTGATCCTCGCACCCGTGTTTGACAACCACGGCCTTTGGATCGCGCTGCTGATCAGCTTTGCCGCACGCGGAATTACATTGGGTTGGAAATACCC
>JABBAI010000029.1:7259-9126 GCA_018608045.1 Octadecabacter sp. | reverse complement strand
TAAAGCTGCACAGCCGACGCCCCTGCGCGAATTTTGTCATAGGCCTGCTGCGCTGATCCGACGCCGCCCACCCCGATCAATGGAACTTGCGTGAGGGTCGACAATTTCGCCATCACCCGCGTTGATCGTTCAAACAACGGCTGGCCGGACAAACCGCCACCCTCAGCCTTATGCGCGCTGACCAATCCGTCGCGCGACAATGTGGTGTTTGTTGTGATGACGGCGGAAATACCGGACGATCCGACGACCTCTGCCACGTCTTCCAGATCAGCGTCGGTCAAATCCGGCGCAATTTTCAAAAACACAGGAATGCCAGCGACATTGGCGTCCATCACACCACCCAAAAGGGCGGCCAACGCGTCCTTGCCTTGCAAATCGCGCAGCTTTTCGGTGTTGGGCGATGATACATTCACCGTCGCAAAATCCACATGTTTTCCGCAGCGTTCCAACACGCGGGCAAAATCGGCGGCGCGGTCGTCGCTGGTCTTGTTTGCACCAAGGTTCAGGCCAACGATGGATGTTTTGTCCCGACGTGCTAAGCGCTGGGCAATGGGTTCCATGCCTTGATTGTTGAAGCCGAACCGATTGATGGCCGCTTCGTCTTGCGTCAGTCGAAACAGACGCGGGCGCGGATTTCCGTCTTGCGCAAGCGGGGTTGCGGCACCGACTTCTAGAAAACCAAACCCCGTGCGCCCCAATGCGGCCAGCGCGGTCGCGTTCTTGTCAAATCCGGCGGCAAGGCCAACGGGATTGGGGAGGTCCAAACCCGCAAGGCTGGTGCGCAAGCGGTCAGACGTCACCGGACCACTGCGCGGCCCAAGCCCCAGGTTCAAAGCCCTGAGCGCAAGCCCATGGGCCGTTTCAGGATCAAAGCGGCGAAGCGCATGCAACCCGACGGTTTCTAGCATCTTCATGCCAGATCCAGCACGTGACGTCCGTCAAGGATTGGCATGGGACGTACCCAGACGACCTCTGATTGGGTCAGGGGGCGGTTGTAGATGTGTGGGAAATCCTCACCACCGCGTGACGGTTCCCAAACCAGATCAGACCCGTAGCTTTCACTGTCCAAGGCCGCCAACATCAGGCCTTCGACGCCTGCAAAGTGTTTATCGGCGGTCTCTTGCGCTTGGGTTGCCGTGGAGGTGTGGATGTAGCCATCAGCCAGATCAATCGGCGCGCCTGCAAAGGTGCCCGTCGCGTCCAGTCTGGCCCATTGCTCAGCGGTGAGGATTTTATAAATAACCATACCGCCACTTTCCACTCCCTCTGCGCGGCGTCAAGACCGCAGTCTTCCCAAACTCTGCGTGGCTCAATAGGATAAGACATGGCTTACAATTACGACGCCCTTTACGCATCCGAACCTCACGCACTTGGGGCACAGACTAAAGATATTGCTACGTTTCTGGATGGGTTAGCATTGTTAGGTGCGCGCATTCTGGATGTCGGGTGCGGGCAAGGGCGTGACGCACTTCCGCTGGCGCGGGCAGGGCATGACGTGACGGGTGTTGATCTGTCACCGACCGGAGTGAACGATATGATTGTCGACGCTGAACGCGAAGGTCTTTCGATTATTGGCCACGTGGCGGATATTACGGCCTATAGACCTGACGGTCATTTTGATGTGCTCCTGATTGATCGCACGCTGCACATGCTGGATCACGCCCCTCGGGCCGCCACGTTTGCGGCTCTCATCCCATGCGTGACCGAAGGCGGTTGGTTGGTGCTGGCGGATGAAACATCAAATCTGGCGGGTTTTCGCGTGGCCCTTCAGCGGGATGACCGCACATGGGATATTGATCGGTGCGCGAAAGGTTTGCTGTTCGCCCAAAACAAGGGCTGACCCGCTGTCACACGCCCGTCACGACGC
>JABBAI010000029.1:0-7159 GCA_018608045.1 Octadecabacter sp. | reverse complement strand
GCTGCTGTTGCGGGCTTGCTGAAAGAAGCGGACATCGCTTTGTATCGGGCCAAGGACAATGGGCGCAATCGCGTTGAATTTGCCGATGATGGAACTGACGCAGTGAGGGATTGATGATTGGCGCAGCGCGAACGATAATTCCTCCTGCCCTGCGCGGCAACAAAACGCCGACCTAGACTAAGCCTCTTAATACAATTTGATTTGTCGATCCCTGTTGATGTTTTGGCGTCTCGATCAGGTGACGGTCCTTTGGCAACACGAAGAAATCTAATCCGTATACAACGGTATACTATCGACGCCGTCAGTTTCATGGATTATGAGGACGTCAAACGCACATCACAGGAGATTCCAATGGCCGATATCATCTACACAAAAGTGGACGAAGCACCCGAACTGGCGTCCGCGTCGTTCTTGCCTATCATTCAGAAATTCGCAGCGGCCGCTGGTGTGTCCGTGGACACGATGGACATCAGCCTCGCGGGCCGCATCCTCGCGACGTTTCCAGAGAACCTGACCGCTGTTCAGCATCAAACCGATGATCTGGCTGAGCTGGGTCGCCTGGTGAAGACGCCCGAGGCAAATGTGATCAAGCTCCCGAATATCTCGGCCTCTGTTCCACAGCTCAAGGCGGCGATTGCGGAACTTAAATCGCAGGGTTTTGACGTCCCTGATTATCCTGATGCGCCTGCCAATGATGCCGAAAAAGCGGTTCAGGCCCGCTATGACGGGATGAAAGGGTCCGCTGTGAACCCGGTCCTGCGCGAAGGCAATTCAGATCGCCGCGCCGCCAAGGCCGTTAAAAGCTTTGCCCAAAAGAACCCGCATCGCATGGGCGACTGGGCGTCTGACAGCAAAACCAAAGTGTCCGCCATGTCGGCTGGTGATTTCTTTTCAAATGAGGTTTCGACCACGTTGCCCCGCGAAGCGACAGCAAAAATCGTGCTGAGCACGGATGGGGGTGACACAGTTCTCAAGGACGGTCTGACCTATCCCGCAGGCACCGTGGTTGACGCCACATACATGAGCGCATCTGCATTGCAGGCCTTCCTCGCGGATCAAATTGATCAAACAAAAGCTGAAGGCACATTATTTTCGCTGCACATGAAAGCGACGATGATGAAGGTTTCCGACCCCATCATCTTTGGTCACGCCGTGCGCGCGTTTCTTGCCCCTGTGTTTGAAAAGCACGGCAATGCCATGGCCGACCTTGGCGTAAACCCAAATGCGGGCCTTGGCGATTTGCTGGCGCGTGTTGAAGGTAACGCCGACATTGTGGCCGATATTGATGCCTGCATGGCCGACCGCCCGCCGATGTACATGGTCGACAGCGACAAGGGCATCACCAATTTGCACGTGTCATCGGACGTTATTATCGATGCGTCTATGCCTGCCCTCATCCGCGCTGGCGGGAAGGGCTGGGGGCCGGATGGCAAAGAACATGACGCCAATTGTGTCATCCCGGACAATTCCTATGCGCCGATCTATGATGAATCCGTCAAGTTTTTCAAAGAAAACGGCAAGCTGAACCCTGCGACAGCGGGCACCGTTCAAAACGTCGGCTTGATGGCGCAGAAGGCGGAAGAATACGGATCGCACCCCACTACGTTTGAAATGCCAAGCGCGGGTGTCGTGAAAATGATCCTCGACGATGGCACGGTGCTGCATGAACATAAGGTCGAAGCCAACGACATCTGGCGTTCCGCCTCGTCGCGCAAAGCACCGATCGAAGACTGGGTGAACCTCGCGATTGCCCGCCAAAAGGCGGAAGGTTGTCGTGCGATTTTCTGGCTGGACGCCAACCGCGCCCACGACGCGGAATTGATCGCCTATGTTATGCCAATCCTTGAGGCCAAAGGCGTGGCCGACAAGTTCGAAATCATGGCACCGCGGGAAGCGACACGCGCCTCTTTGGAAACGATCACCAAGGGTGAAAACACGATTGCGATCACGGGCAATGTGCTGCGTGATTACCTTACGGATTTGTTTCCGATTTTGGAATTGGCGACATCCGCCAAGATGTTGTCGATTGTGAAATTGATGCAGGGCGGCGGTTTGTTTGAAACAGGTGCCGGTGGGTCTGCGCCAAAGCACGTCCAACAGCTTAACGATGAAAACCATCTTCGTTGGGACAGCCTTGGCGAATTCTGTGCGCTGGGCGAAAGCCTGACGTTCCTTGCTGATACGAAAAACAACGAAAAGGCACGTGTTTTGGGGGCTGCGGTTGACGCGGCAACGCAAGGCATCCTCGACAATGGTCATTCGCCGTCGCGCAAAGTGGGGGAACCTGACAACCGCAACAGCCACTATTGGTTTGCACGCTATTGGGCAGACGCACTGGCCGCGCAAGGCGGCGATGCGGAACTGGCGACGCATTTTGCGCCAATCGCACAAGCGCTGTCAGACGGCGAAGCCGCAATCTTGTCCGAACTTGCAGCAGTGCAGGGGCCGGCCGTTGATCTTGGTGGATACTATAAAACGGACGCCGCAAAAACCGCAGCGGTTATGCGCCCGTCTGCGACGCTGAACGCCATTATTGGCTAAAGATACGAACAAGGACTGCGCGACACAAACTGTTGTGCAGTCCTTAACGTGATTGCGGTAGATATTTTATAAAGACGCGGCGACCTGCACAAAGCGGCATTTGATCGCCTCAGGGTCCATCGCGATGACAGGCTTGGGTTGGCCCCATGTCAGATGCGGCTTAGTCCAACTCATAGCTGGGCAGTTGCAACAGCGCATTGCGAAGCGCCTCCCCCCAACCGTCAGATATTGATTGGAAATACTCATCGTCAGCCTCAATCCGGATTTGATCACGGGATGTAAGGCTATCGGTTTCGTAGACTTGCAGGTCGAGGGGCAGGCCAACCGATAGGTTTGCTTTGATCGTTGAATCAAATGATACCATCAGCAGTCTGATTGCGTCCTCAAACCCCATTTCAGGATCATAGGCCCTCACAAGGATCGGTTTACCGTACTTGGATTCGCCGATCTGGAAAAATGGGGCGTCGTCCGTGACTTCAATAAAGTTGCCTTCGGGATAAATCAGAAACAGCGTCGATGCCCCGCCAGCAATTCACACGGCTGAACGGCTTCAAAAAAAAGATCGGCACGGACAGTGATTGGCATACGCTCTCCGCTGTGTTGAAGCTGAATAGCCGAGCCAGATGTCATCTGCTTGGCCGGACTGGTTGCGCGTCTCATATCTGTATAGTGTGAACGGTATCAACCAGTCTGTTTTGTTTCGGCCCAAGCGCAATTTGGTTTCACGTCGCGATGGTGAAATGCAGCTCTACTGCGAATGTGTCCTGCCCAGATTTCAGTTCAATTTTTCCGTCAAACGTCTCAGCGATGGCCTGTGCGATTGGCAAGCCGAGGCCGGATCCGGACGCAGGTGTGATCTGGCTAAATCGTGCAAGGGCTGTTTCAAAGTCCCGCGGTTGAATGCCTTTACCGTTATCGCCCACAATGATGATGAGGGTTTTTGCCCGCACGCGAGCCGATAGCGTGATTTCGCTTAACGTCGGCCCACCGTGGGTCAGTGCATTGGTGAGCATGTTCAAGAGGGCCTGTTCGAATAAGACAGGATCACCGAACAGCGGCACGACCGGATTTGGAATGTCGCATTGGAAACTGACACCGGCACCCTCTGCGGTTTTGCCGAATTTGTTTGCTACATCCTCAATCAATGCGGTTGCGTCAAAGCGGGTGAGGGCATCTTCACGGGGCACCGCGCGGGCCCGTTCAAGGGTCAATAGATCATTGGCGAGCAGGGCTGTCTCTTGGGCCGCTTCGATCAGGTCATCGCTGCGGATTTGCAGGACTTCGGGTGTTTTCGCAGCCTTCACGGATTCCGCCAACGCCAAGACACCCGCGATCGGATTGCGTAGCTGATGGGCCGCGTCAGAAATGAAAACGTCCTTTGCCTCAAGTGTTCGCTTCAGCTCATCGAGCAGGGAATTGATCCGGCCAACAATGTCGCTGACCTCAACCGGAATGGGGCGACGGATCGCCGATAGGTCGCTGGCGGAGCGTTGCGCGATTGCATTTTCAAGATCGATCAGCGGGTAAAGGCCAAGCCGGACCCCGAACCAAACAATTACCGCAAGCGCGCCAATCATGGACGCGATGATCAGAAAGACAGGGCGGGTGCGACTGCGCACAAACCCGTCGCGCAGGTCGGTATTTTGCCAAACGCTGAACGTGAATGGTCCCACGACACCATCTGCCGCCATCGTCTGCGTAAAACGCAAAACGCGGACGGGCTGGCCTTGATAGATGGCTTCAAAATACGTTTGCCCATCGGCGGTAAATGCTGTGCTGGGCGGAACAGGCGGCGTCGCATATCCGGTGACGAACACGCCGTCGGGTGCATAGACATAATAAAAGACAGCCCCCCCCGATGTGTCACGCAAAAGATCGCGGGTTTCTTCGCTTAGGGCGTCGCCGCCCGTGACAGCGATGTCGCGGGTGATGGCCAAGGCTGTCGATAACAAGGATCGGTCAAACCGTTCAGCGGCGCGCGATTGCGCATCAAAGTAGGCCCAGCCGCCAAACATCGCGGCTACGATAAGCAGCGGAATAAGAATGACAAAGGTCAGGCGCGCGCGCAGCGACAGGGTGTTGTTCATAGCGTTTGGGCGCCTATACGGGGTCAGTTTGAATGAAATAGCCCATGCCGCGTTTGACGTTGATATGCACGCCGTATGGCTGCAATCGCTTTCGCAGGCGTGACACATAGACCTCAACAACGGGGTCACCGACATCCGCGCCGGTTCCATATAAACTGTCCAGCAGGACTTGTTTCGTGACCAGCCGTCCTTCGGCCATCAACAGGCGTTCAAACAGGGCCACTTCGCGCCGTGGAATATCGAGCTTGCCATCAGGTCCTTCAATCATCCGTGCAGTCAGATCAAATCGCAGCGGGCCGATCGTTCGGCTTGCTGTCGGAGTTTCTGTCACGCGGCGGGTGAGGGCACGGATGCGGGCGCTGAACTCCTGCATTTCAAACGGTTTGCCCAAATAGTCGTCTGCGCCTGCATCCAGCCCTGCCACTTTGTCATTGGTTTCCGCGCGCGCGGTTAACATCAAAACGGGGCGCTGATCGCCACGGGCCCGTAGGCCGCGCAGAATGGACAACCCGTCTTTGCCGGGCAGATTGATATCAAGCACGATCATATCCGCGCCGTCGCCGCGCAAAAACGCATCCGCCTGCGCCCCATCATGGAGCATATCAACAGCATGGCCCGCATCCTGCAAATGATAGCAGATGCCTTTGGCGACCGAGATATTGTCTTCGACGACGACGATCCGCATGAACGGGTTCCCCAGAAATTTTGCGCGATGCAAGGTTCGTGCAAGGATGGCACCCCAAGGTGCCCTAATCAATAAGGCTCGGGAGGCCTTCTGATTCTATTTATCCGGCCGACAAAACGGACCGGTCCTTGGGAGGAATACATGACTAATTATATTTCAAAGCGCCCTTTGGCGCTCGCTCTGGCGATGTCGGCTGCTTTGGTTGGCGGCGCAGCGTTGGCCGATGGCCACGCAATCGATCTGGAAGGCAAAACTGTTGAATGGATCATCCCATTCTCTGAAACCGGTGGTTCTGCGAAGTGGGCGAACTTCTATGCGCCGCTTTTGGCCGAAGCCCTGCCAGGCAACCCGACTGTTGTGGTCGTGTTTGATCCAGGTGCGGGTTCCACCAAAGGCGCGAACAACTTTCAGGAAATGACATATGAGGACGGCACAACGATCTTCGGCTCGTCCGGCTCCACTCAGTTCCCATACCTGCTGAGCGATCCACGCGTTCGCTATGAATATGCCGACTGGAACGTTGTTCTGGCGTCTGGCACAGGTGGCGTGGCGTATTTGCCAACTGATCTGGCTGGCATGCTCGGTGACGGTGGTGATGCGTCCGGTATCGCTGGTGAAGATTTCATCTACGGATCACAGGGTGCAACACGTCTTGACCTCGTCCCGCTTCTCGCTTGGGAAATGCTTGGTTTGAACGTTGAACCTGTGTTTGGGATTGAGGGTCGTGGTGATGGCCGTCTGATGTTTGAACGCGGCGAAGCCAATATCGATTACCAGACATCGTCTTCCTATCTGTCCGGCGTGACACCACTGGTTGAAGCTGGCACAGCGACACCATGGTTTGCATTCGGTGCACTGGATGATGACGGTAACATCGTTCGGGACCCAACTTTCCCTGACATGCCGTCTTTTAAAGAAGTCTGCGACGCAACAGACGGCTGTGAAACGTCCGGCGCCCAGTGGGATGCTTGGAAAGCCTTCTTTACCGCAGGCTTCCCCGCACAGAAAATGGTCTTCTTGCCAACCGGTGCGCCACAAGCGGCCATCGACACCTACACGCAGGCTTTTGAAGATGTGAAAGCCCGCGCTGACTTTGCTGAAATCTCTGGCGCACGGCTTGGTGTGTACCCGCAGATGACAGGAGCCGCCGCACAGGTTGCCTTGGCGTCCGGTACGGACGTGCCACAGGAAGCTAAAGACTTCGTGATCAACTGGCTGTCTGAGCGTTACGGCGTCGTTCTTCAGTAACCAAAACCGTCCTCCCCGCCTGTTTGTGCGGGGGAGGACACTCCAATTTCCTAAAATATTCCGCGAAGGGTCACGGCCATGGATGTCTTTTTAACGGCAATGCCAGCACTCGGCCACGCTTTCGCGATGATCTTACAACCCCACGTCTTAGGCTACCTCGTGCTCGGCGTCGTGATGGGTCTTTGCATCGGCGTATTCCCCGGTTTGGGCGGCATCGCGGGTTTGTCGCTGTTGTTGCCGTTTATGTTCGGGATGGAACCTGTCACAGGCCTTGCGCTGATGATCGGCATGGTGGCCGTTGTGCCGACCTCTGATACCTTCGCGTCCGTCTTGATGGGCATCCCCGGATCGTCCGCGTCCCAAGCCACAGTGCTAGATGGATTTCCGATGGCCAAAAAGGGCCAAGCGGCACGCGCGCTGTCGGCGGCCTTTGCGTCGTCCTTGTTTGGCGGGCTGTTCGGGGCTGCGTTCCTGACGGTCTTTATCCTTGCCGCGCGCCCCATCGTGTTGCTGTTCCAAACGCCCGAACTGTTGATGATTACGATTTTTGGCTTGTCGATGGTCGGTATTCTGGCGGGGCGCATCGCGATTAAAGGGG
>JABBAI010000167.1 GCA_018608045.1 Octadecabacter sp. | reverse complement strand
ATTCATAAACACCGTCATCATCGCAATCCTCGGCGAGGTCTTTGAGATAGAAAATTTCCCCCATAGAGATACCGATTGCGGGGATCACGACCCAGTGCCAAGGTTGGTTGGCTTCGTCCGTTTCATTGGGCCGCACTTCGCAACCCCATGTGTCAGAACAAATCGCCGCGATGTCGTGTTTCTTGATCCAGTGGGCGGTTTCAAACGCCATTCCCGGCGCATCGCCCCCTGCATAGCCCGTCCAATCACTCGCGGCCAAACAGCGTTCTTGATGGCCTGTGCGCACGATTACAAAATCACCTTTGCGGATTTCCACGCGCTGGGCCGCAGCACATCCGTCAAGGTCGGCGTTGGTGATCGGGTAGCCGTCATCCAGACTATCGACGCCTTTCCACCGCGCCACATCCAGTAACACACCGCGCCCAACCATCTTGTCGCGCACGTTTTCGATGCCAAGATGTTTGGCCCCGTTGACGGTTACATCCGTCGCCGGAAAACCATTATACATTTTGTCATCAAGGAAAATATGGCACAGCGCATCCCACTGCGTGCTGCCCTGGCATGGCAAATTAATCGCGTCATCGGCGTAGCGCAGATAGGCCTTACCGTCACCGTCCTGTTCGCCCGTGACAGCATCCGTTCCCGTCGCCATCATCTGGTGGATCATGTTCCAACGACCGCCGAACAGACCTGATTGGATTTTCTCTTTCAGGTCCAGACCCAGCGCAAAGGCTTTCCCCTTTTTGATCAGCTTACCAGCAGCAATCACATCATCAGCCGTCACATTATTGAGCGTGCCGATCTGGTCATCATCCCCCCAGCGGCCCCAATTAGAAAGCTCCTTTGCGGTGTCATAGATATCCTGGCGTGTCAGCTTTGTCATTAGAAGGTCCCCCGTTGATTTCCTTATTTATCGAATGACAAATTAAATAGACGTCCCTGTCAATAGTCTTGCCACAGGTTCACACCCGTGTTTTTATCAAACGATAACTTATTTATGGAGATGTGCGCCGTGACCGATCAAGAGACAAAGACATTCGACATTGTATTTGAAGGCGTTGGAACCAGCACAGGTAAAATGCGCAACGATATTAAAGTGCATTTTGTAACGATGGATGAAACCTTTGATCTTGCGACCGACGAAGGTCCATTTCATGGGGGCGATGGTACGGCCCCGCCACCGCTGGCGCTGTTTAATGCCGCGTTGACCGGCTGCATCATGACCCAAATTCGGGCATTTTCAAAACGGCTTAAGGTGCCGATTGGCAAAGTGACGGTCAAATGCCGCATGCATTGGCGCGGTGAACAGGTCGGGCGTGAACCCTACACGACGGGTCCGGTTGGTTTCGATCTGGATATTGATTTCGACAGCCCAGCAAGCACCGAGGATCAGCTCCGTTTGCTTGAGGCATCAAAGAAAGGCTGCTTTATTGAAACGACCCTGATGCAGGGGCTTGAGGTCGGGCATCGGTTGCAAATTGACGGCGATTGGATCGACGCCTAGAAGGCGACCATGAGCAAACCTGACGCGACCCAAACCGAAACGCCCAAACGAAAACGGCTTCCGTCGTCCGAACGGCGTCAGGATTTCATCAATAAAGCGATCGAATTTTTCGCCGAAGAAGGATTTGAAAGTTCGACACGGGGGCTGGCCAAAAAACTAGGCGTCACCCAGCCGTTGTTGTATCGATATTTCCCGTCCAAAGACGATCTGATTTCCGAGGTCTACGATGCGGTCTACGTCAATCGGTGGCTGCCAGAATGGGAACCGCTTTTGCGGGATCGCGCGCGCCCGCTGTCAGAGCGTCTCAACACGTTTTACAATCTTTATACGGATGTGATTTTCAATCGCGAATGGATGCGCATCTATCTTTTTTCGGGCTTGAAGGGCGTTGATATCAACCGCCGCTATATGCAGCTGGTCCGTCAACGTATCCTTGAACCGATCCTGATCGAAGCGCGTACCGAATTCGGGCTTCCCGATGAACCTACCCGCGATTGCGAAGTCGAATTCGCGTGGGTCATGCATGGCGGTATTTTCTATTACGGCGTGCGTGATCTCATCTACGACAGTGTCATTTCCAACGACAAAGAACGCGTTATTTCGGATGCGATTGTCGCGTTTATGGCAGGGCTAGAGATCAAGTTGCGTCGTGACCCGCCCAGCAAGGGCGAGCCGCAGACAGTTTAGGCCGTTGTGCCGCGCGCAGGGTAATTATTGTCCATTGCGAATTGAACCTTAGACAACAAGAATTCCACGTCAGGGCGGGACCACGGCATGTTTGAGATATCGATCAGGTACAAACGCCCGTCGGGCCGCACCCAGAACAATCCTGGCTCTGCGAATTGGGAATTTTCTGCCTCTTTAAAAGCTGTGGACAAGTACAGCCCCCAGTTATGCACATCTTCTGGCGTCGCGCCGTAGGCCAGATCAATATTGCCGAGGTCCCATTCCGCTTTGGTCTGTATCGCGCGGTCTTCGGGATCCATCGACGCAGCAACGACCGCCACACCAGCCTCAGCCGCCATATCGATCAGGTTGTTCAGCTTTTCCAGATACATTTTGCAAACCGGGCAATGCAGTCCGCGATAAAAAATCACCATCGTGAAATTTTTGGGCGACTGATTGGCCAGCGTCCACGTTCCGCCGCCGACAAGTGGCAGGGACAGTGCGGGCGCTTGGCTGTCGGGCATGAGTTTTTGAGACATTTAAATTCCTATCAGATGAGTGGGCCGGGATTAATGGGACGCGTCAGTCAAAGGCCGCGTTGACCAGTTTTCTGTGATCGTCATGCCAGCGGCCCGGAACACAATCGCGACGGGGCAGTACTTTT
>JABBAI010000027.1 GCA_018608045.1 Octadecabacter sp. | reverse complement strand
ACGAGAACAAGAGGTGAACGAAGCAATCAATTGTGGTCCCCGAGTGGGCATGGGATAAGGACGAAAATCATGGCAACGGCAGAGCTTTTACAAATGAGTGATAAGAAGTCGGCAGACAAGCAAAAGGCGCTCGATTCCGCGCTGGCACAGATCGAACGTCAGTTCGGTAAGGGGTCTATTATGACGCTGGGCGGCGACGCCGTCATGGAGATCGACAGCACGTCAACTGGATCTCTGGGTCTGGATATAGCACTTGGCATTGGCGGCATCCCGAAGGGTCGTATCGTTGAAATTTATGGGCCTGAAAGTTCTGGTAAAACAACGCTGACGCTCCATTGCGTGGCGGAAGAACAGAAAAAGGGCGGCGTTTGTGCCTTCGTTGATGCGGAACATGCGCTTGACCCCAGCTATGCTAAAAAGCTTGGCGTTAACCTTGATGAATTGCTGATTTCGCAGCCCGACACTGGTGAACAAGCGCTTGAAATCGTTGACACACTTGTGCGCTCTGGTGCGGTGTCCATGGTTGTCGTTGACTCCGTAGCCGCCTTGACGCCGAAGTCCGAACTTGAAGGTGACATGGGCGATCATTCGGTCGGTGTTCATGCGCGCCTTATGTCGCAAGCCATGCGTAAACTGACAGGATCGATCAGCCGGACTGGCTGTACCGTGATCTTCATCAACCAAATCCGGATGAAAATTGGCGTTATGTTCGGGTCTCCCGAAACAACGACGGGCGGCAATGCGCTGAAATTCTATTCCTCCGTACGTCTGGATATCCGCCGCATTGGCGCGTTGAAGGACCGTGATGAAATCGTAGGCAACTCCACCCGTGTGAAGGTTGTGAAGAACAAAGTCGCACCACCGTTCAAGCAGGTTGAATTTGATATTATGTACGGCGAAGGCATCTCAAAAATGGGTGAGCTGATCGACATGGGCGTCAAAGCAGGCGTCGTCGAAAAATCCGGTTCGTGGTTTTCTTATGGGGATGAACGCATCGGGCAGGGCCGTGAAAACGCCAAGACCTTCCTGAAAGATAACCCGCATTTCGCCGTCGAGATTGAAGACAAAATCCGCGCGGCACACGGGCTTGATTTTGACGGGTCCGAGGATGCGCCAGCCGCTGGTGATGAGCTGCTCGAAGAGTAAAGCCAGGCCGCAATTTGAATTATGGGCGCAAGGGGCAATCCTTGCGCCCTTTTTCGTGGCAAGCTGTGGACTTGGGGCAGGGGCACCGCTATCTGATTGGGCACAATTAACCCGCCTGAAAGTAGTGCCATGACCAGCCTGTCAGACATCCGTTCCACCTTCCTTGATTATTATCAGCGTCAAGGACACGAGGTCGTGGCCTCCTCGCCTCTGGTGCCGCGCAATGATCCGACGCTGATGTTTACGAATTCCGGCATGGTTCAGTTCAAGAACCGCTTTACGGGCGTGGAATCGGGCGACTATCAGCGCGCCACAACGTCGCAAAAATGTGTGCGCGCAGGCGGTAAGCACAATGACCTCGACAACGTGGGCTATACTGCCCGCCACCACACGTTCTTTGAAATGCTCGGCAATTTCAGCTTTGGGGATTATTTCAAAGAAGATGCCATCCCGTTCGCATGGAACCTGCTGACCCATGATTTCGGCATTGACAAATCCAAGCTGTTGGTGACCGTTTATCACACCGATGACGAAGCGTTCGAGTTGTGGAAGAAAATCGGTGTGCCCGAAGACCGCATTATCCGCATCGCCACGGACGACAATTTTTGGCGCATGGGACCAACGGGCCCTTGTGGGCCATGTACCGAGATTTTTTATGACCACGGCGATCACATCTGGGGTGGCCCCCCTGGGTCTGCGGATGAAGACGGCGATCGTTTCATTGAGATTTGGAACGTTGTGTTCATGCAGAATGAACAACACGACGACGGCACGCTGACGCCGCTGGACATGCAATCCATTGATACGGGCATGGGTTTGGAACGCATCGGCGCGCTGTTGCAGGGCGGTCATGACAATTACGAAACCGACCTGTTCAAAGCGCTGATCGAAGCGTCTGCCAATGCCACAAGTACTGATCCCTTCGGCGATCAGAACGTACATCACCGCGTCATCGCGGACCATTTGCGATCCACATCTTTCCTGATTGCAGAAGGTGTGATGCCATCCAATGAGGGCCGTGGATATGTGCTGCGCCGCATCATGCGCCGCGCTATGCGACATGCGCATCTTTTGGGGGCAAAAGACCCTGTCATGCACAAGTTGGTCGCTGAATTGGTCAAACAGATGGGGGCTGCGTACCCCGAGCTCGGCCAAGGTCAGACTTTGATCGAAGACACGTTGCTGAACGAGGAAGTGAGGTTCAAAACGACGTTGGATCGCGGCTTGAAGCTGCTGGATGATGAGCTGTCTGGTATGCCCGAAGGCGCGGACCTTGCGGGGGAAACGGCGTTCAAACTTTATGATACATTCGGCTTCCCGCTTGATCTGACCCAAGATGCGTTGCGCGAAAAGGGGCGCGGCGTGGATACTGACGGGTTCACCGCAGCGATGGAGCAGCAAAAAGCCAAGGCGCGCGCGGCGTGGTCGGGCACAGGCGCGTCAGCAGATGCGGCGATCTGGTTTGATCTTGCGGATACGCACGGCGTGACCGAATTCCTCGGATATGAAACTGAAACAGCCGAAGGGCAGCTCCTCGCGATTGTGGCGGATACGGATGCTGTTGAGGGCGCCAAGAAGGGTGACACAGTTACGCTGATCTTCAACCAGACACCGTTTTACGCGGAATCCGGTGGTCAGGTTGGTGATGAGGGCACTCTCAAGACGGATACGGGTACGGCTCGCATCACGGATACTAAAAAGGTGGCGGGTTTGTTCTTGCACATGGCCGAGGTCACGGATGGCACGCTGAAACGCGGTCAGGGTACGGAACTGACAGTTGATCACACGTGCCGCTCTGCGATCCGCGCGAACCATTCGGTGACGCATCTGCTGCACGAAGCGCTGCGCGATGCGCTTGGGAACCATGTGGCCCAGCGTGGATCGTTGAATGCGCCTGATCGCCTGCGGTTTGATTTCAGCCATAACGATGCAATGTCGGATGCGCAGATCAATGCGGTGGAACAGGACGTTAATCGCTACATCCAGCAGAATACAGCCGTGTCGACCCGTATCATGACGCCCGATGATGCCCGCGCCATGGGCGCACAGGCGCTGTTTGGTGAAAAATACGGCGACGAAGTACGCGTGGTGTCCATGGGCCGCGCGGACACGGGCAAAGGCGCGGACGGGCAGACCTATTCGATTGAACTTTGCGGCGGCACACATGTTGCGCGCACCGGTGATATCGGCCTGTTTGCACTGACATCCGAGGGCGCGTCGTCCTCTGGCGTGCGCCGCATTGAGGCGCTGACAGGTCAGGCCGCACTGGATCACCTGCGCAGCCGCGATGCGACCTTGTCTGGCGTCGAAGGGTTGCTGAAAGCCAAAGGCGCGGATGTGCCTGATCGCGTCAAGGCACTGATGGATGAACGCAAAGCGCTGTCCAATGAGGTCGCACAATTGCGTCGTGAAGTTGCCATGGGTGGTGGTGCGAAGGACGACGCAGAGGTAAAAGTCATCAATGGCGTGCCGTTCAAAGCGCAAGTCATGCAAGGTGTGACAGGCAAAGACCTCCCTGCGATGATTGATGATATGAAGGCGTCCATGGGATCTGTCGCGGTTTTGCTGATTGCCGTTGGTGATGGCAAGGCGGCTGTCGCTGCGGGGGTCACGGCTGATCTGACCGATAAAGTCAGCGCTGTTGATCTGGTGCGTGCCGCCGTTGCGGAACTGGGTGGTAAAGGTGGCGGCGGCCGCCCCGATATGGCGCAAGGTGGCGGCAAGGATGCGGCCAATGCCGATCAGGCCATTGCTGCTGCTGAAAAGATTATCGGCGTTTAACCCATCTTTGTGATTTGAATACCCGGGGCCGGCTGCCCCCTCAACGCCAACAAAAAAGCCCGCGCTTCAATATGAACTGCGGACTTTTTATTTATCTAATTCATGGCGCTATCAGTCTTTCTTCGAGTGACGTTTACGCTCGTGTGGATCAAGGTAGCGCTTGCGCAGGCGGATTGCACTTGGTGTTACTTCGACCAGCTCGTCGTCGTCGATATAGGCAATCGCCTCTTCGAGGGACAAGGTGATGGGCGTGGTCAAACGGACCGCTTCATCCGTACCGGACGCGCGCACGTTGGTCAGCTGTTTGCCCTTCAACGGGTTCACTTCGAGGTCGTTTTCGCGGGTGTGCTCACCGATGATCATGCCCGTGTAAACAGGGACCTGCGCGCCGATAAAGAAACGACCGCGATCCTCAAGCTTCCACAAAGCGAAGGATACGGACGTACCGTTTTCCATGGAAATAAGAACACCAGCGCGACGGCCCGGGATTTTGCCTTTGTGCGGCGCCCAGTCGTGGAACACGCGGTTGATAACGCCCGTACCGCGTGTGTCCGTTAGGAATTCGCCGTGATATCCGATCAGACCGCGCGATGGCACGTGGGCGATGATGCGGGTTTTTCCTGCACCGGCTGGCTTCATCTCGACCAGTTCACCTTTGCGCGCACCAGTGATCTTTTCGATCACAGCGCCGGAATATTCGTCATCCACGTCGATTGTGGCTTCTTCAATCGGTTCATGGCGCACGCCGTCGATGTCTTGGAACAGCACTTGGGGGCGCGAAATGGACAGCTCGAACCCTTCGCGACGCATGTTTTCGATCAAAACACCCATCTGGAGTTCGCCGCGGCCTGCAACCTCGAACGCGTCACCACCGGGGGTGTCGGTCACTTTGATTGCGACGTTTGATTCAGCTTCTTTCATCAGGCGTTCGCGGATAACGCGGGACTGGACCTTTTTGCCGTCACGTCCAGCAAGCGGGCTGTCGTTGATGCCAAAGGTCACTGTGATGGTCGGCGGATCGATGGGCTGGGCAGGGATCGCGTCAACGACAGATTGTTCGGCCAGTGTGTCGGCCACTGTTGCTTTGGTCATGCCCGAGATTGAGACAATGTCGCCAGCTTCGGCAAGATCGATGCCTGTCTGGTCCAATCCGCGAAACGCAAGAATTTTGGTGCAGCGGAAGTTTTCGATCAGCGTGCCGTCGCGCGACATCGCTTTGATGGTTTGGCCGGCTTTCAATGTGCCGGACTCAACACGGCCTGTCAGCAAACGGCCCAAGAACGGGTCACCGCCCAATGTTGTGGCGAGCATCGTGAAGGGTTTGTCGATGTCGGCAAGCTGTGCAGGGGACGGGACGTGTTTATGGATCAACTGAAACAGCGCCTGCAGGTCTTCGCGCGGGCCGTCCAGTGTCATGTCTGCCCAGCCGGAACGACCGGAGGCGTACATATGCGGGAAATCCAATTGCTCGTCCGTGGCCTCAAGGCTCGCGAACAGATCGAAAACTTCGTCCAGCGCGCGGTCGGGTTCGCCGTCAGGCTTGTCGACTTTGTTGATGACTACGATGGGTTTCAGGCCCAATTTCAGCGCCTTGGACGTGACGAATTTTGTTTGTGGCATCGGGCCTTCAGCCGCGTCGACCAGCAAAACAACACCGTCCACCATGGACAGGATGCGCTCCACCTCACCGCCGAAATCGGCGTGACCGGGGGTGTCGACGATGTTGATACGTGTGCCTTCCCATTCAACGGATGTGGGTTTGGCAAAAATAGTAATGCCACGTTCGCGTTCCAGATCGTTGCTGTCCATCGCGCGTTCTGTCGTCGCTTGGTTTTCACGGTAGGTCCCCGCTTGCTTCAGCAGCTCATCCACAAGTGTGGTTTTGCCGTGGTCAACGTGGGCGATGATGGCGATGTTACGCAGGTCCATTGGATGTCCTCAGATAGGCATAAAAGCAGGTGCAAAAAGCGACCTGCGGAAGGTGTTGGATGGGCCTTACCGTGGTCTTGATCAAAAGCAAAGGGGGGCGTGATTTTATTGTGTACGACTTAGGTCGCGACGTACCAGTCTTTGCGGTGGTTAAAGGTAATGATCATGTTCACGATGAACGCCCCGAGCATTGATAAAAGCACTGCGCGCGCATCGATAACAAAGAACGCAGCTGCAAAAATGCAGGCATCAAACAGCAGTTGCATGAACCCCGCGCGAAAGCCCGTTTTGTCTTGAATATACAGCGCGAGGATCCCGACGCCGCCCAAAGAGGCGCCATGGCGAAAGATCGCCAGCAGGCCAGCCCCCGTCAGAACGCCAAACAAGGCGATGCCATAGTACGGATTGAGGGTTTGGAATTGCATCAACACAGGGAAGTAGATTGAAAAGACCGATACCAAAATGACCGAGATAATCGTCTTTACAACGAACCTTGGCCCGATCCGTACATAGCCCAGCCAATAAAACGGCAGGTTAACAATGAAAAACATCGCGGCAAACGAATAGCCCGTCGCGTAAGACAACAGCAGCGCCAGACCCGCAGTTTGCCCTGTAATTAACCCAAGGTGTGTGAGGATCACGAGGCCTGATGCCGCCATGCCCGTGCCTGTCAAAAGCCCCTGTGCGTCTTCCAGCAGGGAATGTCGGCGGGGGCGGTTTTTCGGGGGGATGCTGTCAGGTGTGGCCATATCGCAGAGGTATGGGGCGGCCCTTTGAAACGTGAATATAATGGAAGCTAAACGGTTGTCATGCCCATACAATCACGCGCAAATGCAACATCTTTGGCCGATGCCGCACCCGTGCGCAGCCGTTCGAGAACACCGCGGCTCCCATGCGCGCCCTCAGGCCAGATCGCGGTTACTTCAGCAAGTGACAGACCGTTATTTGCGCCTGAGACGCTGGCGGGAACTTTACACTCCGATGGCGTTGCCAAAGCCGCGAACTCAGCGGTTTGCGAATTTTGCGGCTGTTCCATGCAACCCGCTGTGAGGGCCAAAGCCATACCCATAAAGATTCTTTTCATTACCGTGTTCCTCCTTAAAGGACCGAGGATGATTGATATATTGAGTGCGTCAAGTTCATCATCGGGCCTAAAACAGGTTACAAAACCAAAAAGGCCACCTCTGTGTGAGGCGGCCTTCGTTCGGGTTTTAACGGATGCTTAGGACAAGGCCACTGCAAGGTTTTCGTTGATTTTTTCGAGGAAGCCTTGGGTGGTCAACCAAGACTGATCAGGTCCCACCAGCAGCGCGAGGTCTTTGGTCATAAAGCCGGATTCGACCGTATCGACGATCACTTTCTCAAGCGTTTCGGCGAACCTTGTCAGTGCCGCGTTGTCGTCAAGCTTCGCGCGGTGACGCAGACCGCCAGTCCAAGCAAAGATAGATGCGATCGAATTGGTTGACGTCGCTTCGCCTTTTTGGTGCTGGCGGTAGTGGCGTGTGACCGTGCCGTGGGCGGCCTCTGCCTCAACGATTTTGCCATCTGGTGTCATCAACTGGGACGTCATCAAACCAAGGGAGCCGAAGCCTTGCGCAACCGTGTCCGATTGAACGTCGCCGTCGTAGTTTTTGCAGGCCCAGACGTAGCCACCTGACCATTTCATTGCGGATGCCACCATGTCGTCAATCAAACGGTGCTGATACTCTAGGCCAGCTTCGTCAAATTTGTCTTTGTATTCTGCATCAAAGATCCGCTGGAACGTCAGCATGAATTGACCGTCGTATTGTTTCAGGATCGTGTTTTTGGTGGACAGATAGACGGGGAAGTTGCGCTTTAGACCATATTCAAACGACGCGCGGGCAAAGTCCTCGATTGATTTATCAAGGTTGTACATGGCCATGTAGACACCGGAGGACGGTGCATCAAACACCTCTTCTTCCATCACGGTGCCGTCTTCCCCGACGAATTTCATCGACAGTTTACCAGGGCCTGGGAACTTCATGTCGGTGGCTTTGTACTGATCGCCGTAGGCATGGCGACCAATGACAATCGGCTGGGTCCAACCGGGTACAAGGCGTGGCACGTTGGAACAGATAATCGGTTCGCGGAAAATCGTGCCGCCAAGGATGTTGCGGATCGTACCGTTGGGTGATTTCCACATCTTCTTGAGGCCGAATTCTTCGACGCGGGCCTCATCCGGTGTGATGGTCGCACATTTTACCGCACAGCCAACCTCGAGCGTCTTTTCAGCAGCATCAATGGTGATTTGGTCATCCGTGGCGTCGCGAGATTCCATGCTGAGGTCATAGTACAGCAGATCGATATCAAGGTAGGGCAGGATCAGCTTGTCTTTGATGAATTGCCAAATGATGCGGGTCATTTCATCGCCGTCCATTTCAACAATCGGGTTGGCTACTTTGATCTTATCCATGGGGTCATCCTTTGATATCGGTCGTGTTGGCGTTGCCATAGAGCAAGTTGGCCGTGGCGGAAAGGGCTGCATGCAATTGTATACAGTTTTATTGTGTTGTCGCTAAAATGGGCGGAAGCCCCCGTTCTTTGACCATGACCAGAGGTTTTCCAAGCGGGCGTAGTCAGGTGTTTTGTGCGAACCACGCATCAATACGCGGCGCGAGGGCGGACCACAGCGCAGGTGCGCCGCGTTTAACTTTGACGCCAACCCGGCTGTCGATCTGGGCGCGCGTGACATTGTAATCCTTCCAAGACCCGCCCCCTGATTCCAAATTGCAGATAAGGGGCTGGGCGCGGTCGATGGCTTTGGCGAAAATGGCGTCGACGGACTGCGCCGCCTCAAATTCTTCCCAGATTGTGCGGAATTGGTCGCGCTGAAGGGGGGGGAGCATGCCAAACAGCCGATCAGCCGCGGCTTGTTCTTGGGCTTCAACGGCCGCCACGTCAAAATCGCCATGGATCGGGTTGTCGCCTGCATCGATTTCCACAATGTCATGGAGGAGGAGCATGAGCAGGACATGATCAATCTTGGCGGCCTCAAAGGAATGTTCATGAAGCGTGAGCGCCCACAGCATGATGTGCCATGAATGTTCGCCAGAATTTTCGTGGCGTGACCCGTCATTCAGGGTTGTGCCGCGCAAGACAGTTTTCAGGCGGTCGGCCTCCATCACAAAGCGCAGGCGCGATGCCATGGGTTCGAGCGGCATCAAGCGGCGTTTGTTGAGAAGGTTGGACGCGTGTTGGTACAGCTCAGGCCAATCATCGTGCAGATCACTAAAGCGTCCGGTTTCCTGAATGGCGCGTAAGATGTCATGGTCGCTTTGGGTCTGGATTGGATTGGACAGGGCCAAAAACATGGGCGCGGCTTTGTCGATCATGCGCGCATAGTGGGCATCGGCGGTCTTACCGTCCTCAAACTCTTCCCAGAGCAAGCGATAATTCACGGCCTGATCCGCAGGAAGAAGCCCGAATATGCGCGCGGCGGCAGCGGTTTCAGCGGCGCGCACAGCGTCCATGTCATGTTCAAGGTGGATCGGGTGATCGCCGGCGTCGATTTCAACGATGTCATGGATCAGCAGCATTTGGATAACGCGGGGAATATTGGCCCCGCCCGATTGATCCGCAAACACCAGTGCCCAAAGGCAGACATGCCATGAATGTTCAGCCGTGTTTTCAAACCGCGACCCGTCGGCCAGCGTGTTGGCGCGGGTGATTGATTTCAGCTTATCGGCCTCAACCAAAAAAGCGAGTTGTGCGGGCAGGCGGTCGGCGGGTGTGGGAATGGTCATTCGGATGCGTCCGGTGCTGGAAAATCGGCGGTCATGCGCGCGGGCGGGGGCACTGTATCGGACCTGCGCAACAGATTGGTGAAAAACGCCGGATCAGGAAAGCCGTCCCATGGATAGAGTCCGTGGATCGCATTTGCGAAGGCTTCAATAATAGCGGGATCATGCAGCGTTATATCTTCGCTGGCAAAATCGGTTTTCGTACGGTTGAGGTCGGGGACCGCGTCATAGCCCAAGATGCGCCAATGGTCTTTTGGCAAAGCAGACAGCGAGACGGGGACAATGGCCATCACATCTTTTGGAGCAATCGTAGAAACGGTGTCGCGATCGCGGTAGGTGCGATGGGTGAGGAAGAGGACGACATTGTCGCCCTCAACCTGAGCAATTTGTGCCAGCGCATATGTGCCATCCAAAAGCGGAATTGCGATATGGTCGGCGTCTTGCATGACTAACCCTTGGCGCGTGTGGCCAACAATTCGCGTGCGCGACGTTCTGCGCGGCGCACACGGTCCGACGTCAAAAATGCCTCTTGCAGGGTTTGCGACGACGCGCCGAGGATTTCAGCCACTTGGGCGATGATGGTTTCATCCCCCGAACGCTTCTCATCCGCGAGTGCAAGCTGCGCAATTTCGTCGGCCATGTCTTCAGTTAAAGCCATTAGCGTGTGTTCTCGGTCAGGCGGCGTTTGACGTAGGACTGAACACTGCCGATCATCGGATCCATGTGGGGATCTTCAAAGAAGTGGCCCGCACCGGGAACTTCTTCGTGGGTGACGGTAATGCCCTTTTGTTCGTGCAGTTTGTTCACGAGGGTAACGGTATCTGCGGGCGGTGCCACGCGGTCCGCTTGGCCGTTGATGATCAGACCAGAAGACGGGCAGGGCGCCAGAAAGCTGAAGTCATACATATTGGCGGGGGGCGACACAGAGATGAAGCCCGTGATCTCAGGGCGGCGCATCAACAGCTGCATTCCGATCCATGCACCAAACGAGAAACCCGCAACCCAGCAATGCTTGGAGTTGTTGTTCATCGACTGCAGGTAATCGAGGGCGGAGGCTGCATCGGACAGCTCCCCGATGCCTTGATCGTATTCACCTTGTGAGCGACCAACACCGCGAAAGTTGAACCGCAACACCGTAAAGCCCATCTGATAGAAGGCGTAGTGCAGGTTATAGACAACCTTGTTGTTCATCGTGCCGCCAAATTGCGGGTGGGGATGAAGAACGATCGCGATGGGTGCGTCTTTTTCTTTTTGCGGGTGATAGCGGCCTTCAAGGCGGCCTTCGGGTCCGGGGAATATAACTTCGGGCATTGGTGTCCGTTCAAAGCTTGGGGGCCGTCGCGTTTCTTGACGAAAACAGTCAGGCACCTTAGAAAGATTCTAAACCGCGCCCGTTAAACGGGGCACGTGGTCTACGTGAGTTAATAGGGTGCTGGGGCCGCGTCAACGCAAACCACGCACTGCACTGGGGCAAGGTCTATGAAATTAAGCACAAAAGGGCGCTATGCGATGGTCGCGCTCGCCGATATTGCCCTGCAACCTGTTGGAACGCTGATCAGTCTGGGTGAATTGTCAAAGCGTCAGGACGTGTCGTTGCCCTATCTTGAACAGTTGTTTGTGAAGTTGCGTCGCGCCGAATTGGTGGAAAGCGTGCGGGGGCCGGGTGGTGGATATCGCCTTGCGCGGCCCGCTTCCGACATTCGCGTGGTCGAAATCATGAGCGCTGTGGATGAAACCGTAAGTGCGATGCACACAGGTGCGGGTGCCTCTGGTGGCGCATCGGGATCGCATGCGCAATCCATGACCAATCGGTTGTGGGAAGGGCTAAGCGCCCATGTGTACGTCTTTTTGCATCAAACCCGATTGAGCGATGTTGTCAGCAACGGATTAGCCCCGTGTCCCGCGGTGCCGTCCTTGTTTGAGGTCGTGGACGAATAATGGCGCGCGTGTATCTGGATCATAATGCAACGTCGCCTTTGCGCGCTGAGGCGCGGGACGCGATGATCGCTGCTATGGATGTGGTGGGAAACCCCAGTTCCGTGCACGGCGAAGGACGCGCGGCCAAAGGTTTGGTTGAACGTGCCCGCGCGCAGGTGGCGGCTGCCGTAGGGTGTAATCCCGCCGAAGTGGTGTTTACGGCCGGCGCTACAGAAGCCGCCAGAGTGCTGAGCAATCCTAAGGTCGGCGTTGATGTCTTGGTTGAGCAAACGGCCCACGACGCGCTTTGGGCGCAAAGTGCGATGTATCACTGGGAGATGAAGCCAAACGGCCCCGGGCATATCTACGCCATGGGCTTGGCCAACAGTGAAACGGGTGTGATCACGCGTCCGCCCGAAAAGGTTGAGGGGCAATGGCCCGTGGGGCGTGCGACTGCTGATGTGTTGTTGCTGGATATCACGCAAGCTGTGGGGCGCATTCCGTTCGCGTTTTCATGGGCGGGGGCGGATATGGCCGTTTTGTCGGCCCATAAGTTCGGTGGGCCCAAGGGCGTCGGTGCGTTGATCGTGCGCGATCACTTTGAAATTGATCCTTTGTCGCTGGGCGGCGGGCAAGAGATGGGTCGCAGATCCGGTACAGAAAACATCATAGGGATTGCCGGAATGGGCGCCGCGATCGAAGCGGCGATGCGTGATCTTGGGGCCGGTGTCTGGGATCACGTCAACAAACTTAGAAATATTCTAGAAAGTGGGGTTGAGGCTGCCTCAAAGGAGACTATTTTAGTCGGGAAAGACTCGCTTCGTTTGCCCAACACGTCCTGCCTTCTGACGCCGGGCTGGAAGGGCGAAACACAAGTGATGGCAATGGATCTGGCAGGCTTTGCGATTTCAGCCGGATCAGCGTGCAGCAGCGGCAAGGTTAAAGCCAGCCGCGTATTGGGCGCGATGGGATACAACGAGGCCGATGCAGCGAGCGCGATCCGCGTGTCACTGGGGCCGCAGAATACCGAAGAAGATGTCACACGCTTCGTGGATGTCTGGAGCGATAAATTGAATAAGCACCGTGCGCGGGCTGCTTGATATAGGGATGACGCAGATGGACACGATAGATCAAGTAGACGTCAAAGACGGCGTAGATCAGGACACTGTTGATGCGGTACAGGCATTGTCTGGCACGTATAAGCACGGCTGGAACACAGACGTTGAAATGGAATACGCGCCCCTTGGTCTGACCGAGGACATCGTTCGTTTGATTTCTGAAAAGAACGATGAGCCGCAGTGGATGCTGGATTGGCGTCTTGAGGCTTATGCCCGCTGGTTGAAGATGGAAGAGCCCGAGTGGGCGATGGTCGACTACCCCAAGATCGATTTTCAAGACCAGTATTATTATGCGCGCCCCAAGTCGTTCGAGGTAAAGCCAAAGTCACTGGACGAGGTAGACCCGAAGCTGCTGGCAACCTATGCCAAGCTTGGCATTCCGCTTAAGGAACAAGCGATCCTTGCGGGGGTTGAGGGCGCTGAAGAAATGACAGACGCGCCGCGCAAGGTGGCTGTGGATGCGGTGTTTGACAGCGTGTCGCTTGGCACGACCTTCAAGGACGAGTTGGCGAAGGCTGGCGTTATTTTCTGTTCCATCTCGGAAGCGGTGAAAGATCACCCGGAGCTGGTGAAGAAGTATTTAGGGACCGTGATCCCCGCGACAGACAACTTTTATGCCTGTTTGAATGCCGCAGTATTCTCGGACGGATCGTTCGTCTACATCCCAAAAGGCACAAAATGCCCGATGGAGCTGTCCACCTACTTCCGCATCAATGCCGAAAACACAGGCCAGTTTGAACGCACACTGATTATCGCCGAAGAAGGGTCCTATGTATCCTACCTAGAGGGCTGCACAGCGCCCAAGCGCGATGTGGCACAGCTGCACGCGGCTTGTGTAGAGTTGATCCTGATGGACGATGCAGAAATCAAATATTCCACCGTGCAAAACTGGTTCCCCGGCGATGAGGACGGCAAGGGTGGTATCTATAACTTCGTGACCAAGCGTGCGGATTGTCGTGGGGATCGATCCAAGGTGATGTGGACCCAAGTGGAAACAGGATCTGCGGTGACGTGGAAGTACCCAAGCTGCATCCTGCGCGGGGACGACAGCCAAGGCGAATTCTACTCCATCGCCATTGCCAACAACATGCAGCAGGCCGACACGGGCACAAAGATGGTGCACTTGGGTAAGCGTACCAAGTCGCGGATTGTGTCTAAGGGCATTTCGGCGGGTAAGGCGCAGAACACGTATCGTGGTTTGGTGTCGATGCACCCTAAGGCGAAGGATAGCCGCAATTACACCCAATGCGACAGCTTGCTGATCGGTGACAAATGCGGCGCGCACACTGTGCCGTATATCGAGGTGAAGAATAATTCGTCGCGGGTTGAGCACGAAGCGACCACATCCAAAGTGGACGACGATCAATTGTTCTACTGCCGATCCCGCGGGATGGACGAAGAAGAAGCCGTGGCATTGGTTGTGAATGGGTTCTGTAAGGAAGTGCTGCAAGCGCTGCCGATGGAATTCGCAATGGAAGCACAGGCACTAGTGGCGATCAGCCTCGAAGGGTCTGTTGGCTGAATGAACCTGCGCCGCGAAGACATCATCAGGATTGGCTGCGCCTTTGCGGGCGCGGCCATTGGCGCGTTTGGCGCCGCCCCGTTGCTTGGTGGCACGCCAGCGGTGTTCACCGCCATTGGTGTTGGTCTGGGTTGGAGTGTGTCCAAGGTTGTCATCGGCCATCTTGAACAGTCCGAGCAGACCAAAAGCGAAGAAGACGCCAATGCGGACAAGGCCAAGAACGATGTAGATTTTGGCCGCGCATTGTTTGGCGATGACGAGCTTGATCGCAAATGAAATACAAAGCCCCCCTGCGCCTGTTCTGGTACAACAAAGAACAAAACTTCGGTGACGCGATCAGCCAGACGATTGTAAGCCACGTTGCACAGCGTGAAGTCGCGTGGGCGGGGCATCATAAATGCGAGATGTACGCGCTGGGCTCTTTGATGAAGATGGTCAAGAACAACCAGAAAGAACCGCGCGAGCGGGGCGGTAAGCGTGATCGCCGCACGTTGGATCGACTTCACCTGTCTGGACACCGCGTTGGCTTTTGCCGCCGACAAAGGGCTGGACGTCGCATCACTTATCGGGAACGTGCCGACATCGCTGTCTTTGGCCGTGGTCATCAGCATCGTGGCAATTTTTGTTCTGGGCCTGCGCTCCAAACAAACAGTTCCCCTGCAAGCCATCGGATTTCTGGCCGCACTGTTTTTCGAGGCGGATCTAGTCGCATTAGCACCCGAGGTCGACGCCCAGGTCTATCCGCGATATTGGATCGCCTATATGATGGCCAGCGCAAGCTTGCTGACCTAACCCACACACCCACAATTGAAAATTTGCCGAGGGCCGCATCCGTGCGCGCCCTCCGCTCGTGCTTGGAAAGAGAATAAAATGCTGGAAATCAAAGACCTACATGTCAAACTTGAAGAGGAAGACAAGCAGATCCTGAAAGGTGTCAACCTTACGGTTGAGCCGGGTAAAGTGCACGCGATCATGGGTCCGAACGGGTCTGGTAAATCAACGTTGTCTTACGTGTTGTCCGGCAAGGGCGGCTATGAGGTGACGAAAGGGTCAGCCACACTAGAAGGCGCAGAATTGCTCGATATGGAAGCAGAGGAACGTGCGGCCGCTGGCCTGTTCTTGGCGTTCCAGTATCCCGTTGAAATCCCCGGTGTTGGCAACATGACCTTCCTGCGCACGGCTGTGAACGCACAGCGCAAGGCACGCGGTGAAGAAGAAATGTCAGCTGGTGAATTCCTGAAAGTCATCCGTGCCAAGGCAAAGACGCTCAAGATCGATGCGGATATGTTGAAGCGCCCCGTTAATGTCGGTTTTTCGGGTGGTGAAAAGAAGCGGAACGAAATCCTGCAAATGGCGATGCTTGAGCCAAAGATGTGTATCCTTGACGAGACTGACTCAGGCCTTGACGTAGACGCGATGAAGCTGGTGTCTGAGGGCGTGAATGCCTTGCGCGATGAAGGCCGCGGTTTTCTGGTTATCACGCATTATCAACGCCTTCTGGACCACATCAAACCTGACGTCGTGCATATCATGGCGAACGGTCGCATCGTGAAAACAGGCGGACCAGAGCTTGCAATTGAAGTTGAAAACAACGGCTATGCCGACATTCTGGCTGAGGTGGCCTGATCATGGCGAAACGTAAACTGAATGTTGAGGCTGTCGCGACGCGGCTTGCGTCTTTGTCGATGCCGCAGGGCAGCGCATGGGCCACGTCTGCACGCGAAGCCGCACTCGCACGCGTTGAAAGCATGGGATTGCCCGAACGCCGTGACGAGTATTGGAAATTCACCCGCCCTGACACGCTGGTACAGGCAGACGCGCCAATAGCAGCGCTGTTTCACAATGAAGAAGGTCCGCTTTGGGCTGATATTGACCGGCTGAAGATCGTCTTTGTTGATGGTGTTTTTGATGCAGGTGCCTCGGATGACCTCACCCACGAGGGGCTTGAGATTGAGCGCCTCGCAGATGTCACAGCAAAAGACATTCATTGGGCCAAGGATGTTTACGGCGTGCTTGAAGCCAATGGGCAAGATGCTGTGGATCGCCCAATTGCCGCATTGAACACAGCCTTTACCACTGACGGCATTATGATCCGTGTTTCTGGTAAAGTGAGCAAACCAGTAAATCTGATTTATCTCCATAAGTCAGAGACTTCTGATGTGATTCTGCATCACTGTATTAAGATTGAAGAGGGGGCAGAAATGACCCTTCTAGAGACCGGGCCTGCTGCTGCCCGGCTCAACAAGTCTTTGGAAGTTGAGATCGCGGACAAAGCTGCGTTTCATCATGTGCGCGTGCAAGGTCGTGATCACGAACGTCGCGCCGTCACCGGCATTTTTACACGTCTCGGAGCTGAATCCACGTTCAAATCGTTTACGCTGACGATGAATGGCGTGCTGACACGCAATGAATGCGTGATTGAGCTTACGGGCGATAATGCCAACGCCACGATTGCAGGCGCCTGCGTGGGTGATGGTGATGATTTCCACCATGACGACACGGTGTTCATTACGCACGATGCGGTGAATTGTGAAAGTCGTCAGGTGTTCAAAAAGGTTCTTCGCAACGGTGCGACAGGGGTCTTCCAAGGTAAGATTTTGGTCAAGAAGGACGCGCAAAAGACGGACGGGTATCAGATCAGTCAGGCGTTGCTGCTTGATGATGATAGCCAGTTCCTTGCCAAGCCAGAGCTTGAGATTTACGCAGATGATGTCGCGTGTTCGCACGGGTCTACGACGGGTGCGATCGACGAAGACGCCTTGTTTTATCTGCAATCGCGTGGTGTTCCAAAGGAAGAAGCGACTGATCTTCTGGTGTTAGCATTCTTGGCCGAAAGCTTGGAAGAGATCGACAATGAGGCCCTGTCTGAGGGGATTTACGAACGCCTTGAGGGTTGGCTTGCGCGCCACGGTCACTGATGCCTGTCAGCCGCGACATAGCCCAAATGTATCGCCGCCCGCGCGCTGTTGTGCGCGGGCTTTACGCCATGGGGCCACGTGAAGACCGCGCCATTGCATGGTTGATGATCGGGTGTTTCCTTGTGTTCATATCGCGCCTGCCTGCGTTGCAACGCGCCGCGATGAACACTGAATCGAACTTTCAACAAGACACGATTTACGCCTTCTTTGCGCTACTTATGATCGCACCACTTTTATTTTACCTCATGGCTGCGATCTTTTTCCTCATGACCAAGGTCGTGCGCCCGAATGTCACGGCATACGGTGCACGTCTGGCTGTGTTTTGGGGCTGGCTTGCGGCGACACCTGTGGCGTTGTTTTACGGCCTTCTTGTGGGATTTAACGGGCTTGATCATCCGGGGACCGTGTTGATTGGCGCGGTCTGGTTGGTAGTTCTTTTATGTTTTTGGATCAGCGGCTTGGCTGAAGTTTCTAAGGTGGAATGATGGAATTGTCTGCAGCATCTTTGTGGGAATGGACCAAACTGTTCATCCGTGACCCGCGCATGGCCGCGCAAATGGTGAAGGCGGCGAACCTCCCCCTCGAAGTGTCGATCCTGATGATCGTCGTGGCGGGTGTCGTATCGACTGTCGTGTCGGGGGTGTATCACCTGCTGATCGGGTCCCCTGACATCATTTTTCCACTATCAGAAACCGAAGCCATCAGGTTCCCGCGCACTGGTCCGATAACACAGGGTATTTTTGCCGTCGTGACGGGCGTCGGTCTGGCATTCGCGATTTTTCGCGTTGGGCAGCGCATGGGCGGGCACGGCAGTTTAGCACAAATCATGTCGATCACAGCTGTTTTACAGCTGGTTCTGACTGTCATCGTGGTGGGGCAATTTGTCTTTGGTTTAACATTGCCAATTGTTGGTTTTATCCTAATGTTATTAGGAGTTTACGTATTCATTTGTGGGCTCGGCCATGCCGTTAACGAAGGCCATGGTTTTGACGATATGGGTAAGGCTGCTTGGGTGACGTTTTTGTCATTCATCGTGCTTGTCTTGGTCGTTTTCATGGGGTCGATGGTTTTTGGCATCGGACCTCAAGGTGAAATTATTCCATTGCCCTTGGAGGCAACTCTATGACGTTTGATGTGACAACGATACGGACCGATTTTCCGATCTTGAGCCGTGAAGTGAAGGGTAAGCCTTTGGTTTACCTCGATAACGGGGCGTCTGCGCAAAAGCCAAATGTCGTGATTGACGCGATCAATACAGCCTATGCGCATGAATATGCCAACGTGCATCGCGGCCTGCATTACTTGTCCAATGTGGCGACCGAAAAGTACGAAGGCGTGCGTGGCACAATTGCGCGTTTCCTCGGGGCGACGGACGAAAATACGATTGTTTTGAACTCTGGCACCACCGAGGGCATCAACACAGTGGCCTATGGCTGGGCGATGGAAAACATGGGCGAGGGGGATGAGATTATCCTCTCTGTGATGGAACACCACGCCAACATCGTACCCTGGCATTTCCTGCGTGAACGAATGGGTGTGAAACTGGTCTGGGTCGATGTGGACAGCAACGGCGACCTCGATCCGCAAAAAGTTCTCGATGCGATCACGCCGCGCACCAAGTTGATTGCAATCACGCATCTTTCCAATGTGTTGGGAACGGTTGTGGATGTGAAAACCATCTGTCACGCGGCGCGCGAAAAGGGCGTGGCAACGTTGGTCGACGGGTCGCAAGCAGCGGTTCATATGGCCGTGAATGTTGAAGACATCGGCTGTGATTTTTACCCGATTACGGGCCACAAATTGTATGGTCCGTCCGGGTCAGGTGCGATCTATATCCGTGCGGAGAGAATGGCTGAAATGCGCCCGTTCCTTGGCGGTGGCGATATGATCCGCGAAGTCCACAAAGATAACGTGATCTACAACGACGCCCCCATGAAGTTTGAGGCCGGAACCCCCGGCATCGTGCAAACTATCGGGCTTGGCGTCGCGCTTGAGTATATGATGGATCTTGGCATGGACAACATTGCCGCTCATGAACGCAGCCTTCGGGACTATGCGCGCGCCCGCCTGGATGGGTTGAACTGGTTGAACGTGCAGGGCACGAGCGCGGACAAAGCCGCGATCTTCAGCTTTACGCTGGACGGTGCGGCCCACGCCCATGATATTTCTACGGTCCTTGATAAAAAGGGCGTCGCGGTACGGGCGGGGCAGCATTGTTGCGGCCCGCTGATGGATCATCTTGATCTGACGGCCACATGCCGCGCGTCATTCGCGATGTATAACACTGAGGCCGAGGTCGATGCTTTGGTCGATGCGCTGGAATTGTGCCACAAGTTGTTTGCCTAAGGGTGATCGCAGCGATATAGC
>JABBAI010000129.1 GCA_018608045.1 Octadecabacter sp. | reverse complement strand
AGCTTTCAAGATGGCCGTTGACCGTCAGAATGACCTTTCCCGTGCTTATCGATCCCTTTGGGGTGGTCAATCGCCACGCCGATCCCTCACGAGTGAGCATGGTGACTGGAGAGTTTTCATGGATGGCAATTCCCTGTGCCTTAAGCCCATCGGCGAGACCACGGATATAACCCGCAGGCTGCAACATGACCGTGCCGGGGGTGAATAGCCCTGACACGTAGTGCGACGAACCTGTCAGGTCCTGCATTTGTTGGCTGTCCAGCGCCTCGCTGTACTCGCCGAGCGATGCCAGATGTTTGGCATAACTTTCGTTATGAGCTTGTGCCGTTGCACTTGCAGCGCCATTCACCTTTCCTGCGCGATCAAAGTAGTTGGGATCAATACCGTATTCATCAACCGCATCGCCGCCAAATTGGATGGCCGCGCGGTTCAGATCGATCAAGGCTCGATCATCGCCCGCACCTGCATAATCATCCGATGCCAGATCATGGGGGAGATCAATCATGAACCCTGAATTTCGCCCAGCAGACCCTTCAGCCACGCGCACGGCATCAAGCACTATGATCGACGCGGTTGGCTGCAACTGCCTGATGCGCCGTGCCGCAGACAACCCGGCAAACCCCGCACCGACAACGACGAAGTCCGCAGTTACAGACCCTTTCAGAGGTCGCGCAGCTGGGCGCGACCCCAGAATTTCATTCCATGCAGCAGGTCCCGGGATCGGGGATACATTTGGAATAGACGTTTGGGTCAATCGACCGCCTCGTCGTCATCATCGGCCAGATCAACCCAGATAGTCTTGAGCTGGGTATATTGATCGTGTGCATGGATGCTGTTGTCACGTCCACCAAAACCGGACTGCTTATAGCCGCCGAACGGGGTAGCGATATCGCCTTCACCAAAACTATTGACCGTTACTGTGCCCGCCCGAATAGACCGCGCCCCACGCAAGGCCCGTTTGACATTGGCCGAAAAGATCGACGCCGCGAGGCCGTATTCCGTATCGTTTGCCAATGCGATGGCCTCATCGATTGTGGCAACGGTGAGGACAGACAGGACAGGCCCAAAGATTTCTTCACGCACTTGTGGCGCATCCAAATCGGACATGTCCAGAATGGTTGGCTCGACAAACCCGTCCTTCGCTGTACCGCCCATCAGGATCGTCGGGCCCTTTTCCAAATAGGAGCAAACCTTATCGAAATGGGCCTTGGACACTAAAGCACCAACGCGGTTCGCAGGGTCCAGCGGATCACCCATCGGCCATTCACGCGCATGCGCAACAATGCGTTTGATCAGTTCGTCCTTGATGCCTTTTTGCACAATCAGGCGTGACGCTGCTGAACAGTTTTCGCCCATGTTCCAGAACGCACCATTGACGATGTGGGCCGCTACACGGTCGAGGTTTTCGGCATCATCCAGCACCACGGCAGGGTTCTTACCGCCCATCTCAAGCGTGATTTCCTTGAGGTTGGAGTCAGCCGCATAACCAAGGAACCGACGCCCCGTCGCGGTTGATCCTGTGAACGAAACCATGTCCACGTCCATGTGACGCCCCAAGGGTTCACCCACGTCCGCGCCGCTGCCGGGCAGTACGTTGAATACGCCCGCAGGGATACCGGCCTCCATCGCCAATTCAGCCAATCGCAGGGCGGTTAGTGACGTTTCTTCTGCGGGTTTGACGATGACAGAACAGCCAGCGGCCAGCGCAGGGCCGATTTTCCAAGCAAGCATTAAGAGCGGGAAGTTCCACGGCAGAACCAGCCCGACAACACCCACAGGTTCCCGCACCACCATTGCGATGTGATCATCAGACGCGGGCGCCATCTGGTCGTAAATCTTGTCGATCAATTCAGCGTGCCACGCGAGGCAATAGATCGTTTCAGGCACGTCAACCGTTTCGCAATCAAAGATGGTTTTGCCGCTATCAAGGCTTTCCATCACGGCCAGTTCGCGCGCATTACGCTTGATCAATTTGGTCAACTTGATCAGCACGTCCTTACGCTCAGATGGGTGCATCTTTGACCAACGGCCATCGTCAAACGCCTCGCGCGCCTTTTCAACGGCGACATCGACATCCGCCGCGCCACAGGCCGCGACGTTCGCGATCAGGTCTCCTGTTGCGGGGTTTACGGACTCGAATGTTTCTCCGGAAATCGCGGCGCGAAATCCGCCGTCGATGAACGCCTGCGTCGGAAACGTCATCCCTGCAGCAATGGCTTTATATTCTTCTGTCGTTAAAAGATCGCTCATGTGCGTGGCTCCGCTTCGATTTGGGCGACGGTGCGTTTCAGCACGCGAACCACCTGTTCCAATTGTCGTTTGTCGTCTTTGTTCAACCCGTGCAGCGGTGGGCGCGGCGGACCCGCATATTGCCCCGCCATTTCACAACCGTGCTTGACCGCTTGAATGAATTTGCCGCCCTGTTCCAGTACACGCATCAAGGGCATCATCGCCGACATGATACGTCTCCCTTTGTCGAAATCGCCCTCAACCGCGCAAGCACGCCACAGCGCGATGTGTTCGGTTGGTAAGAAATTGGACCCCGCGCACACCCAAGATCGCGCGCCCCATGCAAAAAACTCCAGCGCCTGATCATCCATTCCACATGACATCTGAATATGGGGGTAATCACGTGCCAACAAATGCACGCGGTTGATATCGCCCGAACTTTCCTTGATCGCAGCAAAATTCCGGCTGCGCCCCACGCGATCCAGAAACTCTTCACCCATGTCGATGCCCATCCGTCCGGGGTAGTTATATAGCATGATCGGCAAATCAGCTGCGCGATCGATCGCCAATGCGTTCAACGCGTTTTCGCGTTCGGTGGGTACCGAATAGGGCGGCGATCCGACCAGCAGCGCATCCGCGCCGATTTTGGC
>JABBAI010000030.1 GCA_018608045.1 Octadecabacter sp. | reverse complement strand
TCGCGTGGCGGTCGCGCGGGATGACTTGGGTGCTGATCGGTTCAGGTGTCAGGCCCAGTTTGGCGCAGACATGTTCCTCAACCGCGGGGTCAATATTGGCGAAGGTGCCGACCGCACCAGAAATTGCTCCTGTGGCAACTTCGGTTCGTGCCAGTTTCAAACGCGCGAGGTTGCGATCCATTTCCGCATAAAAGCGCGCGAAGGTCAGGCCCATTGTCGTGGGTTCCGCGTGAATGCCGTGGGAGCGCCCAACACGGACGGTCATTTTGTGTTCCATAGCGCGGCGTTTCAGGGCAACCAGAAGGGCCTCAACACCGTCGACCAGAACATCGGCAGCGCGAACCAGTTGAACGTTAAAGCACGTGTCCAGAACGTCCGAGGATGTCATGCCTTGATGCACAAAGCGTGCCTCATCCGATCCGACGTGTTCGGCGAGGTGCGTCAGGAACGCGATGACGTCGTGTTTCGTCACGGCTTCGATTTCGTCAATGCGGGCCACGTCGAAGTCTACATCTTTGGCTTTCCAAACCGCATCCGCATTTTCGCGCGGGATCACACCGATGTCGGCCATCGCGTCACAGGCGTGTGCCTCGATCTCGTACCAGATTTTGAATTTCGTGGCGGGTTCCCAGATGTCTGTCATCACGGGGCGAGAATAGCGAGCGATCATAATGGGTGGCCTTTTCTTGAGGTTCAAAAGCAGATGAGGGCGTCATAAGGTGCGCTTGCATGGGTCACAAGGCCCCGTGAGCCTGAGAGCGGAAGGGGCGGCACATGACACGGCATTTGGCCGACTTTATCGGCACCTATGACGTTAACCGCGTGATTGACGATGCGCGGGCTGGCGGGCAGTCGCGGTTTGAAGGCCACGCGATGATTGCGGCTGAGGCTGGCGGCGCGCGTTATACCGAAAACGGCCACTTGATCATGAACGATCAACGGTTTGCGGCGCAGCGGTCCTATCTGTGGCGCGCCAACGGGCTGCGCATTGATGTGTTGTTTGAAGACGGGCGCGCATTTCACGATTTCGACCCTGAGCAAGGCGGTCAGGCGACTGAGCATCTGTGCGGGCAGGACATGTATCGCGGTGGATATGACGTGGCCGAGTGGCCGAACTGGGTGGTGACTTGGGATGTATCTGGCCCGCGCAAGCACTATCGGTCTGTCACGCGGTATGTGCACCAGACCTGAAAGCGGCAGCGCTAACAGGTGGCTTCGCACTTGCAGAATATGCAAAGACAGGGGTATCAGAGTTTAAGAGAAATTTTTGGAGAGTGTCATGTCAACAGCAACTACGAATATGGTCCTGAGTGATCGCCTTTGGGACGCGGACGGGTCCGTCCTTTGGATCAAGCGCGCGATTTTGCTGGTGGCTGGCATCGCCGCATTGGCGATTTCCGCGAAAATTCAGTTCACGACGGTCCCCGTGCCTGTGACCCTGCAAATGCTGGTGGTCATGGTGATTGGTGCGGCATATGGGCCGAAACTGGGTGCTGCGACAGTCGCGTCATATCTGGCACTCGGGGCGCAAGGGCTGCCTGTGTTTGCAGGTGCTGTTGCAGGACCTGCTTATTTGTTCGGACCGACTGGTGGATATCTATTGGGCTTCGTCATCGCGGCATACGCGGTTGGTCGTTTGGCGGCCGCTGGTTGGGACCGCTCGCCTGTGCGCATGGCCGCAGCGATGGCTGTCGGCATCCTGTGCGTCTACATTCCTGGTGTAATCTGGCTGAGTTCTGGTGCGGCCCTGTTTGGTGGGTCGTTCAGCGCGATGGTATCGGGCTTTGTCGGCGATGAGGCCTTTGCCGGATATGGTTGGGCCAACTGGTACGCATACGGTGTGAAGACGTTTATCTGGGTTGATGCGATCAAGCTGGTTGTTGCGGTCATTGCCTTTCCAGCGATCTGGAAACTGGTCGGCAACGCACGCGGCTAAACCGTCACCATAGCGTTAAAGAATTGAGAGGCGCGGAGCACATGCTCCGCGCCTCATTTCTTTTGTGGTGCCTGTGGCGGGCAGAAGGACCGGACTGGTTCAGGCGGCATCTTTCGCGGGTGATCTGCATGGATTGGGCGACAGTCTGGCGGTGTTTCACACGGCGATTATAATAGGTTGTATCGCTGTGGCCTCTCTGGTTTGGCGCTGGCGGGTCGCACAGGGCGTGATTGCGGCCTGCGCCATTATTTGGGCACACCAGATTATGGATGGGCGGTTTTCATCTGCCCCGACGGATATTGATTTTGTGATCTATCAAAAAAACCTGCTGTATTTTGAGCGGGATCGCAGTGCGTTTATCGAAGATGTCATCGCCTCGGGCGCCGATGTTGTCACCTTGCAGGAAGTGAGCCCCGTGAACGAAGTGGTTCTGGACCAGCTGCGCGCGCAATATCCCCACCAACTGTTTTGCAATGCGCGTAATGTGCGCAAAAATGCGATCCTATCGCGCACCCGCTTAGACATTGCAGAATGTAACGACCAATCAGGATTTGCGCGGGTGGTGACGCAGGTGCGCGGGCGGTCTGTCCAAGTGTACGGGCTGCACTTGTATTGGCCCTATCCTTATCGACAGCGCGCGCAGGGTGGGGGTGATGACACCCGTTTTAAGGGCGCAAGAGGCTGCGTTCACGGTTGTGGCGGGTGATTTCAATATGATGCCATGGGGGCGCAGTGTGGCGGCGATTGAGCGGGCGTCGAACACGGGCCGGATCGGGCGCGCTGCGTGGACTTATGATCTCTATGGCTACCCTCTGGCGATCGATCACGTTCTGGCGACGGGCGGATTTGGCAGCTTAGACGCCAGACCGAAACTGGGGTCGGATCACCGTGGCCTTGTGGCGCGCATAGACTTTCCCTAGCGGCCCATCAGTGCATCATCATGGGGATAGGTCGTGAGGT
>JABBAI010000113.1 GCA_018608045.1 Octadecabacter sp. | reverse complement strand
CTACATGCCAGCCCTTGTGGCCATGAGGTTCAATCCGGATCTCAAGACAAAATATCAAGCCATGATCAAAGCAGGCAAACCACCAAAAGTAGCCATTACGGCACTCATGCGAAAACTCATCGAACTCGCCAACGCACTCATCAAAGCAAATCGAACCTGGGTGCATAAAACCGCTTGATCAAGGTAAGCGCAGTCCCCGTCCCATTGATGTTTTCAGCCTTGGCCGATTGACATTGTTCGGTGTGGTGCGTTTGCGCGCACGTCAGGGAGTCCTGGGCGAGCTCATTTCTGAGGGCGTGGCGACGGCATGAGCCCAGGGCATCAAAGCGTCGATGTCCTTTTCGAGATGCCCACTGGCCAGCTTTGTGTACAGATCGCGCAGGTAGGCATAGGGCTCGACGCCGTTCATGCGACAGGTTCCGATCAGGCTGGCGAAGCGTGCCCAACACCGGGCGCCGTCATCGTGACCTGCAAAAAGTGTATTGCGACGTGTCATGGCTGGGCTTCTGATCGCATTTTCGACCAGGTTGGAATCCATGTCGACATGGCCATCGTCGAGGAACAGACAAAAGCCAGCCTGACGTCGGAGCATATAGGCCAGCGCTTTGCCCAGTTCGGACTTTCGCGAGACACGGGCCGCTTGGGCACTCAGCCAGGTAAAGAATTGATCGACCAGCGGGCGTGAGCGGTCCTGCCGGACGGCCATACGCTGCTCTGGGGGCAAACCGCGGATCTCGGCCTCGATCTTATAGACGGCTGCGATCCGCAGCAGTGCCTCGTCAACGATCGGCGATCCCGCTTTGGGTTGGGCCTTAATCAAGGCCCGTCTTCCATGTGACCAGCAATAGGCCAGCTTCAAGGGTTTGCCACCCACCCGCTTTGGCGTGGCCAATGCAGTATAGCCACCATAAGCATCAACTTGGATCGTGCCATCGAAGCCCTTGAGGATTTCTTGGGCGTATTCGCCCTTTCGTCCGGGCCGATAGTGGAACACGACGCCGTGCGGCGATGGTCCAGCCCAGCCTCTATCGTCACGTAGAACAGCCCAGAAATACCCGGTCTTGGTTTTGCCACGGCCGGGATCAAGCACGGGCGCAGTGGTTTCATCGACATAAAGTCGCGTACTGCCCTTGAGCAGCACCGTAGCCATGTGATCGACGACCGGGGCAATCAGCGCGCCCGTGCGTCCCATCCAGTCCGACAGGACAGCGCGGTCGATAGGGGCCCCGTTGCGGGCCATGGCGACGGATTGCCGGTTCAAAGGGTTAAAGTCGCAGAATTTGGCTACAGTGATTTGAGCCAGCAAGGCTTCGGTTGGCCAGCTATTTTCCAGCAGATGCGCAGGTGCCTTGGCTTGGGCGACCCCAGTGCGCCCCTTGGGGCAAGCGTATTTTGGGCGCACAGTGACGATGACTTGGTATTGTACGGGAATGACATCGAGCCGCTCCGAGCGATCCTCACCAATCTTGACCATATCGCCACAGCCACATGGGCAAACGATGTTGTCGGGTTCAATCACGCGTTCGACCCGGGGCAACCCTTCTGGAAGGGTGCGGGGCTTGCGTGGTTTGCGCGGGGCATTGCTCTCGTTCTTGGACTTTTTTGCAAGCTTGGCTTGAACGTTCTCGATTTCCGCCTGCGTCTCGGCGATGGCGGTCTCTTGGTCTTCAAGCGCCAATTCCAGCTGATCGGGGGTCAGCTTTTCCGATTTTGGCCCGAACTTCGTGCGCCGGTAGTCGGCCACCTGGGTTTCCAGCTTCTCGACCAGTGCGGTCAGCGTGACCACCAGCGCGCCCTTTTCTTCGGCTTCAGCCTGATGGTGCTGACGCGCCGCGCGCTCCACAACCAGTTCGAATTGCTGCGCCTCGAAGGCCTTGACGACCTCGGGTGGCAAGGCAGGAAACTGGCGAATATCGAATGGTTCTGTCATGACTATTTCTACCCCAAAGCGGCAGAAATAGCCAATAAAATAACGCTAAAATCAGGTTATAAGTCACCCTGCAGCGGTCGGCGGGGCAACCTGTTTCGGCCTCATTCGCAGCCAATCCAAACCTTCAAATAACGCTTCGTACTGGGCACGAGAAAGCTGCATGACACCGTCATGGATCTTGGGCCACACGAAGTTGGAAACTTCAAGACGCTTGTAGATCAGTACCAGTCCGGTGCCATCCCATAGGAGAATCTTCAACCTATCACCCCGCTTGGAGCGGAACACCACCGTCAGACCGGAATGCGGATCAAGCCCCAGTTCGTTCTGCACCGCTGCTGCTAGCCCATCATGACCACGACGAAAATCCACCGGCTTGGTCGCAATCACAATCGGCAACCGCTGCCCCGCGACAATCACGAGACCCCTCGCACCAAACGGATCAATTCAGCCGCACGCGCCACATCGGCACTGGCCGGAACGCGGATCATGACATCAGACCCAATCGCGATCGTTATCTCGCCGCATGTCTCGTCGCGTTCACCGTGCCCTGACATACTGCCAGCGCCCTGCCATGTCATGGCAACTTCCAACGGCACAAAGGCAGGCTCAGGCTTGTCGGCTGACAGGGTTGCATCACAGACCGATGTCATCACATCCGCAGGCAGAACCAATTTGCCCTCACGCGCCATCCGTCGCCAATCAGACAACTGGTGCGGGACGATGTCATGGCGTCTTGCGACATCGACAACGCGCGCACCGGGCTGGAAACTCTCAGCAACAATCCCGGCCTTCACATCATCAGGCCAACGCCGGTTACCCCGACGCGGCTCAACAATCTCCAGCCGACCCACAAGTCCACTTCCATCCGCCATAGCATCCTCCAACAGCGCCAATGGAAAACATATCAAGCAAACTAAAAATTGACGGAAGACACCAAATCAATGGGACGTAGACGGCGCATACGCAAAGTCCTCGGGGAAATGCGTTAGGTGATCATGCCAGAACCGGTAATAATCAGGATCATGTCCGAACTCCCC
>JABBAI010000141.1 GCA_018608045.1 Octadecabacter sp. | reverse complement strand
AAGCGATTCTTGATCCTTCGATACTGCGGTTTGGGAGGGCTAATCTTGGCGACAATTTACGATGTTGCACGTGTTGCTGGCGTATCGCCTAAAACGGTAAGCCGCGTTTTGAACGCTGACGCACCTGTCAAGAAACGCACCAAAGACGCGGTCGATAGGGCCATCGCTGACCTCGGCTATGTTCCGTCAACCGCAGCGCGGACGATGCGGTCCAACAGGTCTGGTCTGATAGGGCTGATCACTGGGGCGATTTCACTTTCGTTAAACCGACCCGATAGTGCAGGTCTGCCGGATCTACATATCGTTCAAGGCATTCAGCGGGCAATGGAGGCCAGCGGCAAAACACTCCTGATTGCAGATACCGGTGGCCAGATGGACCGCGTACCTCAATTGATCCGCACATTTGAAGAACACCGCGTCGAAGGTTTGCTCTACGTTGCTGATCACCACAGTCAGGTGTCTTTGCCGCAAGTTTCCAATTCGACGAAAATGGTTTTGGCCAATTGTTTTGATGACAAGGGAACTCCCTCGGTATTGCCTAACGATTATCAGGGGCAGCTCAATTTGGTGAAGAGCCTGATCGCGAAGGGGCACCAGCGAATTGCCTATCTTTCACTCAGCACGCATCTGCCAGCAACTACCCGTCGGATTGATGGGTATAAATATGCTTTGGCCGAGGCAGCTCTTGATTTTGATCCCTCGCTTCTTGTGCCTGCCGAAGTTGATGTCGGGGACGGCGATGCCGGTGTTCAGTTGTTGTGGGATGCGATTGACCGCGTCATGTCCTTGCCCCAGCCACCGACTGTCATTTGTTTTGGCAATGACCGGATGGCGATGCGGGCCTACGGCATCCTACGCAGCAGGGGCATCGCGCTTCCTGATGATCTGTCAGTTGCTGGTTACGACGGCCACCGCATGATCACAGACACACTTTATCCTACATTGACCTCAGCCGAGCTGCCTTATGCCGCGATTGGTATTCGCGCCACGGAACTGCTGCTTGGCATGATCAATGGCACAGCAGACGCGCCCACGCAGCCAATTCTGGTTGGTGGCCCCGTAAACCCCGGCAATTCCGTAAAGGACCTGCCAACACCCATCACCAAACTTTCGTCAATAGGGAGGACGACACTATGAAACTTGGAATGACTCTGAGTGCAGCACTTGTTGCATCTGTAAGCTGGGCCAGCATGGCCGCAGCACAAACCGAACTGAGCATGTGGTACCACGGTGCCGGTAACGAAGCGGAGTCCGCTGCGTTAAACATGATCATCGACGATTTCAACGCAAGCCAGTCTGACTTCACCGTCGTGGTCGAAAGCTTCCCACAGGAATCTTACAACGATTCCGTAGTGGCAGCGGCCCTTGCTGGAAACTTGCCAGACATTCTAGACGTTGACGGCCCTGTCATGCCGAACTGGGCATGGGCTGGTTACCTTCAGCCACTGAACATCGACGAAGCTGTCATTGAAAACTTCCTTGATGGTCCGCAGGGCTATTGGGATGGTCAGCTTTATTCCATCGGGTTCTGGGATGCAGCGGTTGCAATGGTTTCACGCCAATCCACACTCGACGCGCTTGGCCTTCGCACACCTGACGTAGATAACCCATGGACAGGCGAAGAATTTGCGGCAGCACTTGAAGCCGCAAAAGCATCCGGCGATTTTGAATACGCTCTTGATCTCGGCATGCCTTGGACTGGTGAGTGGTATCCATATGCGTTCAGCCCGTTCTTGCAGTCTTTCGGCGGCGACATCGTTGACCGCTCAACATATGCAACCGCTGAAGGTGCTTTGAATGGCGACGAAGCATTGGCATTTGGCAACTGGTGGCAGTCCCTGTTCGTGGACGGTTATGCACCGGGCACATCGCAAGACCCAGCAGACCGTGACACAGGTTTCATCGACGGCAAATACGCGTTCTCTTGGAACGGTAACTGGGCTGCTTTAGGCGCTTTAGAAGCACACGACGACGTTGTGTTCTTGCCAGCACCAGACTTCGGTGCCGGTTCTAAAATCGGTGCTGCATCATGGCAGTTCGGTGTGTCTGCATCCTCCGAGAACGCTGAAGGCGCGGCTGCATTCATCGAGTTCGCGTTACAGGACAAGTACCTTGCCAACTTCTCGAACGTTACAGGTCTGATCCCAGCGACATCCACTGCTGCTGCGATGACAGACAACTACGCGAGTGGCGGCGCATTGGAAGTGTTCTTCGGTCTGTCCGCAGGTCAAGCCATGCTGCGTCCAGTGACGCCGGGTTACGTTGTGTCCGCTAAGGTCTTTGAAAAAGCACTGGCAGACATTGCGAACGGCGCTGATGTTGCTGACACGCTCGACGCGGCTGTTGATGAAATCAACGCTGATATCGAACGCAATGGCGGCTACGGCCACTAAATCGAATTTGTGGGGCGGCCTTTCGGGTTGCCCCGCATTTTTCCTACTGAAAAGTAATGAAAAATGGCATCTAAGCTGACAACATCAAACCGTGCAGGCTGGGGCTTTGCGCTTCCGGGCTTCGGGCTGATCATGTTGTTCATCGTGATCCCGTTTTTCTTTGCCTTCTACCTGTCGCTAACCAATCAGCGGCTGATCTCGCCCAACCCGACGGAATTTGTAGGGCTAAGCAACTATGACCGCCTGCTGAGCATTTCGGTGCTGTCGATCGAACCGGAGACGGATGATGCAGGGCAGGTGGTGCGTGATGATGCAGGCGAGGCGCAGTATCCCCGTGTGCGCACATTTACCCGCAACAACCCTGACTATCCGCAATATGCAGGCATGCGTGAATGGTTTCGCTGGCATTGGGGCGAAACGGCTAAGGTCGTTGTTGCCACCGATGTGGTGTTCTGGAAGTCTCTGCGCAACACGTTGATGTTCGTGCTGGTTGTAGCACCGGTGCAGGGGGGGCTGGCCTTGTGTTTGGCGTTGCTAATCAATCAACGATTGCGAGGCATCAACTTCTACCGTGC
>JABBAI010000017.1 GCA_018608045.1 Octadecabacter sp. | reverse complement strand
CCAATCGGCATACGGGCACGGGGGCTGGTCTTGCCGCCGATCCCGAAATCGCGCGCATGTTTTTGGGTGGAGGACACTAATATGTGGGATGCGTTTGGTTTTGAATTCGTCAATTTCTACTTTATCCCCGGCCTTGTGTTGGGTTGCATCTATGCGCTTGGCGCGATCGGCATCACGCTGACATTCGGCATTTTGCGCTTTGCCAACTTCGCGCACGGCGAGATTATGATGAGCGGCGCGTATCTGACGTGGACCATGATGGCGATTGCGGGGGCGGCTGGATTGGCGCTGCATCCGCTGGTGGCGATGGTGCCCGCGACGTTTATCGTGATACTGCTGTTCCTTGGCACAGACCGCTATTTCTACAAACCGTTCCGCAAAGAGGACACCATCAAGGTCGTCATGGCGTCCTTCGGGATGATGCTGATTATCCGGTCTGCCGTGCAGGTGATCTGGGGGCCCAACCAGCTGACGTTTGTGCCCGGAATTGCGCGCCCAAACGCGACGCTGCAACAGATCACGGGTGATTTTGGCACGATGATCATCATGCCAAACAAGCACATCTTTATCTTTGCGGGGACGATCATCATTGTGATTGCATTGTCTTATCTCCTCAACCGCACACGGATCGGTAAGGCCATGCGCGCGGTGTCTGACAGCCCTGATCTGGCCCATGTCACGGGGATCGATGTTGATAAAGTCATCCGCGCCACGTGGATTGTGGGCGGCATCTGCGCCATGGCAGCAGGTGTGTTCCTTGCCATGGATATCCAGATGCTTGAAACCACGATGGGCTTTCGGATGTTGTTGCCGATGTTTGCCGCAGCGATCCTTGGCGGTATCGGGAAACCCTACGGAGCGGTTTTTGGCGGCCTTGTGATTGGTCTGGCCGAAGAACTGTCGGCCTACCCGTGGATCGGTGACGCACCACTTCTAAGCCCCGGTTACAAAACAGGCGTCGCCTTTGCGATTATGGTCATTATGCTGATCGTGCGCCCGCAAGGCTTGTTCAAGGGGAGGTCGTTCTGATGGAAGCTTACCTCGGCTACGGCCTTTATGTTTTGTCCCTTTTGACCGTTGGCGGCATCTACGCGATCTTTGCGCTTGGCCTGAACGTGCAGTGGGGGTTCGCGGGGCTTTTCAACGTCGGTATCGTCGGATTTGCCGCTGTGGGGGCCTATACCTACGCGCTGCTGACAACGGCTGAATCGACCTTTCACTATGGCGGGCTTGGTCTGCCATTGCCGCTCGGTATGGCGATGGCGATGGTGACGTCCGCGCTGGTTGCGGGGCTGATCGGGCTGATTTGTATCAGGCTCAGGTCGGATTACCTTGCGATTGCGACGATCGGTATTGCCGAGATCATCAAGCTGATCCTGAAAAATGAATCCGACATCACCAATGGGCCGCGCGGCATCAACAAAATCCCGCGCACGTGGGAGCATTTCAGCGAAGAGCGGTTTTATTCGTCTTGGCCGATGAGCTGGTTTGGCACGCCCGGGAATTGGGAAGCCTTCTTTGATAGTCTGCCAAACTGGTATTGGCAGCCGTTGTTTGCGGGCACAATCTTGTTGGTCGTCTACGTGATCTACCGCATGTTGGAGCGCGCTCGCACATCCCCTTGGGGCCGCATGATGACGGCCATTCGCGAAAATGAATCTGCCGCGCGCGCATCGGGCAAAGACGTGACGCGCCGCCGCATTGAGGCGTTTGTGATCGGGGCCGCAATCATGGGTCTGGCAGGGGCGCTGTTCGCCCAACACCTACGCCTGATTGAGCCGACACAAACGTTCGACAGCGCCAAAGTCACCTTTCTTGTCTGGGTCATGTTGATTGCAGGCGGGTCGGGCAACAACAAGGGCGCGATCCTTGGGGCGTTCCTGATCTGGACCATCTGGTCCGCATCAGAACTTGTCATCGGGGGGGCGATCAATCTGATCGGCGCCATCTTCACAACCATGGATGCAAGCATTTTGCAGACACGGGCAGGGTTCTTGCGTATGATGCTGATCGGCATACTTATGCAAGTGATCCTCCAACGATATCCCGGAGGGATTCTACCTGAGGTGAGACCCGCATCACCAAAGGCTGTCAAAAAAAATGCGGGTACAACGGGAGAGACCAAATGAAAAACGTACTTATGGCGACAGCCGCGACACTTCTCGCGACGTCGGCAATGGCCGATGTAAACATCGGTAACCCAATGGCGATGACGGGCCCAATTCCGGACCTGAACGCCCCAATCGCACAAGCCGTCGATCTGGCAGCTACACACATCAACGACCAAGGCGGCATGTTTGAAGCCGGCGAAGCGTTCAACATTATTCGTGCGGATTCCGCATGTGATCCGGTTGCTGCGGTTGATGCCGTGACCAAGTTGATCAACGTCAACGGCGTTGCCGCGATCGTGGGCCCGGTTTGTTCCGGTGCCGCAATCGCACAAGCCGAATCCGTATCCATCCCAGCAGGGGTCGTAACACTATCCGTGTCCGCATCTTCGCCAGCGATCACAAGCATGGAAGACGGCACAGACCTTGTGTTTCGTGCAGCGGCATCTGATGCGTACCAAGGCGTTGCACTGGCTGAACTGGCAATGGCAAACGGCATGATGGACATCGCTGTTTCTTATGCAAACGATGACTACAATGCGGCCATCGCGGAGGTTTTCGTAAAAGCGTACCAAGGCATGGGCGGCACAGTCACAGCCAACGAAGCACATGAACCAAACAAGGCATCGTATCGTTCGGAGGTTGCAACGATCGGTGCAACGTCCGAAAATCTTGCGCTGTTTTCCTACTACGGTTCTGGCGGTATCACGCTGATGCGCAACGCGCTTGAAACAGGCGCGTTCATGAACTTCATCGGCGCAGACGGCATGTTGTCTGATGAGCTAATCGAACAGATCGGCGCGGAAAACCTGATGACATCCACGTTCACAACATCTGCGTCCGACAAGTCCACACCATCGTTTGGTGCTTGGGCTGCCTTGGCAGAAGAAGCAGGCGTTCCAG
>JABBAI010000180.1 GCA_018608045.1 Octadecabacter sp. | reverse complement strand
TAGCCTGGGTTTTCCGGATCTTTGAGGTAGGTCGCGGAAATATCAACGGTGCGCGATGCGCCGTGGTCGCCCGCCATCTTGGTAGAATAGAGACGAATGTTCCCTGACCGCGACGCATTCTCCAGTAGGACGCGCAGATCGACGTGACCGCGATGCAGATAGTCGCCAAACGAACGACCTTTTACATTCACCGCAAGTGCTGCATTCGTGAGTTCAAGAAACGCTTCGTTCACAGCCAAAAGACTGCCATCTATATCTGTGAATGCAATGGCATCTGCGCCATGTTCAAACAGACCGCTAAGGCTGCGCGGCAGTTGACTTGTCGAGGGGATCGCGCCTTCGGATTGATCGATCCGGCACAACAACATACGTTCGCCCGAGGCCCTGAAAAGGGTCGGGAAAATACGCACGTCCTTACCGCTTTTGCGGGTCTGAACAACGATACTAGAGGAGCGCTCAGCGACAGCGGCGGCCGATAGGGCGTCCATCATCTCGCCTTTGCGGCGACCATCAAAACCTTGGGCAAATGCCGTGCCGACGATGTCACCGCGTTCGCGACCCAAGATACGGGCTGCCAGTGAATTGGCTTCGATCACACGACCTGAATTTTGTGCGACAAACACAAACGCATCACGACTGGATTCCATTAAGACATGGAATCGCGTGTCATATTCGCGCTGCTGTTCATAATCCTGCTCAAGCGCCATTTGCGCTTTGACCAGTTGCTGCTGCATTTCTGAGATTGGACGCAGATCGCGACCCAACATCAGGATCGACCCATCCGGACCAACACGGTGGAACGTATAATTGACGGGGAAACCCCAGTCACGTTGTTCATCCTTGTGGTTCAGTTGGGTCGGTTTGTGGGTCTGTTCGCCTGCTAGGAAAGACTTAAGCACACGATCAAATTTCGGGGTGCTTTCGCTCAGCAGAATGGTGCGGACATCCCGACCGTTCCAGCTCGCGATGTCTTCGGTGAATTCATATTCAGGACTGGTGATGACCGATGAGATATTACCGGCCTCGTCAATAACGAGAGCAATATCCGCAAGCGCTGCGATAATGTCGCCCAGCATTTCAGGTGCCAACAACGGAATAGCCCCGGTGTCCCAATATTTGGTTCCCCGAGGTGTCATCGGGCCACGTCTCTTGTCGCCCAGATTTTCATAGCTAAGTCCGCCGTTCTTGTTGAAGCGTTTCTTTGTAACTTGACCGTGGAATGCCACAATGTTCAAGGGCTTCCATAGGGTCGCGCGTTGTTAAGTCCGCACCTGTAGCTGCTTTTACGTCTTCATCTTGATCCAAAACGTTGCCGCCGACGATAATCGGAGGGCATACCGCTGAGGATTGACGAATGACATCCACATACTCGCGCAAGGATTCCAGACTTTCGGATGCGCTCGCGGAGATGAGGGCCGCATCAAATGACGTGTCGAAAAACAATTTCCGCAGCTCTTGCGTAGATACACCCATTGCAAGGCGCACAGACAAACCCATACGGCGCAGCTGACCACACAGAACCATCGCGCCCAGCGTGTGATAAGGATCTTTTGCGATGATTACGATTGCGCCGCCATCCGCATGTCGTTCATCCGGATAACCTTGGGACGTCCAATCTGTGCCTAAGGTCCGCAGCGAAGATTGAAGCCGCGCGGTGCCGATTGTAACGCGCGCAAAGCTAAGATTATCATCGCACCAGTCTTCACCCATCTGGCGCGCGGCATGGGGGATATAAACTGTCGCAATCGTATCAGGGGAAATGCCGGCTTTCAGCATTTCGGAAATGAGCTCTGGCACAGTGTTAACTGTCGGTTCGGCCGCAACATCGCGCAAACGCTCAGCGATATCCAAATCAAGTTGCGCCGCGCTTTCAGCGTTCTTCTTGGCGATCATCGACAGCACGTGCGTCGCGAGCGCATCAACAGGCACATCGCCCGAAGGGACATGCTGGCGTTGTGCGCTATTATTTTTAGATTGGTCTGCCATTTGTCCCCTTCTTTGACAGGTATTTGGGGCGTACGCACCATCTGTAAGCAAAATAATACACTAACTGTCAGTGATAGTACCATAATTGTCAAAGGTAATTGACAGAATCCGATTTTCTGATGGAAATTAAACCTTTAAAAAATTCAAAAACATCAATAAATATTGGCTTATCAGAATATTGACGTGTCCCCGTTGGGTAAATCCAAATAGTGTAAATCTAAGTTGACACATACCAGCTTTGGCCCGTAGTCTCAGTTTACAGTTACTACAGGGAACACGATTCTATGCGGCCTAGCCAAACGCCACAGTCCGGGAAAATCCAGCTTTACACGCCCGAAGAACGTGTCCGTCGGGACGCGACTGTTTGGACTTTGATCCAAGGGCTTCTGGCGCCTATCCAGTTCCTGGTGTTCGTCGTTTCTCTGGTCTTGGTCGTCCGGTTCCTGATCACTGGAGAAGGGTACGCTATGGCGGCCGACAGCGTCGTGGCAAAAACCGCGCTGTTGTACCTCATCATGATCACGGGCGCCGTCTGGGAAAAAATCGTGTTCGGGCAGTATTTGTTCGCGCCCGCCTTCTTCTGGGAAGACGTGTTCAGCTTTGCCGTGATTGCCCTGCATACCCTTTATATCTTTGGACTTTATGGCACCAATTGGTCACCACTGACGCTGATGCTGATCGCATTAGCAGCCTATGCGACCTATGTGATCAACGCCGGACAGTTCATCTTGAAATTGCGCCGTGCGCGCCTCGATATGGAGGCGGTCGCATGAACTACATTCCGACCCCTCCCACCGGTGGCGGCTGCCGCACAGCGCCTGTCCTCAAAGAGCGCGGCCAACGCGAAGTGTTCTGCGGATTGACCGGCATTATTTGGCTTCACCGCAAGATGCAGGATGCGTTCTTTTTGGTCGTTGGATCGCGCACATGTGCGCACCTTCTGCAGTCCGCCGCGGGCGTGATGATTTTCGCCGAACCGCGATTCGCGACGGCGATTCTTGAAGAGGGTGATTTGGCGGGTCTTAAGGACGCGCAAGACGAACTCGACATGCAGGTTGAACGTCTTTTGGCGCGCCGCCCCGACATCAAGCAGCTGTTTCTCGTTGGATCCTGCCCGTCCGAAGTGATCAAGCTCGACCTTGCGAAGGCCGCAGAACGCCAGTCGCAAAAGCACGGACCGAACGTGCGCGTCCTAAATTATTCCGGTTCAGGGATTGAGACGACATTCACGGAAGGCGAAGATGCCTGCCTCGCGTGTATGGTTCCAGTGTTGCCGCAAACAGATAAGCGCCAGTTGATTGTTGTTGGTGCGTTGCCTGACGTGGTTGAAGACCAGATGCTTGAACTGCTCAATGGGCTTGGCATCGACAATGTGCGTTGTTTGCCGACGCGTACTGCCGCTGACGAACTATCGGTTGGGCCGAACACAGTGTTTGCGCTGACCCAGCCGTTCCTTGGTGAAACGCACGCAGCTTTGTTGCGCCGCCACGCCCGCCACCTGCCAGCACCGTTCCCGTACGGCGAAGAAGGCACAACAGCGTGGCTTGCCGCGATCGCAAAAGAATTTGACGTCGACGCCGAAACATTCGCCCGTGTCACCGATGCGCCCCGCGCACGTGCCCGCGCCGCCGTATCCCAAGCGTCTGAGGCGTTGCAGGGCAAATCAGTGTTCTTCATGCCAGACAGCCAGATGGAAATTCCGCTGGCGCGATTCTTGGCACGTGAATGTGGGATGCTCCCGATTGAGGTCGGCATGCCATATATTCATGACGCTATTCATGGCCCTGATCTTGATCTGCTGCCCGCAGGTCCGCAGATTTCCGAAGGCCAAGACGTCGACAAGCAACTTGACCGTGCGCGCGCCGCACGGCCTGATCTAACTGTTTGCGGCCTTGGCCTCGCCAACCCGCTGGAGGCCGAAGGTCTCACAACCAAGTGGGCGATCGAATTGGTCTTCACACCCGTGCATTTCTACGAACAGGCAGGGGATTTGGCTGGTTTGTTCAGCCGCCCTGTGCGTCGCCGTAATATCCTTGGACTTGAGGCCGCAGAATGAAGCTCTCCGTCTGGACATATGAAGGCCCCCCACACGTTGGCGCAATGCGCGTTGCGACTGGGATGAAGGGTCTGCACTACGTCTTGCACGCGCCCCAAGGTGATACCTACGCCGATCTGTTGTTCACGATGATTGAGCGCCGCAACCATCGCCCGCCCGTCAGCTACACGACGTTTCAAGCGCGTGATTTGGGAGCGGACACGTCCCACTTATTTAAAGACGCCTGCCGCGATGCGATTGAGCGCTTTAAGCCAGAAGCAATCATCGTTGGCGCGTCCTGCACCGCTGAATTGATCCAAGACGATCCTGGTGGTCTGGCCGAAACGATGGGCTTTGATATTCCCGTCATCGCGCTTGAGCTGCCCAGCTATCAGCGCAAAGAAAACTTTGGCTGTGATGAGACATTTTTCCAGATTGTTCGCCACCTCGCCAAACCGATGGAGCGCACGAAGCGCATCACGTGTAATCTGATCGGGCCAACCGCCCTCGGCTTCCGTCACCGTGATGATATTGAAGAACTGACAGGCCTGTTGTCCGAAATGGGCATCGACGTGAATGTTTGCGCGCCAATGAATTCCACCCCGACAGACATCGCGCGTATGGGTGCGGCGCATTTCAATGTGTTGATGTACCCTGAAACGGCAGAAGCCGCGGCGCGGTGGTGTGAAACTAACCTTGACCAGCCCTACACCAAAGTCGTGCCAATCGGTGTTGGTGCCACACGTGATTTCATCGCTGAGGTTGCTGCGATCACTGGGCGTCCAGCTTTGATCGACGAAACTCGCTTGCGCCAACCTTGGTATGCGGCATCCGTCGATTCTACATATCTGACCGGCAAACGCGTGTTCATCTTTGGTGACGGTACCCACGTAAAAGCCGCCGCACGGATTGCGCGCGACGAGATGGGTTTCGAAGTCGTCGGCATTGGCTGTTTCAACCGCGAAATGGCCCGCGATATTCGTGCAACAGCCAAAGAATACGGCGTTGAAGCGTTGATCACCGATGATTACCTTGAGGTCGAGGAAGCGATTGAAAAGCTTCAGCCAGAAATGATCCTCGGCACGCAGATGGAGCGCCATATTGGCAAGCGCCTTGGCATCCCCTGCGCCGTGATTTCCGCGCCCGTCCATGTTCAGGATTTCCCAGCGCGCTACTCCCCTCAAATGGGGTTTGAGGGTGCGAATGTGATGTTTGATACGTGGGTTCACCCGCTTGTAATGGGTCTTGAAGAACATTTGTTGCATATGTTCCGCGATGATTTTGAATTTCATGATGATGCGGGACCGTCGCATCATGGTGCTCAGGCAACGGCGCGCGTTGAGCAAGTCGAGGCGGTTCAAACTGTCACATCAGACAACGTCATCTGGCTTGCCGATGCGGAAAAAGAATTGCGAAAAATCCCCTTCTTTGTACGCGGCAAGGCCCGTCGGAACACTGAATCCTTCGCGGCTGAAAAAGGCCTGAACGAGATTTCCAAAGACACTTTATATGAGGCCAAGGCACACTTTGCGCGATGAACTGACATATCCTGACTACCGCGTGGTGATTGTCACGTTGGACCAGCATACCGCTGGCCCAATTGCGCGTGTGTCGCCCAAACTGGCCGCGGAATTCCCGGGCTTGCGTGTGGATGTGTTTGCCGCTGCAGAATGGGAAAACGACCCCGCATCGCAGCAGGCCGCGCAGGATGCTGTGGCCGAGGCGGATATCGTTGTCAGCACATTGTTGTTCCTCGAAGATCACTTGAACGCGATTGTGCCTGTGATGGCTGCGCGCCGAGCTGATTGTGACGCGTTTATTGGCGTCGTGACAGATGCGACCATCGTGAAGCTGACCAAAATGGGCGATTTGGACATGTCCAAGCCCGCGTCTGGCCCGATGGCGTTGCTCAAGAAGTTGCGCCCCGCTAAATCGCACGATTCCAATTCTGGCGCCAAGAAAATGAAGATGCTGCGCCGCTTGCCAAAGATCCTGAAATTGATCCCTGGCAAGGCGCAGGATTTGCGCAACTGGTTCTTGTGTATGCAATACTGGTTGGGCGGGTCTGACGAAAACATCGAACAGATGTTGCGCATGTTGGTCACCAAATATTCTAGCCGCGCCGATTGGCATGGCGCCACGGTTAACGCGCCCGTCGAATATCCCGAGGTTGGCGTTTATCACCCATATCTTCCCGGTCACGGCATCAGCACTGACATTGCTGATCTACCAAAAATCGACGGCCCGCGCGTAGGTCTGTTGATGCTGCGGTCCTATATTCTTGCCGGTGACACGGCGCACTACGATCAAGTCATTCGCGCGTTTGAAGCGAAAGGTATCCAAGCGATCCCTGCGTTTGCCGGTGGTCTTGACGGTCGCCCCGCGATGGATGCGTATTTCGGTGATGTTGATTGTCTGGTGTCGTTGACGGGCTTCAGCCTTGTTGGTGGCCCTGCTTACAATGACAATGATGCCGCAATCGCTGCGCTGGGCACTTTGGATGTGCCCTATATCAATGCACAGCCCTTAGAATTTCAGACACTGGGCCAATGGGCGGAATCAAAACAGGGTTTAGGCCCTGTTGAAACCACGATGCTTGTTGCATTGCCCGAGATTGATGGCGCGTCCAACCCGACTGTGTTTGCTGGCCGCCATGGCGCAGCTGGATGCCAAGGATGTGCGCATATGTGCACGATCCGTTCAGATCAAAAGGCGATGGCGCCGTGTTTTGAACGTATCGAAAACCTTGCCGAAAAGACCCTGCGCATGGCCAATCTGCGCCGCAAACAGAATTTGGAAAAGAAAATCGGCATCGTGTTGTTCGGTTTTCCGCCCAATGCCGGCGCTGTTGGAACGGCTGCGTATTTGAGCGTTTTCGAGAGCCTGTTTAACACCCTCACCCGCATGAAACGCGAAGGGTACAAAGTTGATGTACCTGACGACGTGGATGCGTTGCGCGCGATTGTCCTGAAAGGGAACGCGCAGCAATATGGCCAAGAAGCCAATGTCGCCGCCCACGTTACGGCCGATGATATCGTGGCGCATACGCCTTACCTCGACGAGGTCGAAACGGTATGGGGCCCAGCACCCGGTAAGATCCAGTCCGACGGACGCGGCGTGTTTATTCTTGGCGCGCATTTCGGCAACGTATTTGTCGGCGTGCAGCCTACGTTTGGGTACGAGGGCGACCCGATGCGCCTGTTGTTTGAAACAGGTTTTGCCCCAACCCATGCGTTTTCGCAATTCTATCTGTGGCTGCGTAATACCTACAACGCCGACGCGCTTTTGCACTTTGGGATGCACGGCGCGCTTGAATTTATGCCTGGCAAACAGGCCGGTATGGGTGCGCAGGACTGGCCGGATCGCCTTATTGGTGAAATGCCGAACATCTACCTTTATGCGGCGAATAATCCGTCCGAAGCGACACTGGCGAAACGACGTTCTGGCGCGATTACAGTTACGCATTTGACACCACCATTGCAGTCCGCGGGCCTTTATAAAGGCTTGGCAGAATTAAAGGATTCGCTTGCCCGCTGGCGCGCAATGCCTGTCGATGATGCGGCGCGCGCAGAATTAGAAATATTGATAGTCGTACAGGCTGACGCCGTCGATATGGACGGGTCCAAGCCTGATCAGCTGTGGCTGTCCCTGCTCGATACAGAAGACGCGCTGATCCCCGACGGGTTGCATATTGTCGGGAAGCCGATGGATGATGCAGCGCTTGATGGCATGCTTGACCTGATGGATTTGAAAACCCCAGCCGCCCGCGCCGATGCCCGTACAAAGATGCAAAGTGACGGAGAGCTGGACGGATTGATGAAAGCGCTGTCCGCGAAATTCGTCGAACCTGTTCCGGGTGGCGATGTGATCCGTTCCCCCGATATCCTGCCAACTGGCCGCAATATCCACGCGTTTGATCCGTTCCGTATGCCGACCGCCTTCGCGATGAGCGATGGTGTAAAACAGGCCGATCTGTTGATCGAAACCCACGAAAGCCTGCCGCGCACTGTGGCGTTGGTTTTGTGGGGGTCCGATAACATCAAATCCGACGGCGTGCCGATTGCGCAGGCTTTGTCCCTGATGGGTGCGAAACCACGGTTTGATGATTATGGCCGTTTGTGCGGTGCAGACCTTATCCCACTGGCCGAATTGGGTCGCCCGCGCGTTGATGTGATCATGACGTTGTCCGGTATTTTCCGTGACTTGTTGCCGCTGCAAACGCGTATGTTGGCCGAGGCTGCGTACAAGGCCGCGAATGCGGATGAACCGCTTGATCAGAATTTTGTCCGCGCCCACGCGCTGACCTATGCCAATGAAATGGGCTGCGACATGGAGGCGGCGTCGTTACGCGTGTTTTCAAATGCCGAAGGTGCCTACGGGTCCAACGTCAATTCCTTGGTCGACAGTTCGCTGTTCGATAATGAGGACGAGTTGGCCGACGCCTATGAGGCGCGCAAATCGTTCGCTTATGGCATGGACGGCAAGGCCACCAAAAACCCCAGCCTGTTGCAAGCCGCGTTGAAAGACGTCGATGTCGCATACCAGAACCTCGAAAGCGTTGAATTGGGGGTGACCACGGTTGATCACTACTTCGACACGCTTGGCGGGATTGCCCGTGCGGTAAAACGCGCCAAAGGTGGCGCAGAGGCCGCCGTTTATATCGGTGATCAAACGCGCGGCACGGCAAAGGTGCGCACGCTGAAAGATCAGGTCGCGCTTGAAACACGCAGCCGTGCGTTGAACCCGAAATTCTTTGAAGCTCTGCTTGAGCATGGCCACGAAGGTGTGCGCCAGATCGAAGCGCAGATCACCAACACGTTGGGTTGGTCTGCAACGACAGGGCAGGTCGACCCTTGGGTCTACCAAAAACTGAGCGAAACTTTTGTGCTTGATACAGACATGCGCGAACGGCTGGCGGCGTTGAACCCGCAGGCGTCCGTTCGCATGGCAAGCCGCCTTCTTGAGGCATCGGACCGGGACTATTGGCAACCGGATGAACAGACACTTAACGACCTTCAGGATGCGGCTGACGCGCTTGAAGATCGTCTCGAAGGTGTTGCGGCTGAATAGCCGGAAAGGGAATTACCATGGCTTTAGACAAATCACCCCCAATCTTGCGCGGCGCTGACGGAGAAGGTTCCGTTCAGGTCCACCAAGACGACAGCATGAAGATCGAGGGCGCAAAAGTTTTCGCGATCTACGGTAAGGGCGGCATCGGCAAGTCGACCACGTCATCTAACATGTCCGCTGCGTTCACCAAGATGGGCAAACGTGTTTTGCAAATTGGGTGTGACCCCAAGCATGACAGCACGTTCACGTTGACGGGCCAATTGCAGCCCACCGTGATCGATATTCTGAAAGAGGTGGATTTCCATCCAGAAGAATTGCGTCCTGAGGATTTCGTGACCGAAGGTTATGGCGGCGTGAAATGCGTTGAGGCCGGTGGCCCGCCTGCTGGCACTGGATGTGGCGGTTATGTAGTTGGCCAGACGGTTAAACTGCTCAAGCAGCATCACCTGTTGGAAGACACCGATGTCGTGATTTTCGACGTGTTGGGTGACGTTGTCTGTGGTGGCTTTGCCGCCCCCTTGCAGCACGCTGACCGTGCGCTGATCGTGACGGCCAACGATTTTGACAGCATCTATGCGATGAACCGGATCATTGCCGCCGTTCAGGCCAAATCAAAGAACTACAATGTGCGCCTCGCAGGTTGCGTTGCGAACCGTTCCAAAGACACGGATGAGGTTGATCGTTATTGCCGCACTGTCGGGTTCAACCGCATCGCGCATATGCCGGATGTGGATGCGATCCGTCGCTCGCGCCTTAAGAAAAAGACATTGTTTGCGATGGATCTGGATGACGATGTGGCGGCGTGTCAGGCGGAATATATCCGTATGGCCGAGGCGCTGTATAATTCCACGACGTTGCCAGGGTCTGCGCCGCAGCCTTTAGAAGATCGTGAAATCTTTGAACTTTTGGGTTTCGATTAATGACATATGAAGCGACCAGAGACCGTGTCGAAACATACTTCGACAAGTCCGCGACCAAGGTATGGGAGCGTCTGACATCGGACGAGCCCGTGTCTGGTATTCGTGCGACTGTGCGGGCTGGTCGCGACAAGATGCGCGATATTATGTTGAATCAATTACCTGCTGATCTGACGGGCCTGCGTGTTCTGGATGCAGGGTGCGGTACGGGTGCGAAGGCGGTCGCTTTGGCGGAACGTGGCGCAGAGGTGGTAGCGATTGATATCGCGCCTGAGCTGATCAAGATTGCCGAAGCCCGTTGCCCCGATCGTCTTCGTAAACAGATTACGTTTCATGCGGGTGATATGCTCGACAGTGCGCACGGCACATTTGATCACGCGGTCGCGATGGATTCGATGATCTATTATTCCGATGACATGCTGGTGAGCCTTTTGAAGGCAAACGAGGGCCGCATCCGCGGCAAGTTTATCTTTACAGTCGCCCCGCGCACGCCGCTTTTGATGGCGATGTTTCGGGTGGGTAAACTGTTCCCGCGCTCTGACAGATCGCCTGTTATGATCCCGCACAAGACAGAAAAACTTAGCAACGATCTGCGGATTGCTGGCGTTCAAGGTAGGCTGGCCGAGGTCGAGCGTGTGGCATCCGGTTTTTATATTTCGCAGTGTTTGCGGTTCGGGGGTCGTCCATGATTTTCCGTGCGGCTGACCTTCAAAAAGTAACGCTAAAAATGCTTCCGTTCGCGGATGCAGCGTCCGAAGGTCTACCGCTGCGCCAGCTGTTGCGTTTGTCATTGTTCCAAGTGTCCGTCGGTATGGCGGGTGTGATGTTACTTGGCACATTGAACCGCGTGATGATCGTGGAATTGGGTGTGCCTGCGTTGATCGTGGCAATCATGATTGCCATTCCGGTTTTGGCAGCACCCTTTCGCGCATTGCTCGGTTTCAAGTCCGATACCTATCGCAGCGCGATCGGTTGGAAGCGTATCCCGTATCTTTGGTTTGGCACGTTGTGGCAGTTTGGTGGCCTTGCGATCATGCCCATGGCGCTACTGGTCTTGTCGGGCAATACCGCCGTTGATATCCCCGAAGGCGCGCGCCAGTTTGCAGCTGGCCTCGCATTCCTTCTGACGGGCATTGGCATGCATATGACGCAGACGGCTGGCCTCGCGCTTGCTGCGGATCGTGCAGATGATGAGACCCGCCCACGGGTCGTTGCCCTTTTATACGTGATGTTCTTGGTCGGGATGTTGTTGTCTGCAATCATCATTGGCACGCTGCTGCGCGATTTTTCGGAATTGAAGCTGGTGCAAGTCGTGCAAGGCGCGGCTGTTGTAACCGCATTGTTGAACCTGACAGCCCTGTGGAAGCAGGAAAAAGTCAAACCGATGACGCGCGAAGAACGTGCGGCACCCAAGCCTACGTTTTCGGATGCATGGGATGATCTGATGTCTGGCGGCAGTGCCGGGCGTTTGTTGGTTGTCGTGTTCCTTGGAACGATGGCGTTCAACATGCAGGACGTTTTGCTGGAACCTTATGGTGGCGAAATCCTTGGGCTGTCCGTGTCGTCTACGACGCTTTTGACGGCAGCTTGGGCCATTGGCGCGCTTCTTGGTTTTGCAGCTGCTGCGAAATGGCTGGCCAAATCGACTGATCCCTACCGTATCGCGGGCCGTGGTCTGTTGGTCGGGCTGATTGCCTTTACTGCGGTGATTTTCGCCGCGCCGCTTAATTCTACTTATATGTTTTTCGGTGGCGCGTTTGCCATCGGGTTGGGGGGCGGCTTGTTTTCCGTTGCCACCTTAACGGCCGCTATGACGATGCCTGCCAAAGGGATCGCCGGACGCGGGCTTGCGCTTGGTGCGTGGGGGGCCGCTCAGGCCACTGCCGCCGGGCTTTCGACGGTGATCGGGGGCGGCCTTCGGGACGTTGTTGGATCACTTGCACTACAGGGAACCTTCGGGGAGGCGCTCGCCACGCCTGCCACAGGATATTCGGTTGTCTATCACACCGAGATCGGACTGCTTTTCTTAACCCTCATTGCTTTGGGGCCGCTTGTGCGGGTCAAGGCAATATCAGAAGCACGCGAGGCCCAGTTCGGCCTTGCGGACTTCCCGACCTAATACGGAGGACATACCCATGGTTGGCGTAGACTTTTTTGGAAATTTTGATCTTGCATCTGCCGCGATCTGGCTCTTTTGGCTCTTTTTTGCCGGACTGGTGTACTACCTCCAGACCGAAAACATGCGCGAAGGATATGAGCTTGAGGACGACGATGGAAACATCGCACCGAACCAAGGGCCGTTCCCTTTGCCCAAGGACAAGACATTCAACTTGCCCCACAGTCGTGGGTCTTTGACTGTCCCATCCGGCGCACGCGGTGATCGTTCAGATCTCGCACTTGCACGGACATCCAAGGCAGCAGGCTCCCCGTTCGTACCAACGGGCGATCCAATGATTGATGGTGTCGGACCCGCATCTTGGGCACCACGTCGCGACGTGCCGGAACTTGACGGTCACGGACACATCAAGATCAAACCGATGAGCATGTTGCCCGATTTTGCACATACCGCCGGGCACGACCCACGCGGCAAAGTTGTGGTGTCTGGTGACGGCGAAGTTATTGGCCGCGTGACGGACATGTGGATCGATGTGCCAGAAGCGATGGTTCGTTTCTTGACGCTCGATCTGAACCCGGAAGGCACAGGCAAAACCCGTCTGATCCCGATGAACATGTGCCGTGTTAAATCCGACCGCATCGTTGTGCGGTCCCTGTTTGCCCACAATTTTGAGGGCATCCCGACAATCAAAGCTGCCGATCAGGTCACGCTTCTCGAAGAAGAGAAAATCATGGCCTACTACGCTGGTGGCACTCTCTATGCTTCTGAAGCGCGCCTAGAACCGCAACTCTGAAGCCAACACAGAAAGGACGGACACATGTCCCACGATGATTTCAAGTTTGAACCCGTAAGAGGTTTGCCAGAAGCCCTGCCAGAGGGGGAACACATCCTTTGGCAAGGCAGCCCTGCGCCGCTTCGTTTGGCGCGTGATGCGCTGGGCCTGACTTGGGTCGCGGGGTATTTTGCTGTTCTGACAGTCTGGCGCGTAGGCGTGTCCTCCACCTACGTGTCCTTTGGTGAAGCATTGGCGCACGGCATCCCGTTCATCGTGGTCGGGATGCTGAGCTGCCTGTTGATTTTCGGACTGGCCTATATGCAGGCTCGTTCCGCAGTTTACACGCTGACCAACAAGCGCGTCGCAATGCGGATCGGGGCGGCGCTGACGATGACGCTGAACCTTCCTTACACACAGATCGGCAACGCGGGTTTGGATGTTAAGAAATCCGGTCACGGATCACTGGCGTTTGAATTGATCGGGGATACACGGTTTTCCTATCTGATGACATGGCCGCATGTGAAGCCATGGCAGATGTCAAAAACACAGCCGTCTTTCCGGTCTATCGCGGACGTCGCGAAGGTTGCCGAAATCTTTTCGGATGCCGCCGAAGCACGTGTTTTCGAACCCAAAGTTGAGCGTGCAAATATCGTCAACGCCGTCGCAGCGGAGTAATTCAAATGTCAGCACTTGAACAACAAATGAAACACCGCGACCGCGATATGGTCCCGCTGTTTTTGGTCCGATCCATGTTTGGTCTGATGTTCGCCGCATTGGCCTTGGTGGCCTACGCCCAGTGGACAGACGTGCCGCAAAGTGCAGTCTTTCAGAAAACTCCTGCGGTTCAGGAAATTCAGGTTCAATTCGTCAGTTCGCGCGAAGGCGTGTCGACGGTATTTGACATGGACGACAATCGCATCGCGGCATCGGGTGATGATCTGATGGGTTTCATTGGTGTGATTGGCATCGCAGTAAAACGCGAACGTCTGGTCGCTGGATTGCCTAACGACACACCGCTGACTATTCTGAAAAGAGAAAGTGGCACCTACGGTATTCATGACCCCGCGACAGGTTGGTCAATGGAATTGATCGGGTATGGTGCCGACAATGTAGCAGCTTTCGCCGATCTGCTCGACTGAAACACTTAAAAGGAGGGAACCCTCATGGGCCTTTTGACACGAACCAAAGAACAGGTGCCTTGCATCGTTACGATTAGCCATCGTTTCGAAGAATTGTCCGCGCATGTGAAATTTACTGATGGATCGGTCATCGGACCGGGTGACAGCGTTTTGGTGCATGGTGCTGAAATCATGGCCCCGTTCGGTGAAATTATCGAAGAAGAACGCATGGCCACGATCACCCGTGCATCTGGAATCGAACGCATGTGGACCCGCGCCACAGGTGATTTTGAATTCATGGAACTGTGCGAGTTTTCGTTTAGCGATGAGGTGATGGCATGAACGTCCAAGCAAAACATTCATCCGGTGCGGCCACTGCAGAAGAGGCGATCGCCCTTCAAGAGGCGCTGCCGCCGTTGACGAACGAAGATGCTACAGCCGTTGCGATGCAGAACACACTTCTGACGCCGCGGTTCTACACCACTGACTTTGACGAGATGGACAAGATCGACGTGACCCCCGTTCGTGAGGACTGGGACAAGCTGATCGCACAGATGGTATCTGATCCGAATAAGGGCCATTTTAAAAAGAACGCTGATTGGGACAAGGTCGATTGGGATGGCATGGAGCCGAAACTCAAGCGTGAGTTCATCGATTTCCTGATTTCATCCTGCACGGCGGAATTTTCCGGCTGTGTGCTGTACAAAGAAATGAAACGCCGCGGATCGAACCCCGATATCACGCAGCTGTTCCAATTGATGGCCCGTGACGAAGCCCGTCATGCCGGGTTCATCAACGATGCCCTGCGCGAAGCTGGCATTGCGGTGAACCTCGGGTTTTTGACGCAATCCAAGAAGTACACCTACTTCCGGCCCAAGTTCATTTACTACGCGACCTACCTGTCCGAGAAGATCGGCTATGCGCGCTACATCACGATCTTCCGCCACCTTGAAAAGCATCCCGAATATCGGTTCCACCCGATTTTCAAATGGTTTGAGGAATGGTGCAACGATGAGTTTTCACACGGTGAGGCCTTTGCCCTCCTGATGAAAACAGACCCCGCGTTGACGGAAAAATATTCCAACAAACTGTGGATCAAATTTTTCCTGACGGCGGTCTATTCCACGATGTACGTGCGCGATCACCAGCGCCCTGAATTCCACAAAGCGCTGGGCGTTGATCCCGACTGGTATGCCCATGAGGTGTTCACAAAAACGTCTGCGCTGACGGGCCAGGTGTTCCCGCTGATGGTGGATATTGAACACCCCCGTTGGCAGAAAAATCTTGAACGGATGCAAAAAGCCAACGTGCAAATTGCGCGCGCTAAAAAGGCCGGCGGCGTTGGTGGATTCTTTGGCAACATCGCCGGTTCGGCAAAGGCCGCATTAGCGTTTGTGTCCCTTTATACGATCCCCGCGATCAAACACGACGTTCCACAGGAAACCCTTATGAAGCCTGCGTATTAATGTCAGTTTGGGGCGCATCTCTCATCGCGCTCTTTACTTGGTGGTTCGCCACCGGGCTGATCCTGCTTGTCATCCGTTCGGCTGATCGGACGGGTGGCAATGCCTATAATCGTGCCGTGTTCTTTGCGGTCCCGGTGCTGGCGCTGGGCGTTGCAGGTGTAATTCTGTCGACATCCGATGCGACCCTCATCGGGCTTTACAAAGGGTTCTTTGGCGCGTTGGCGATTTGGGGCTGGATTGAACTGTCGTTCCTGTCTGGCGTTATCACCGGCCCTGAACGAGCTGATCGGCCCGACGGCGTGTCTGGTACGGATCGGTTCTGGCGGGCTTGGGATGCCTTGGCCTATCACGAGGTTCTGTTGCTGGCCGGCCTCGCGTTTATCGTGATTGCCACAACGGGCGCTGACAATACTATCGCTATGTGCACCTACGCGATCCTGTTTTTCGCGCGCATTAGTGCCAAACTAAACCTGTTTTTCGGCGTCCCACGGATCAATTTCGAATTTCTACCGCTGCCATTGCAGCACCTTAAGACCCACATGACCAAGGGTCCGATAACAGCGTTTTTCCCGCTTTCAGTGACGGTCCTTTCATTCGCAACTGCATGTTTCGCGCAACTGCTTATGACGTCTAATTCAATGATCGAGGCTACGGGCTTTGCCCTCCTCACTTCTCTGTCCGCGCTGGCGTTGCTGGAACACTGGTTCATGGTGATCCCGCTGCCGGATGCAAAATTATGGCGCTGGATGCTTCCAGCGCAAAAACGAATAACTGCCAAGGAAGAAGCAAATGGACTTTGACGCGCTGTTTAACGAACAACTCGATTCGCTCAAGAATGATGGAAACTACCGGTATTTCGCTGAGTTAGAGCGTAAGGCCGGAAAATTTCCCCGCGCGGCAAGCCACGCGGAAGACGGAGTGCGCGATGTAACGGTTTGGTGTTCCAACGACTATCTTGGCATGGGTCAGCACCCCAAAGTCATCGATGCGATGATTGAAGGTGTTCAGCGTACTGGTACGGGCGCAGGCGGCACGCGCAACATCAGCGGCACAAATCACGATCACCTTTTGCTTGAACGCGAGTTGGCAGATTTGCACGGCAAGGAATCGGCGTTGATCTTTACATCTGGATACGTATCCAACTGGGCCTCCCTCTCGACGCTTGGCAGTCGTCTTGAGAATTGTGTCATTCTGTCCGACGCTGGCAATCACGCATCTATGATCGAAGGCATCCGTCATTCACGCGCCCACAAAGTTTTGTGGAAACATAATGACGTCGAAGACCTTGAAATGAAGCTGCGTGCGATTCCGGCGCATTACCCCAAGATCGTTGCGTTTGAATCCGTTTATTCTATGGACGGTGACATCGCCCCGATTGAGGCGATCCTTGATGTCGTCGAAAAATACGGTGCCATGACCTACATTGATGAGGTCCACGCCGTTGGCATGTATGGCAAACGAGGCGGTGGTGTTTCCGAAGAGCTAGGGCTTGCGGACCGCATCACCCTGATCGAAGGCACGTTGGGCAAAGCATTCGGTTGTGTTGGTGGATACATCACGGGATCTGCCGCGCTTTGTGACTTTATCCGTAGTTTTGCGTCTGGGTTCATCTTTACCACAGCCTTGCCGCCCGCAGTGGCCGTCGCTGCGCGCACATCTATCGCGCATCTTAAAGAAAGCGAGATGGAACGTGCAGGCCAGCGCCGCCAAGTGGCGCGCCTCCGTAAAATGCTTGATGCGCAGGGTATCCCGCACATGGATAATAACAGCCATATCGTCCCGGTGATGATTGGTGATCCGGTTAAAACCAAAATGCTGGCGGACCATTTAATGGATGAATGGGGCATTTACGTGCAGCCAATCAACTATCCGACTGTGCCGAAAGGGACCGAAAGGTTGCGGTTTACACCGTCACCGCTGCATACAGACGCTGACATCGATCACTTGATCAACGCGTTAACTTCTCTTTGGAAACAGTGTGCTATCGCACATGCGGTGGCTTGATATCGCATAACAGGCACCAATTTGTTATTTCTGCTGGACGGCGATGACCATTAGGCTATTTTCCTATTTGAAGCGGTATTGTACCGCGCACGACACGACGCCAAGATTAAGTTTCAGGGAGAACACTTATGACCAAGTTTATCTATGCCGCAGCTGCCGCACTTCTGGCCGCACCTGCATTTGCCGGCGGCCACGCTGCATCTGGTGATGCGGCAGCTGGAGAAGAGCAATTCAACCGCCAGTGCGTTGCATGTCACATTGTGGCTGACGCTGATGGCGAAGTCCTTGCGGGCCGCAACGCCCGTACAGGTCCCAACCTGTATGCAATCGCAGGTCGTCAGATCGGTGCGATCGAAGACTTCCGTTATGGTGACTCAGTCCTTGAGCTTGGAGAAGCGGGCACGGTCTGGACCGAAGAATCTTTCGTCGGTTACGTACAAGACCCAACGGGTTGGTTGCGTGAGACGCTCGACAACAACCGCGCTCGTGGCAAAATGGCCTACCGCGTCCGTGACCAAGAAGAAGCCATCAACATCTATGCATACCTCGCGACATTCGGCGCCGAATAAGCTGGTGAAGCTGAGGCTGAAGCAGAATCCAACTAAGGGTTGCTTTAATCACATGATGAGGGGCCGCGCAGATTGCGTGGCCCTTTTTCGTTTGAAGCTATAAGTCACATTCGTGTCAGTGCGATTGCGCGTGAACGGCGCTTAGGTCACAAGTCCGGTACCTGACACGAGAGGTCCTATGCTGGACGCTGCCGCCCGTAAAATTATTGACCCGCCGTTGAATGCGCTTGGCCAAAATTTGGCTGGGCGTGGTGTGACTGCTGACGGTATGACGCTGGCGGGCTTGGGGCTGGGATTGTTCGCGGCCCTTCTTATCGCTGTGGGTTGGCCTGTACTGGCGTTGGTTCCGCTGCTCGCATCGCGCATCGCAGACGGGCTAGACGGGGCTGTCGCACGGGCGACGCGAAGAACTGATTTCGGCGGCTACTTGGATATCGCGTGCGATTTCTTGTTTTACGGCGCGATCCCGTTCGCTTTTGTTGTCATGGACCCTGCGGCCAATGCTGTTGCTGGCGCGTTCTTGTTAACGAGCTTTTATTTCAATGGAACCAGCTTTCTTGGCTATGCCATTCTTGCTGAAAAGCGCGATATGGAAACCTCTGCCCAAGGGGTCAAATCCCTGTATTTTTCGAACGGGTTACTGGAAGGTACGGAAACGATCGTGTTTTTCGTGCTGTTATGCCTGTTTGCCCCGTCGTTCGCGACGTTGGCCTGGATCTTCGGTGCATTGTGCTTTGCAACTGCAACGCTCCGCCTCTTTGCCGCAAGGCGCGTTTTTACTATGAAGGAAGACTGATGAAATACCTTGCATTGATTGCTGCTTTGGCCGCACCGACATTCGTTTTGGCGAACCCTGATCCATCCGACTGGGACGCCGTCACATCCGAGGCCAATGGCCAAACTGTCTATTGGAACGCTTGGGGTGGATCGACCACTACCAACGATTTCATCGCATGGGTCGGTGATCGCGTGATGGAAGACTACGGCGTCACCCTTGAACACGTAAAGCTGACGGATACGGCAGATGCTGTCACCCGAGTTCTGAGTGAAAAGCAAGCCGGCGAAGATGATGACGGCGCCATCGACATGATCTGGATCAACGGGTCGAACTTTGCTGCGATGAAAGATGCTGACCTGCTGTTTGGCCCATTTGCGGAACAACTGCCGAACTGGGCTGTTGTCGACAGCGAAGCCAAAACTGTTCAAACCGATTTCACGGTACCCGTTGAGGGGTATGAGGCGCCTTGGGCCATGGCGCAGGTCGTGTTTATGTATGACACAGCCGACATGGAACCACAGGGCAGCATGGCTGCGATCCTTGAATGGTCCATAGCGAATCCTGGTAGGTTTACGTATCCACAGCCACCCGATTTCCTCGGTACGACCTTCCTGAAACAGGCGCTTGTTGATTTGCTAGATGACCCGAGCGTTCTGCAAGAGGCAGCAACGGATGCAACATACGCCGACGTTACAGCCCCGTTATGGGGCTATCTTGATGCGCTGACCCCGACGCTCTGGCGTGAAGGCCGTGCATACCCTGCGACTGGTCCCGCCCAGCTTCAACTGATCGCGGACGGAGAGGTCGATTTGGCGATTTCTTTTAGCCCTGGTGAGGCGACAGCTGCGATCGCGAACTTTGAACTGCCCGATACTGTGCGTACATTCGTGTTGGAAAATGGCACCATTGGAAACGCGTCCTTTGTCGCCATTCCGTACAATTCTGGTTCCGCTGCAGGGTCGATGGTTGTCGCAAACTTCTTGATGTCACCAGAGGCACAGGCTCGCGCGCAGAATCCAAATATCCTCGGCTATGGCACGGTGTTGAACATGGATGCTTTGACAGACGATCAGCGCGGTGTTTTTGATGCACTTGATCTGGGCATCGCGACACTGTCACCTGCTGAACTCGGCTCTGTTCAAGCGGAACCGCATCCAACTTGGATGACGCAGATCGCCGATGATTGGGCCGACCGTTACGGCACTGGTCAGTAAGTGTAGTTTGATACGTTAGGATGCTCCGTCTCCTACCAGCGCTGACTTTGTTGGTGATGTTAGGCCCCGTGATCGCGGGCCTGTGGGGGACGGTGCTTCCGGCATTCGGGCATTTGCCGGCGGCGGGTTTGTCTGGCCCAACGCTTGACCCGTTTCGTATGTTATTTGACTGGCAGGGCTTGGGTGCAGCGTCACGTCTGTCGCTGATCACAGGATTGATCGCCACGTTGCTGTCGTTGATCATTGTGGCGTTCATCACAGCCGGTTGGTCGGGCACTCGATCTTTTCGAGTGCTCGAACGGCTGCTGTCTCCACTTTTGTCGGTTCCCCACGCGGCAGCGGCTTTTGGGCTGGCGTTTCTGATTATGCCATCAGGCTGGATCGCGCGCCTGATATCACCCACCCTCACGAGATGGGACCGCCCGCCAGATGTGTTGATCCTGCAAGACCCCCTCGGCCTTGCGATGATCGCGGGGCTGGTGATCAAAGAAGTACCGTTCCTGCTGTTGATGACAATCGCGGCTATGGGGCAGGCCCAACCGCGGCGTTCACTACGTGTCGCGCAAGCCTTGGGATATGGGCGGTTATCTGGATGGCTCAAGACAGTATTCCCACGAGTGTATTCCCAAATCAGACTGCCTATTTACGTTGTCCTCGCTTATTCCATGAGCGTGGTAGACGTCGCTGTCATCCTAGGCCCATCCACACCCCCGACCTTGTCCGTGCAGATCGTCAAATGGATGAGCGACCCTGACCTTTCCATGCGCCTGACCGGAGCAGCGGCCGCATTATGGCAATTGGCATTGGTCGTGTTCGCGCTGGGGCTTTGGTGGCTTGGGGAACGATTGGTAGGCCGCTGGGGACGCCATTGGATTGCGTCAGGTCGGCGTGGCCAGTTTGACGCGCCGATATGCATCGTGTCCCTCGGTCTCGGCGCGCTGTCTGCGGGCGCGGTCCTGTTTGGCATATTCGGGCTCATCGTTTGGTCGTTCGCAGGGTTCTGGAGCTTTCCGAATGTCTGGCCGGACACCTTCACGCTTCGGTCTTGGGATCGCCATGGCCCCAACGCACTTGCGACATTGGGGGAAACGTTTTTGGTGGCAGGAATTGTAGTTGGCCTCGCGCTTGCTCTGGTATTAGGGTGCCTCGAAGCCGAACACAGAAGCGGGCGAAGCCTGTCACGGCGTGGCTTGTGGTTGATGTATCTACCGCTGCTCGTGCCACAGACCGCATTTTTGCCAGGGCTACAGACATTGTTACTGAACGTCGGCGCGGACATTGGTCGATTGCCCGTGATCTTCGCCCATCTGGTGTTTGTTTTGCCCTATGTCTTTTTGTCGCTGGGTGATCCGTGGCGATCATGGGACGTGCGCCTTGCGACTGTTGCCAACGCGCTGGGCGCATCCCCGAACCGTATATTCTGGCAGGTGCGTTTGCCGATGTTAACGCGCCCCATCCTCACGTCTGTTGCTGTTGGTATCGCCGTTTCTGTGGGACAATACCTTGCGACTTTGCTGATCGGAGGAGGGCGTGTTTCCACCCTCACTACAGAGGCGATGGCCCTTGCATCAGGTGGGGACCGCCGCGCAATTGGTGTCTATGGTCTGATGCAAACGTTCGCCGCGCTGGTGCCCTTCACTTTAGCGCTTCTTATCCCCACATTGTTGTGGCGTAATCGGAGAGGTCTGCATGAATAAGGGTCTAATACTGCGCGATTTGTGCATTTTACGGGACGAATTGCCGCTAATTGAGGTCGACTACGATATCAAGCCGGGCGAGGTTCTGACCGTTATGGGGCCTTCAGGCGTAGGTAAATCGACCTTGCTGGCATTCATAACGGGAACGTTGCCTTCGGTTTTCCGTGGCATGGGCACTGTCATCTTGAACGGCGAAGATATCACGATGCGCCCGCCGCACAAGCGGCGCATCGGTATCCTGTTTCAAGATGATTTGCTTTTCCCGCACATGAGCGTGGGGGCCAACCTCGCCTTCGGAATACCTGCGGGCGGATCAATGTCATCGCGGGGCGGCACAATTGATGCGGCATTGGTTGATGTCGGTTTGGGCGGGTATTCAGATCGTGATCCGGCAACATTGTCCGGTGGGCAAAAGGCACGTGTGGCTTTGGTGCGTATGTTGTTGTCGGATCCAAACGCCTTGTTGTTGGACGAAGCGTTTTCACGTCTTGATGCTGAACTTCGCGCCCAGGTCCGTGATCTTGTTTTCCGTGTCGCCAAGGAACGCGAATTGCCCGTTTTGATGGTCACGCACGACGCGGAAGATGCCAAAGCAGCAGGTGGCAAGATTATTGAATTGGAAAGCCTTTCCAAAGGTTAAGCGCCGCTGATCGGTGGTTTTTATGTCGCCTTCTGGATAGATCACGGCCAAACTTTCGATAGCGTCATATCAAAGACCAAGGGATGGAAATGGCAATATTATTGGGCATTGATACGGGCGGCACCTACACCGATGCCGTACTGTTGGATGACGACACCGATCGGGTCATTGCAAAGGCCAAAGCGCTAACGACGCGACCCGATCTGTCGCTTGGTATCGGGGCCGCAATTGATGCGGTTCTGGACGAGAGCGGTCTTGACGGATCCAACATCGCGATGGTGTCGTTGTCTACGACGCTTGCGACCAACGCGCTCGTCGAAGGGCAGGGCGGACGCGTCGCGCTTATTCTCATCGGGTTTGAAGAAGCGGAACTTGAAAAGGCCGATTTGTCCGACGCTTTGGGTTCCGATCCTGTTTTGTTCATCAAGGGTGGCCATGGGCATTCTGGCGCCGAAGTTGTGCCACTGAATTCGGACGACATTTTAGAAAAATTAGACTCTCTTCCTGCTGGAATGACAGGTTTGGCGATTGCGGGGCGCTTTGCCACACGCAACCCTGCGCATGAATTTTTGGTACGTGATTTGATCCGGGATCGGCTTGATTTGCCTGTTACGTGCTCCCATGAACTGAGCCAGTCCTTGGGTGGTCCGAAACGAGCACTCACCGCTCTGTTGAACGCGCGCCTAATTGGGTTGATTGACCGGCTGATCGCAGCAACCGAAACGCACATGATCACCTGTGGTATTTATGCGCGGTTGATGGTTGTGCGCGGCGATGGCGCGTTGATCTCTGCCAAACTCGCGCGGGAGCGGCCGATTGAAACGATCCTGAGCGGCCCCGCTGCCAGTATTGCCGGCGCCCAATGGTTAACAGGGGAGCAGAACGCGATCGTGAGCGATATTGGCGGTACGACCACGGATGTTTGCCTCCTTAAGAATGGATTGCCTAAAATTGACACCCAAGGGGCGAAGGTCGGCAAATACCGCACGATGGTTGAGGCCGTAGCGATGCGAACATTCGGTTTGGGGGGGGATAGCGAAGTTCGTATCACCGAAGGGCTTGAAGGCGGTATCGTTCTTGGCCCGAAAAGGGTGATGCCAGTGTCTTTACTGGCACAAAGTTACCCTGAATTGGTTCATCATGCCCTAGATCGGGCCTCGGCACAGGAAAGCCCCGCACAGGAATCCACGCAGTTCGTCCTCGCGCAATTTATCAGCTTGCCTGATGGGCTGGACCCGCGCGAAACGACGGTTGCAGCGCGATTGTTGGATGGTCCCTTGAAGTGGTCGGATGCTGTGCAAACCCGTATTGAGGAACCTGCGCTTGGACGACTTGTTAAACGGGGGCTTGTGCTGGCTTGTGGCGTTACTCCGTCTGACGCGAGCCATGCGCTGGACCGCATGGCAGATTGGGATGTTGAAGCGGCTAAAAAGGCGCTGACGCTGTTCGCCCGACGGCGCGTCGGAAGTGGTGATCGTATTGCGGCAGGGCCAGATGTCATTGCGCAGCGAATTATTGACCAGCTGACCGAACAGACGTCTTGGGCTTTGTTAGAGACTGCTTTTTCTGAAGAGGGGTGGGATAACCCCGACCTTCTGGCGCGTCATAGGCTAACGAACGCAGGTCGTCAGAACCATTCAAATGTTGTGAGGGTCAGCGCGGGACTGGCATTGCCTGTTATTGGTCTTGGGGCGTCTGCCCAAAGTTATTATGGTGCTGTGGGCCAGTCACTTGGTTGTGCCACGATCCTGCCTGATGATGGGGGTGTCGCAAATGCGATTGGTGCGGTGGTGGGGCAGGTGTCAATCCATGCCGAAGGAACTGTCACAGCTGGCGGCGAAGGCGCATTTGTCGCTCATATGCCGGATGGCCCGACACAGTTTTCAACTAAGGACGATGCACTGGGCGCGTTGCGATTGATTCTGATAGACCAGGCGACGGCCAAGGCGGTGTCATCCGGTGTAGATGAGGTGCGGATAAGCGAAAGCCTCGATCTTCGCGAGGCTCAGATCGAGGCTCAGACAATGTTTATCGAGGCGACGATGCGTATTACCGCCCGTGGGCGACCACGCATCACCAATTAATTACTCGGCCGCTTCGCGACGGGGCAGGACCCAATCCGGGCGAATGAAGTGGCAGGTGTATCCGTTTGGAATGCGTTCCAGATAGTCCTGATGTTCGGGCTCGGCCACCCAGAACTCGGACACAGGGTCGACTTCCGTCACCACGTTTCCAGGCCAAAGACCGGATGCATCGACGTCCTTGATCGTGTCGATCGCGACTGCTTTTTGATCCTCATCGACATAGTAAATCGCAGAGCGGTATGACATGCCGCGATCGTTGCCTTGGCGGTTTGCCGTGGTCGGATCGTGGATCTGAAAGAAAAATTCGAGAATGCGTCGATATGTGATTTGCGTTGGATCGAACATGATTTCGATCCCCTCGGCGTGGGTGCCGTGATTGCGGTATGTCGCATTCGCAACATCGCCGCCCGTGTACCCAACTCGCGTGGACACAACGCCGGGCAACTTGCGGATCAAATCTTCCATGCCCCAAAAACAGCCACCGGCTAAAACTGCGCGTTCGGTCATTATACGTCCTCCACTTGGTTGATGTAGTCGCCATAGCCTTCGTCGGCCATGTCGTCCTTGGCAATGAAACGCAGCGATGCGCCGTTGATGCAATATCGCAATCCACCGCGATCCGCAGGACCATCCGGAAAAACGTGCCCCAAATGACTATCACCGTGGGTGGACCTGACCTCAGTACGGGTCATGCTAAGGGTATTGTCCGTCAGTTCGTTTACATAGGCAGGTTCAATGGCCTTGGTAAAGCTGGGCCAACCACAACCAGATTCGTATTTGTCGGATGATGCAAAAAGCGGTTCACCAGATACGATATCGACGTAAATACCGACCTCTTTGTTGTCCAAATAGGCACCCGTCCACGGGCGTTCTGTTCCGCTTTCTTGAGTGACGTGAAACTGTTCTGGCGTGAGGGTCGCAACGACGTCTGGATTTTTCTCATACTTGGTCATGGGTGATCCCCTTTGTTATTAGACACAGTATATGGCCCTCAATGTGGGGATTTCCAGTATTGTGACACCGTCCTCACTCCCGCGCGAGGTCAGCTTTCAGGCGGTGCCCCTCCCTCAGACGTCTTCTGGGCGATGTATGCGTCTAGCTGGGCGATTTTTTCGACAGCGATCGGAGGGGGCACGAAATCACGCAAGATCCCTTTCCAGATCGCCGTGGCCCGCGTGTTGGCGTCCTGTGATCCGCGGTCTTCCCACGTCCCGATGTTGGACCAATCCATACCAACAGGATCATAAAATGCCGTTTGATAGCGCTCCATCGTGTGGATCGCGCCAAAGAAATGGCCACCCGGTTCAACCTCAGCCAAAGCAGACAGTGCGATTGCGTCGTCGTCCGCTTCTGGTGGTACGCAAAGTTCAGCAAAGGTCTGGACCATGTCCATATCAGTTATGAGCTTCTCGTAGGACAGGGTGAGGCCGCCTTCTAGCCAACCGGCGGAGTGAATGATGACAGTTGCACCCGCCAAAAACGCACCCCAACCAGAAATTTCGGTTTCGTGGGCGGCCTGTGCGTCGTTGATATTGGCCGCCGATCCCGCGGCGCAACGCCAAGGCAATCCAAGTTTGCGTGCTAATTGGCCAGCGCCCAAAGATGCTTTGACTTGTTCAGGCGTTCCGAACGCAGGTGCGCCCGTTTTCATATCCACGTTGCTGGTGAACGTCCCGTAGGTCATCGGCGCGCCCGCATTTGCAATCTGACCAAGGGTAATGGCCGCCATTGCCTCGGCGTGGCTGAGGGTCAATGCACCCGCAACCGTGACAGGCGCCATCGCCCCCATCAGCGTAAAGGGCGTAATAATAGACACTTGCCCAGCGCGGGCGAAATCGATGATGCCTTGCGCCATGGGAATATCCAACTGGCGCGGAGAATTGGTATTGATGATTGTATAGCAGTACGGATTTTGCATGAATTCAGTGTCTGTTACATTGCGAAATGCCTTTAGCATTTCAAAGCTTTGTTGGACCTGTGGTGTCCCACGAGAGAAAACAAAAGGCACTTTGTTAGATAACGTGAGCTGTGCGCGCATAGTTTCATAGTGTCGCAAGTTCATGGGCACGTCTTGGGGTTCAACCAAAGGCGGCAACATTTGCAGCGCATCGAAATGATGGGTCAGTTTGGTGAGCTCAAGGTAATCTTCTAGCGTGCCAGCGCGGCGTCCGCGTTCGAGATCGGTCGCATGCGGGCACCCTGCGCCCGGTTGAAACACCAGTGACCCAAGTTCGAGGGTGATGTCGCGCTCGGCCACGCCACCTTTGATGACGATGGACTTCGGGGCAAGTGCGACGTGGCCTTCAATGAGGTCTGCGGGGAAGTAGACCATTTCGTCGATGACCTGCGCGCCAGCGCTTTCGAACAGGTCACGCGCTTCTGGCAGCAGAACTTTGATGCCAAGGCGGCCAAGGACATCCAAAGCAGCAGCATGTATCGCGTCGATGCGATCAGGCGGAAACGCATCGAGCGGTGGAAACGGGTTGCGCAAGGTACGGTAATCGACCTTGCGTTTCGTTTCCTGAACACCGCGTGCTTTGCGGCCTTGGCGTTTGGTCATCCTCGCATCGCTTTGCCCGTCGGGTCATAGGGGGACGGGTCCAGTACCTTTGCGGATCGTTCCACGCCGACGACATGCACCGAAAGTTTTGTTCTCGGGGCCGCGAATTCTTTGTCCACCATTGCCATCGCGATGGACTGGCCAACAGTGTAGCCATACGCACCAGACGTCGTGAACCCGATGCGTTTACCGTCTGACCAAACAGGTTCGTATCCAGCGCAATCCGCATCGGGACTGTTAAGGCCGAGCGTAACTAATACCTGATCTGGTCCAGTATCGCGTTCTTTCATCGCTGCGTCGCGTCCGTTGAAATCAGGCTTTTGCCAGTCGATCCAGCGATCCATGCCGGTCATGGCCGCCGTGCGGTCTTGGGTGAATTCCGCAGACCAGATGCCAAAGGACTTTTCGATCCGAAGGGACAAAAGCGCGTTAAATCCGACTTCTTTCAACCCGTGATCCGCCCCCGCAGCAAGCAGCATACGTCGTAAAGCGATGTGTTCGTTTGCATGGCAGTGGATTTCATAGCCAAGTTCGCCCGTGACGGACAAACGCCCGACCTTGCAGCGCAACAGACCAAGATCAAAGGTGCCGCAGCCCATAAATGATAGATCAAGGTCAGGTTGGATCGTCTGTATAATCTTGGTGGCATTTGGGCCCGAGATTGAAAACCCGCAATTGTCGTCTGACAGGTCATGCAACATCACGTTCGGGCCTTTGTGATCGGCAAACCACCGCTTGTGCCATTGACGCAAATAGTAGCTGCCCATAATCCAGTATTTTCCATCACCCCAGTTGAACAACGTCAGATCACCCTTGAGCTTCCCTTCGGGCGACAACATTACGGCCAATCGCGCGCGGCCCGGTTTGGGCAGTCTGGTTGCGAACATTTTGTTCAACCAGTCTTCAACGCCGTCACCCGAGACTTCGAAGCGCGAAAACCCTGTAATGTCGAGGAGGCCAGCTGCATCACGAACTGCTTTGCACTCTGCCTCAACGTATTGGCCCGCGTTAGATCGGTTGAGCGACGGTTCTTCGACAAAGTCTTTGGGTGCGAAGTAAAGTGGCGTTTCCAGACCCCACGATGTCCCCCAACGACAGCCTGCTTCAGTCATCGCATCGTAGGCGGGGGCCATGCGCAACGGGCGACCCGCAGGCAGCTGTTCGTTCGGATAAGACATCACAAAGCGGCGCGAATAGAATTGGCCTGTGGTTTGCTTGATATATTCTTTGTTAGAGTGATGAGGACCATAACGCGCGATGTCCATCGACCACGCATCAGTCTCTGTATCACCGTGAATCATCCATTCAGCGAGGGTTTTACCCACGCCGCCACCTTGCAGGAATCCGGCCATGACACCGCAGGCCAGCCAGTAATTGGGCACGGATTCAACAGGCCCGACAAGCGGATTCCCATCGGGCGAAAACGTAAACGCGCCATTTACCCAATCGGAAATGCCGACGTCGTTCAGGCAAGGGTAGCGTTCAAAGGCCATCATCAGTTCTTTTTCGATGCGGTCGGGGTCTTCTTGCAAAAGTTCGATGCCGTAATTCCACGGCGCGCCGTCCATCATCCAGTGCTGATGATTTTCTTCATAGATGCCGACAAGAATACCCTTCTTGTCTTGGCGCATGTAGGTAAACCCTTCGAGGTCGACCATCATGGGAACTTCAAAGTCGAGCGATTCAAGTTCGGGGATCGTTTCCGTCAGGAAATAATGGTGCGATAGCGGCGAAACGGGAAGATCGAGCCCGACCATTTTACCGCATTGCTTGGCCCACAGGCCACCAGCATTTACCACGTGTTCCGCCCGAATAGTGCCCTTTTTGGTCACCACCTGCCAATGATCGCCTGTCCAATGCAGCTCTTCGACTTTGTTGTGCTCAATAATATCGGCACCGCGTTTTTTCGCCGCCCGTGCGTAGGCATGCACAGTGCCTGTCGTATCGACATAGCCCTCGCGGTCCGCCCAAAGCCCACCGATGATGCCAGTGGTATCCATGATCGGGCAGGCTTTCTTGATCTCATCAGGCGACATCAGGTGGCAATCCTCAATCCCGATCGTCTGGAATGTGCGGTACGCGCTTTGTAGCCATTCCCACCGCGCAGGATCACAGGCAACAGACACGCCACCTGTCATGTGCAGGCCAATGTCGATGCCAGACTCTGCCTCCACCTCCGAGAGAAGGTCTATGGTGTACCCTTGGAGGGCGGCCATATTCGGATCTGCGTTCAGGGCGTGAATGCCGCCCGCTGCGTGCCATGAAGAACCCGCTGTCAGCACATCCCGTTCAATCAGCGCGACATCGGTCCATCCGAACTTCGCAAGATGATATAGAACAGACGCGCCAACCACGCCGCCCCCAATGACAACAACACGATACTGGTCTTTCATGGCGGGGCCTTTCTGCTGAAAATTCTTGATAACGTGACCAGCCAGGCCTTTCTCTGTCTAGGGCAAAACACGACATCGGCTGTCGTTCGTGCCGTTTTGAACGTCACACTTTGATCAAGTGGGCGCTGCTTTGTTGTCACGACTGCCACTTATCCGTCGCTAGTCTTTTGACTTGCGATGCGGATTACGAGTCTATCTGAGAAATCGAGCAGTATTGGAGCATGCCATGCGTCTATCAGTGGCTTTCGAAAACACCAAAGATACGAACACCGTGCGGGGGCCCGTTCAGGTTGGTTGGTTCCTCAACGAAAAGAAGGGTGGCATCATTTATGCTGCGCCAGAACGGGTGCGCTCTGTTGAGGCGAACCGCGAACATGCCAAGTCAGCGTCGCGTTGCCCTGCGGTCATCAAAATGGAAAGTCGCTATTTCATGGTTAAGTGCCCGTTCGACATCCATATCGGGTTCGCACGTGACAAAGATGGCAAAGGCGTGCTGCGCAATCTGGCGGGTACGCAATCTGGCATTCGCGCCAGCAAGTTGGGTGATAAGCTTCACCTCAGGAACGAGGTCGAATGGCGTACCAAAGGTGTCCCGACAATCCAGTTGTCTGTCTCATCTTCCACTCCTCAGTGGTTACGATGAGCAACAAATACTCTCTTAGCAAATAACGCTATTTGGACCCACAAGCGCTGACGTCATACACGGCTCCACGTCATTTTCCTTCGATACCTCTTCGGGCCAATCGGGGCAGCAATCAAACAATGCTCCCCAGTCAAATGTGGATTCAGAACAGCAGCCATCTGACGCGAACCCAACCTCACCTATAGTAACGGTCGCCCTTAGCGGCGGCTTAGACCTGAAACTCTGACGGAGACTTTTTAATGGATATTGCAGCCCTCTCATCGTCGACCTCAACGTTCGCACCATAAACTGGAGCATCGAACTCCGTGATCTCGTCTGATTTTGACACATTTCTAAAAATGTTGAAGGTACAGATGGAAAATCAGGACCCCCTCAACCCGACAGATTCCTCTGAATACGCACAACAGCTCGCTACGTTTTCAGGCGTTGAACAAGCGGTGCTAACGAATGATTTGCTCACAGCATTGATGGTGCAAATGAACACAACCGGTATGGCGCAGTTGGCGGACTGGGCCGAAAAGGACGCCCGTGCCGCAGCCCCCGCGTATTTTGATGAAGCCCGATCACACTGGCGCCAAATCCGGCAGTAATCGCTGACAAAGTCGAATTGGTTGTCTATGATGAGGACGGAAATGAAGTGCAGCGAATGGAAATTCCAAAATCAGCCGAACTCGTCGAATGGGCTGGCACGTCGGCTGACGGCGCGCCGTTCCCGACCGTAATTTACGAATTCCACATCGAAAGTTCGTCAAATGGTGAAGTGGTCCTGACAGAAATGTTTGACGTCTACGCAAAGGTGCAAGAAATACGCAGCCAAAACTGCGAATCAATCTTTATGCTGGAAGGCGGCATTGCCATATTGGCCACAGCAGTCAGCGCGCTGAAAGAGGCGTAATCCTAGCCAAAGAAAAAAACAGCAATTGGTGCAGCGGACGCGGCCGCTGCACCAAGGGTCATCCAGCCAAATGCGTGCCAGTAAGACCTGCGAGGTGGAGGGGCAGGGTCTTCGCCAAGTCTTATAAGGGCTGCTTCGGCAAGCGCTGGCAAGCGGGGACCGAACCGCGCCAAAACACGCGCGGTCTTCGCTAGATCTTGCAATGCGGCTTTTGGCCCGATGCTATCTTTGATGTAGTCTTCAACGACGGGTTTGGCGGCATCCCAAATGTTCATACGATGGTCAAATGTTCGTGCCACACCTTCGACAACGACCATCGTACGCTGCAGCAAAATCAGTTCGGTGCGGGTTTCCATCCCGAACCGTTCAGTGACCTCGAACAAGTAAGACAACAGCCGCGCCATTGAAATCTGTTCGGCGTTCATCCCGAAGATCGGCTCTCCAACGGCGCGCAACGCCCGCGCAAATTCGTCCACATCTCGGTTCGCGGGCACGTAGCCGGCCTCAAAGTGAACCTCAGCGACCCGTTTGTAGTCACGGCGAATAAAGCCGAACAAAATTTCGGCGTAGACCCGGCGGGTGTATTCGTCGATGTGGCCCATAATACCGAAGTCATAGGCGATAATATCGCCATTCGGCGCGATTTTAAGGTTCCCGTGATGCATGTCCGCGTGAAAATAGCCGTCACGCAAGGCATGGTTCAAAAACAGCTGCAAAACGCGGCGTGATAGTTCTGTTAGATCGTGCCCGGCGGCGGCAATGTCGTCGACATCTGCTGCGTTGATGCCTTCAGCCCAATCTAATGTCATCACGCGGCGCGCCGACAATCCCCAACGCACCCGCGGCAAGGTGAACCCGGCGTCGTTTTCGGTATTGTCCGCAAATTCTGACGCTGACGCGCTTTCGAGGCGCAGGTCTAGTTCGCTTAGCACGACGCCTTCGAAATGTTCGATGACATCAAGCGGGCGCAACCGGCGTGCAGATGGTGAAAACGCATTGAAAATCGACGCGGCCAGATAAAAGGCGTCTATGTCTTTCTGGAATGCTTTTTCGATACCGGGTCGGAGGACTTTGATGGCAACAAATTCACCATCTGATACCAAGCGGGCCTTGTGGACTTGCGCAATCGATGCGGCTGCTACGGGTTCAGAGAAATCAGCGAACACGGTATCGATGTTCACTCCCAATTCTTTTTCGATTTCTGCCTTTGCCACTTCAATCGGAAAAGGGGGCAGTTTGTCTTGTAGGACGCGCAATTGCACGGCCAATTCGGTGCCGACAACATCGGGCCGCGTGGACAACACTTGCCCGAACTTGATGTAGGCGGGACCCAATGCCTGCAACGCACGCGTGACGGGTGGTAAGTTTACGTCACCCTTTAGGCCCAACCACTGAAATGGCCAAACCAATCCGCGCAGTGCGCCACGCATCAATGCGGGTGCTTCGGCGGCATCAAGAATGACTTTCATCGCGCCGGTACGTTCAAGCGTCGCGCCGGTTCGGATCAGGCGCCATATGTTGTGTGGCCCGCGCAAGTTACAGTTTCCAGCCTGAATGCAAGCAGGCGATACCAAGGCTTAGGTTGCGATATTTCGCATTTTCAAAACCGGCAGTCCTCACCATCTCAATGAAAGTCTCCTGATCGGGAAAGTTACGGATCGACTCCACAAGATATTGGTAACTGTCGCGATCCCCTGTGATGATCTTGCCCATAGCCGGAATCGCGTTGAACGAATATAAATCGTACATCTTTTGCAGCATATCGTTCGGGATGTGGCTAAATTCCAAAACCATCAAACGACCACCGGGTTTCAACACGCGGTAGGCTTCGTTCAGGGCTTCTTGCGGGCGGGTGACGTTTCGAATGCCAAAGCTGATTGTGTAAACATCAAATGTGTTGTCCTCAAACGGGAGCGCCATCGCGTCGCCTACGATCCAATCCAGCGAAGCATCCATCTGCGCTGCCTCCGCACGTTTGCGGCCTTCGATCAGCATCGGTTCGGTAATATCCAAAACGGTGGCGTAGCCGACCTTTGCTCGTTTCAGGAAACGAAACGAAATATCGCCCGTGCCGCCTGCAACATCCAAGAGCTTCTGCCCCGAACGCGGCGCCAGCCAGTCCATCATTGCCTCTTTCCAAATGCGGTGAATGCCAAGCGACATCGCGTCGTTCATCACATCATACTTGCTTGCGACGCTTGAAAATACGCCTTGAACAAGGCCCGCCTTGTCGCCCTCGGGCACCGTTTCAAATCCGAAATGAGTCGTTTGATTATCAGTCATATCCAGCACCTTGCGCAGCTTACCCAGCAGATATAGCGTCCAACCTTCAGATACAAACAGCCAAATCAGCGCGGGAGGAAACATACCGAAATGGGCGACTATTTTGCAGACAAATGGGACGCGCTGATAAGTTTGCCCGCCGCCATTGCCGAAAACGCCGTCTTCTTCGGGATCGTTTTCGTGATTTTCCTGCCACTGATCTGGTGGCAGTGGCGCGTGACGGGCAATTCTGTCACCCATGCGACTGAAAGCCTGACCCATTGTTTGCGCGCAAGCGCAGACACTAAGCAGGTGAAACATGAAACCGGTTTCGGTGTGCAAGATGTCCGCGTGATGCGGCCGCCCAAGACGCCAGGAGTGATTTATTTCGCGCTGTTTTTCTTTGGGGGCGGTGCGTTGTTTTATTGGCTCATCGTTTTGCAATCTGGTGAAGCAACATCCAGGGACTGGTGGACGTTTGCGGCCCTCAGTGGCTTTGCAATCGGCGCGAACTTCAGTGGTTATAAAGACCTGATCTTGCTTCTGAAAGGGGTCGTTCGTGCCTGAACTTCCAGAAGTCGAAACCGTCTGCAAGGGATTGATACCGTCCATGCAAGGTCAGGTGATTACGCGCGCGGATGTGAATCGTCCTGATTTGCGCTGGCCGTTCCCCGACAACATGGCGATCCGATTAAATGGTGCCAAAGTTACAGCGCTGCGCCGCCGGTCAAAATATGTGCTGGCCGATCTGAGCACCGGCGAGACATTGATCATTCACCTTGGCATGTCAGGTCGCATGACAGTGTCGGGCGATCCCTTGGGTCAATTTCATCACGATCACCCAGCGGCCGAAAAGCACGATCATGTCGTGTTTCACATGGGGAACGGGTCGCGGGTGACGTTTAATGACGCCCGTCGTTTTGGTGCGATGGACCTTGCGCTGACCGCCACGCTTGAAGACCACTGGTTGATCAAATCCATCGGCCCAGAACCGTTGGGCAACACCTTCAATGAGGCTTATCTGATCGATGTCTTGGCCAATAAAAATACGCCCATCAAAACTGCACTTTTGGATCAAAGGATCATCGCGGGTCTGGGCAATATATATGTCTGCGAAGTCCTGCACCGCGCCCGCGTAAACCCAAAACGCAAAGCAGGGCAGCTGTCCAAAACCCGTGTGGCAACCTTGGTGCCAATCATTCGTGATGTTCTGTCAGAAGCCATCGCCGCGGGTGGATCCTCTCTCAAGGATTATCGGCAGGCAGATGGGGAACTCGGGTATTTCCAGCACGGGTTTCAGGCCTATGACCGCGAAGATCAGCCCTGCCAAACGTCTGACTGCGGCGGGACCATCGCGCGCATTGTGCAATCGGGCCGTTCGACGTTCTATTGCCCAAAATGCCAAAGATAGCTTGCCTGTGGCGATGTCTTTGGTAACCCTAACGTCCAAATATAGCTTCGGGAGCCGTCCAAATGGCCTATGAAACAATCATCGTAGAAATTTCGGACGGGGTGGCATTGATCACGCTGAACCGTCCTGATGCCTTGAACGCGCTCAATTCCCAGCTGTTGGATGAATTGTCCTCAGCGGTTGAAGACGCTGATGCATCAGACAAAGTGCGCTGCATCATTCTGATTGGATCCGACAAAGCATTTGCGGCTGGCGCGGACATTAAGGAAATGGCCGACAAGACGTTCGTTGAGATGTATAAGCAGAACTTTTTTGGCGCGCAAACCGACCGTTTCATCAAAACACGCAAGCCGATAATCGCCGCTGTATCAGGGTATGCTTTGGGCGGAGGGTGCGAACTTGCGATGATGTGTGACTTTATCATTGCATCCGAAACGGCGAAATTCGGGCAGCCGGAAATCAATCTTGGCGTTATGGCGGGCCTTGGCGGCACACAGCGTCTGACGCGATTTGTTGGCAAAGCCAAATCGATGGAGATGCATTTGACGGGCCGCTTCATGGATGCCCAAGAAGCAGAAAGTTCGGGCCTTGTCAGCCGCGTCGTGCCGGCCAAAAAGCTCAAGGAAGAAGCGATGGCCGCTGCCCATAAGATTGCTGAAAAATCCCTGCTGGCGACGATGGCTGTGAAGGACTCCGTGAACCGTGCCTATGAGACCACGATGGCCGAAGGAATCAATTATGAACGCCGCCTGTTTCAGTCCCTGTTTGCAACTGAAGATCAGACCGAGGGCATGAAATCTTATATTGAAAAGCGTGAACCGCAGTTTCGCGACAAGTAATCAGTTGATGTAGTGCAGCGTTTTGAACGTTTCACGCCAGTCGCGAACGCGCGGCACCATTGATGTCGGATCTTGGCTTTCCAAGGCCTCCACGATCAAATCACACATCTGATCAACGTCCCCCATGTCTACTCCCCAACGCGTCAATTCTGGCGTACCGATGCGCAGGCCATTCATGTCGCCCGCAACGGCCTCAATCGGGAGGCCGATACCACACGCAAGGAAACCCGCTTTGCGTAGATGTTTGGATGCTGTTTGCCCACCGCCATAGGCCGCCGCCTTTATGGCGAATTGATGGGACGACGTCGCGCCCTGCGCCGTTTCAAAAACAGGAACGCCGCGCGCCTTTAATCCGGCGGCTAGCCCTTGGGCGACTTCAATCATCTTTGCGGCGTAGGCCTGCCCGTGGTCGCGCCAATCCAGCATCGTAATGGCCATCGCCGCAGATTTGGCCGCATCGAAATTGGCTGTCATGCCGGGGAATGCAATGGCGTCAAACGCTTCGGCCATTTCAGGATCATTGGTCACGATCAACCCGCCCGCAGGACCGCCCAATGATTTATAAGTCGACATCGTCATGAAATGGGCGCCATCGGCCAGTGGATCACGCCACGCTTTACCCGCGATAATTCCGCATTGATGGGCGGCGTCAAACATCACCTTCGCCCCGACAGCATCCGCCACCGCGCGGATTTCGGCGACAGGATGCTCATAAAGATTGAGGCTCGCCCCGACTGTAATCAGCTTTGGCTTTTCGACCTTCGCCAATATCATCAACGCATCGGCATCAATTGTGTACCCATCCGCCAGAACGGGGGCGGCAATGATCCGCAGTCCATAAAGACCCGCGCATCCCGCCATGTGGTGCGTCGCATGACCGCCGACAGACGCGGGGGGTGCGATGATCGTATCACCGGGTTTGCATGTCGCCATGAACCCGTAAAGGTTGGCGATCGCACCGGACGGGACGCGGATTTCTGCAAAATCTGCATTGAAGACTTCGGCACAGAGGGCGGCGCTGATGACTTCGATTTCTTCAATCGCCTCCAGCCCCATTTCATATTTGTCACCGGGATACCCAAGCGACGGGCGCGACCCGATGCCAGATGACAACATTGCCTCCGCGCGCGGGTTCATAACATTCGTTGCGGGGTTCAGGTTGAAACACGCTGCTTCATGGATGTCGCGGTTTTTCATCACCAGTTCATCAAGGCGGGCCCGCACGGTATCTGACCCACCGATCTGTGCCGCAATATCCTGTACCCGCGTTTCGCAATTCTCTGGCACCCAGCCACGTGTCTTTAGCGTCATCTTAAACCCTCCGTTTGATGCACCCTGACCCGCCTTATCAATCAATGCAAAAGGATGTTTGCAAAGAAGGGCGGGTGGGCCTATACGCAGCGCTGAAATGCGCGTGATGCCCGCCTAGGCTCGAATCGATTCCGGTCCAGTGAACCCGGTGGGAACGTGCGTTAATGAATTTGAACAAACGAACCCGAAAGAGACTGACACATGGCAAATACTCCACAGGCTAAAAAACGCGCACGTCAAAACGAAGCACGTTTTCAGGTAAACAAAGCACGCCGTTCGCGCATCCGCACGTTCCTGCGTAAGGCCGAAGAAGCAATCGAAGCTGGCGACAAAGACGCAGCAAAGGCCGCTGTTCAGGCATTGCAGCCAGAATTGATGCGCGGCGTCACCAAAGGCGTCTTCCACAAAAACACAGCAGCGCGCAAAATGTCCCGCCTCGTGTCCCGTGTGAAAGCAATCGCTTAAGTTTTGGGCGGTCCCCCCGATTCTAGTGAATTAAAATTTTAAGGCGGTCCCACGGGACCGTCTTTTTCGTTAAGGGGTCTCTTTTTTGCCGCGCGGACCAACGACTTTTCCTTGAGATTCAAGGGCGCATCAGATTCGTTTTGATCACAGACCTGTCAAGACCATCAACGCTGTTGAAATGGCCTACCCCACAAGGCTAGTTTTACCCAAGCGATTCATTCGTTCCTGGGGGAACGTGGGACACCAAGGTAACGCAAATAGCCTGTTTTCTTAAGAAATGCGGGCTTGTTGATTGTGACGGGCGTAACTTTGACTCTGACATTTGCGTTTGGCGTGGGAGCTAAGCGTGATGCCATAAGGACCACGGTATCTGCGTGCCAATAGCCTTTTCAGACATTTGTCTGGGGGGAGGTTGCCATACGCAACAGACAAAAATTGTTCCTCGGCACAGGGTGTGCGGTGTCGGAGTGTTTTTGACTGTTTGGACGTGATGAATTGCGGATTTAGGGCGGGCGACCGCTCGGGGCAATTTATTGGGATTTGGTACGCATGGCGAACGTGGAATGGGATCAAGTGAAGGCAAACATGCGCTCCGCAATTGGCGCAGGTAATTTCAAAAGCTGGATTGAACCCCTGTCTCTTGTGAACACGGCAGAAGGTGTTGCGCGTTTGACGGCCCCGAATTTGTTCGTTGGCGATTACGTCGGGAAAACCTACGGCGACCAGATCATCTATCACCTCAACCGTCAGGGCATGTCCGTTCAACGCCTCGCGTTTGATATCGATGGTGCGACGTCGCTGTCCAAGCCTGCGGCGAAGAAAGCCACGCCCCTCACCGCCGATGCCCAACCCGATCAGCGTTTTACATTCGACAGCTTTGTTGTTGGTAAGCCGAATGAGCTGGCGCACGCAGCCGCGAAACGTGTCGCTGAGGGTGGCCCGACCACGTTTAACCCGTTGTTCCTTTATGGTGGCGTTGGCCTTGGTAAAACGCACCTGATGCACGCCATCGCCCATGAGCTAGGCGAAAAGCGGCCCGATTTGAACGTGCTGTATATTTCGGCTGACCAGTTCATTTACCGTTTCATCTCCGCATTGCGGGAACGCAAGATGATGGATTTCAAACAGCATTTCCGGTCTGTTGATGTGCTGATGGTCGATGACATCCAGTTCCTTGAAGGCAAGGAATCCACCCAAGAAGAATTCTTCCACACGTTCAACGCGCTCGTGGATCAGAACAAACAGCTGATTATTTCCGCAGATCGTGCACCCGGTGAAATTCGTGATCTGAGCGAGCGGATCAAATCCCGCCTGCAATGTGGTCTGGTCGTTGACCTGCACCCAACAGACTACGAACTGCGTCTTGGTATTCTTCATGCCAAGCAGGAAACTTATGTAAACGTTTATCCCGGTGTTGAAATAGCGACAGGTGTCCTCGAATTCCTTGCGCACCGCATTTCCAGCAACGTGCGTGTTCTTGAAGGCGCATTGAACCGTCTGTACGCGCTGGCGTCGCTTGTGGGCCGCACCGTAACAGTCGAAATGGCACAGGACTGTCTGTCTGACATCCTTCGCGCGTCGGATCGTAAGCTCACCATCGAAGAAATTCAGCGTAAGGTGTCCGAACACTACGACATTCGCCTCTCTGATATGCTTGGGCCAAAGCGCACGCGCAGCCTTGCACGTCCGCGTCAGGTCGCGATGTGGTTGTGCAAACAGCTGACGTCCCGCAGCCTGCCCGAGATCGGCCGAAAGTTCGGCAAACGCGATCACACAACGATCATGCATGGTGTGCGTAAAATTGACGAATTGCGCCAGTCTGACAGCCAGATTGCAGACGATCTGGAATTGTTGCGCCGCGCTCTCGAAGACTGACCACAAACCGCTTGTGACTGCGCTAAAAACCGCTAGTTTTATCTTCCCGCACCTATGGCGGGATCACCAACAGGGGCTTGGCCATGAAACTCAGCATCGAACGCGCAGCACTGCTTAAGGCAGTGGCACAAGCCCAATCCGTGGTGGAACGCCGCAACACCATCCCGATCCTTGCCAACGTGCTGATCGAAGCCGAAGGATCAGACGCAACTTTTCGCGCGACAGACCTTGATATCGAAGTTGTCGACAAAGCACCGGCGGTAGTTGAACGCGCGGGATCCACGACCGTTTCCGCTGTGACCCTGAACGAGATTGTTCGCAAATTGCCCGATGGCGCCTTGGTCACCCTGACTGAGGACAGCGCCTCTGGCCGTTTGACGATTGAGGCAGGTCGTTCGAACTTCTCGCTTGCCACACTCCCCAAAGAAGATTTCCCCGTGATGGCGACGTCCGATTACGCCGCGAACTTTAGCTGCCCCGCGCCAGTGTTGCGCCGCCTGTTCGACAAATCCAAGTTTGCGATTTCCACCGAAGAAACGCGTTACTACCTCAACGGTGTGTACATGCATGTGGCTGAGTCCGATGGCGGTAAGGTCTTGCGCTGCGTTGCGACAGATGGCCACCGTTTGGCTCGCATCGACGCAGAACTTCCCGAAGGTGCGGAAGGTATGGCTGGGGTGATCGTGCCGCGCAAAACCGTGGGTGAATTGCGCAAGCTTCTTGATGACGACGATATGAAGATCGCCGTTTCAGTGTCGGAAACCAAAATCCGCTTTGCGACCCCGGACATTACTCTGACGTCCAAGGTCATTGACGGCACCTTCCCCGACTACACCCGCGTGATCCCACAGGGGAACACCCGCAAAATGGAAGTGGACGCACAGGAATTTGCCCGTGCCGTGGACCGCGTGGCAACCGTGTCGTCTGAGAGGTCCCGCGCGGTGAAATTGCAGTTGGACGAAGACCGTCTAATCCTGTCCGTCAATGCGCCTGACAGTGGTGCCGCCGAAGAAGAGCTCGCCGTGGCGTACGGCGACGAACGCCTCGAAATCGGGTTCAACGCGAAATACCTTCTCGAAATCGCGTCCCAAGTGGATCGTGAAAACGCAGTGTTCATGTTCAATTCATCGGGTGACCCGACGTTGATGCGCGAAGGCAATGATACCAGCGCGATCTACGTCGTCATGCCCATGAGGGTTTGATTAGGCGCGTGTGTGTTGACTGACATTTACCAATTGAAGGAAGGGGGCCGCGCATAATGTCGGCCCTTTTTCTGTCTCAACTGACGCTATCCCATTTCAGATCGCACAAGCGCGCCAAGCTTGAACTGGACGGCCGTCCTGTCGCGATCCATGGGCCTAATGGTGCGGGTAAAACCAATATCCTCGAAGCTGTGTCGATCCTGTCCCCGGGCCGTGGTCTGCGCCGTGCGTCGTCCGAGGACATGACGCGCCGGCCAGAGGCGCTGGGCTGGAAGGTGACCGCTGATCTGACCTCGCTGTCCCAGCGTCACGAAATTGAGGCATGGTCGGAAAATGGCGCGCCTCGTCAGACCAAAATTGACAGCAAAGCCGCCGCACAGGTTGCGTTGGGCCGGATCGGCCGTGTTCTGTGGCTTATCCCTGCGATGGACCGTCTTTGGATTGAGGGCGCGGAAGGACGGCGCCGTTTCCTTGACCGCGCGACGCTGAGCTTTGAGCCGTCCCATGCGGAGGCCGTTCTGGCCTATGAAAAGGCGATGCGCGAACGCAACCGTTTGCTCAAGGATATGGTGCGCGATGCCCATTGGTACGCAGCACTTGAACGGCAAATGGCCGATGCCGGCGCGCAAATCCATCGTAATCGATCAGACGCGCTGTTGTTGTTGGCCAACGCACAGATGGCGACAGAAACAGCGTTTCCCTCTGCATTGCTGGACCTGACCCATGCTGATCCCGTGTGTGATACCCCTGATGATGCAGAGGCGCTTTTGGCGTCCTTTGCGTCCAACAGGCAGCGCGACATGGCCGCTGGTCGCACGTTGATCGGGCCGCATCGCGCAGACCTTGGTGCGATCTATGCAGCCAAAGACGTCCCTGCCAAAGACTGTTCAACGGGGGAGCAGAAGGCGCTGCTGATCTCGCTGATCCTCGCCAATGCCCGCGCGCTTGCAGATGATTTTGGCGCGCCCCCGATCCTGCTGCTTGACGAAGTTGCCGCCCACTTGGACGCAAACCGCCGCGCCGCGCTATACGCTGAAATCACAGCGCTCGGCGCGCAGGCCTTCATGACGGGCACCGGACCAGAGCTGTTTGATGAGCTTGGGGAGGCCGCGCAATTTGTCCATGTGACGGATGAAAACGGCGTCTCAACGGCTGTGCTGGCGTAGCCCAATCAACCGCACAAAATATGCCCCAAAGGCGTGACACTGACGCATAAAAACGCTATATTTTGTGGGAAATATAACAAAGGGTCCATAATGACCGACGAGCAGCAAAAGCCGGAAGAGTACGGCGCCGATTCTATCAAAGTTCTCAAGGGCCTAGAGGCAGTTCGCAAGCGCCCTGGCATGTATATTGGTGACACGGATGATGGCTCCGGATTGCACCATATGGTGTACGAAGTCGTCGACAACGGAATTGATGAGGCTTTGGCCGGACACGCGGACGCTGTGAACGTCAAAATCCATGATGACGGGTCGGTATCTGTGTCCGATAACGGTCGTGGCATTCCTGTCGGTATCCATGAGGGCGAAGGCGTTTCTGCCGCCGAAGTTATCATGACCCAGCTGCACGCTGGCGGTAAGTTCGACAGTAATTCCTACAAGGTCTCGGGCGGTTTGCACGGCGTTGGTGTGTCCGTTGTGAACGCGCTGTCTGACTGGCTTGAACTGCGCATCTGGCGCGATGGCAAAGAACACGTCGCACGTTTTGAAGGCGGCTTTACTGTTAAGTCGCTTGAGGTTGTCGGTGAATGCGGTGACCGCACGGGCACCGAAGTGCGGTTTATGGCCTCTCTCGAGACATTTTCAAACCGTGATTTCGTATTCTCGACCCTAGAAAATCGCCTTCGCGAACTGGCGTTCCTAAATTCTGGCGCGCGCATCATCGTCGAAGACGAACGCCCAGTGGAAAACCTGCGCACTGAGCTGTTCTATGAGGGCGGCGTCAAAGAATTCGTTAAATACATCGACAGGTCCAAAGTTTCGATCCTGCCCGAACCGATCTATGTGATCGGTGAACGTGACGACATCGGCGTCGAAGTCGCCATGTGGTGGAACGACAGCTACAATGAGATGGTTCTGCCATTCACCAACAACATCCCGCAACGCGATGGCGGTACACACATGGCCGGTTTCCGCGCCGCCCTGACCCGCACAATTAACAATTATGCGCAGTCCAGCGGGATCGCGAAGCGGGAAAAAATCAGCTTTACCGGCGATGATGCCCGCGAGGGCCTGACCTGCGTGTTGTCTGTGAAGGTTCCGGATCCGAAATTTTCGTCCCAGACGAAGGATAAGTTGGTTTCTTCCGAGGTTCGACCTGCCGTCGAAAACCTGATGAACGAAAAACTGGCCGAATGGTTTGAAGAAAACCCCCAGATCGCCAAGATCGTTGTGTCCAAAATCGTCGAGGCCGCACATGCCCGCGAAGCCGCACGTAAAGCCCGCGATCTGACACGGCGGAAAACGGCGATGGATGTGAACTTCCTTGCAGGCAAGCTCAAGGATTGCTCGGAAAAAGACCCGTCCAAAACCGAAGTCTTCTTGGTGGAGGGTGACTCTGCTGGTGGGTCCGCCCAAACGGGCCGTGATCGCCAAACGCAGGCGATCCTGCCGCTCAAGGGTAAGATCCTGAACGTGGAACGCGCACGGTTTGACCGGATGCTAGGATCACAGGAAATCGGCAACCTCGTGATGGCGCTTGGTACGGGCATCGGGCGCGACGAGTTCAACATCGAAAAATTGCGCTACCACAAGATTGTCATCATGACCGACGCGGACGTCGACGGAGCGCATATTCGTACGTTGCTGCTCACGTTCTTCTTCCGCCAGATGCCCGAACTGATCGAACGTGGTCACCTCTATATCGCGCAGCCACCGCTGTACAAAGTCAGCCGTGGCAAGTCTGAGGTGTACCTCAAAGACCAAGCGGCGATGGACAATTACCTGACCGAACAAGGCGTTGAAGGTGCGATTTTGCGCCAAGGCAACGGTGAAGAAATCAGCGGGGCAGATTTGCGCCGTGTGGTTGATGAAGCTGGGCGTCTCAAGCGTGTTCTTGATGCTTTCCCGACCCACTACCCCCGCCATATTCTGGAACAAGCCGCGATCGCAGGCGCGTTCGTACCCGGTGCCGTGGATGGTGATTTACAGGGTGTTGCTGATCGGGTCGCAACGCGTCTTGATTTGATCGCGCTGGAATGGGAACGCGGTTGGCAGGGTCGCATCACACAAGACAAAGGCGTTCGTCTGACCCGCATTTTGCGCGGTGTTGAAGAAGTGCGGACATTGGATGGCCCGATGCTGCGATCTGGTGAGGCGCGCAAATCGGGCACCTTCACCAAGCATCTGCAAGACGTCTACAACACGCCTGCGACGCTTATCCGCAAAGACCGTGTGCAAAACATCTACGGACCACTCGACCTTCTTAAGGCGGTCTTGGAAGAAGGCGAACGTGGTTTGTCATTGCAGCGCTACAAAGGTCTGGGCGAGATGAACCCCGATCAACTTTGGGAAACCACCCTCGACCCTGATGCACGCACGTTGTTGCAAGTCAAAGTCGATGACGTTGCCGAAGCCGATGATCTGTTCACCAAGCTGATGGGCGACGTAGTTGAACCGCGCCGCCTGTTTATTCAGGAAAACGCTCTGAACGTCGAAAACCTCGACTTCTAAAATAGGACTTTGTTCAGGATATTGGGCGGCGTCGATCAGTCGTCCAATATCTGCGCCATGACCGATAAGAACCGCGCGACTTCGTCGACAGAATTGTAATGGCACATAGATACGCGCACGGCGGCTGTTTGACCAAGCGGAGTAAGGATATTGCCGCTGTAATGATCCGCCTTTCGAACGTGTGTGCGGACACCTTCCTTGTTCAGCGCAGTCACAATATCAGCAGCCGCCGCTGTATCAGCCCAAAAACAAACCAGACCTTCGCGGGCAGGATTATCGACACCGCCAACGATGTGGACTCCATCCATTTCAGCGAGGCCCTTAAGGTTGCCGGTCCCGTGTAGCATCGCATCGGTGAGGGTCTTTTCGTAGGTCTTGATCGCGCCACCCGCGGCTTCAATCCGATCACGTCGTGTCGGTGCATCGCCAATCGCGCCACCGAGCCAATCGAAGTAATCCACAACGTCTTGGAAGGTCGCATAAGCACCCGTGTCTCGCGTTCCGAATTCCCAGCTTTGCGTCGGCCCACCATCAAGCTGTTCAGGTCCAAGTGCAGTCAAACGATCTGAAACCCATGCCACGCCGTATCCATGGCGGGAAAACACTTTGTAGGGCGAAACGACGTAACCATCCACGTTCGCCGCCTCAAGATCGACCAGCCCGTGCGATGCGTGCTGGATTCCATCCACGATGATAAAACAGTCCGGCGCAACGGCGCGGATCGCAGCAGAAATCGCCGCCAAATCCATGCCCATTCCTGTAACTGGTGAGGTATGAAGGATCGTCGCGACTTTGGTGTCTGGTGTCACATGTTCCGCGTAGGCCTGCGCGGCTACCAATCCTAAGGCATCGTCGTGCGGGACCAAATGGTAATCGCGATCCAGTTTTTCGGCCCAGTGGTTCATCGCCGATCGGGATGCAGGGTGTTCGACGGTCGATCCCAGCAAAACCCCGCCTGACGTCCCTGCAACAGCCGTACGGATCAGGCGAAACAATAATTCGGTCCCGCTTTCCCCGACAAACACCTGCCCCGACGATGCGTTAAACCACTCCATCGCGGATGCCTTGGCGGTGTTGATGATATCGACCAACGCATGTGCCGCGGGATTATCCCGCCCCTGATTGTCCGGGATCGCTGCAAACTTAGCAGAGGTTTCCACCGCTGACTTCAACGTCAAAGCGCCCCCTGCATTTTCAAAAAACACGCGAGGACCCTGAAAGGGACAGCTGTCCACGTGGGCGAATTTTGAACGGACATCTTCGAGAAGGGACGGTGTGATCATGGCGCGGGGCTCCTTTTGGGGAACTTCACCGCAAAGCCTTCGGAATGACCAGACCTAACCCGCAGCTGGGCCAATATGTTGTTCGCCGCGCGCCTTGGATAGCGTGATCTGTTTCTGGCGTTCGCGAAAACGGTCTTTGTCGGCATCCGTTGTTTCATGCGCGCATTTGTGACAGGACACGCCATGCTCGTATTCCGCACGACCTTGGTCTGCGGGCATCAAAGGGCGGCGGCACGCAAAGCACAACACATGGGGGCCTTCTTCCAAACCGTGTTCAACCGATACACGGGCATCAAACACAAAGCATGAACCGTCCCATTTGCTGTCTGCCTCTGGGACCTCTTCGAGGTATTTCAGAATGCCACCTTTGAGGTGGTAAACGTCTTCAATACCTTGCCCGATCAGATAATTTGTAGATTTCTCACAGCGAATGCCGCCTGTGCAAAACATCGCAATCCGCTTGTTGTGAAAACGGTCTTTGTTGGCTTCCCACCAAGCGGGAAATTCACCAAAACTTTTGGTCTCAGGGTCTATTGCACCGTCAAACGTCCCGATCGCGACCTCATAATCATTGCGGGTGTCGATGACGGCAACGTCCGGTGATGCGATCAATTCATTCCAATCTTGCGCCGTGACGTAGCGGCCAACGCTGGCTTTTGGGTCCACGTCCGGTTGGCCCATGGTCACGATTTCACGTTTGATACGGACCTTCATGCGGTTGAAGGGCGGCACGGTTGCGCTGCTTTCTTTCCATTCAAAATCGCTACAGCCGGGCAGGGCGCGGATGTGGGCCAACACGGCGTCAATACCTGCGCGTGGCCCTGCGATCGTGCCGTTGATCCCTTCGCGGGCCAACAGCAGCGTTCCCATCACATCGCCCGCAGCACAAGCAGCCGCCAACGGCCCCTTCAGGGCGGTGGGATCGTCAAACGACGTGAAGTGATAAAGGGCCGCAACAGTAAACATGAGCGCCCAATACGCCTTTGCGCGCCGCCTCTCAACCCGTAGGATGGGGCAAACCAGTTTTGCCAAAGGTCACACCATGTCCCACGCCCTTCTTATCATTGATGTTCAGAACGACTTTTGCCCTGGTGGCGCTCTCGCCGTGGCGGATGGGGATGACATCGTGCGTGGGATCAACGCGATCATGCCCGAATATGACGCGGTGATCCTGACGCAAGACTGGCATCCGGCGGGGCATTCGTCCTTTGCGACGACCCATGGTGCTGATCCGATGACACTGACGCAAATGCCTTATGGCCCGCAGGTGCTGTGGCCCGATCACTGTATCATCGGCACGAATGGCGCTGCTTTTCATAGCGATCTGAATGTTGATGCAGCCGATATGATCATCCGCAAAGGGTACAATCCCGCCATCGACAGCTATTCTGCATTTTTTGAGAACGACCATTCGACGCCCACAGGGCTTGAGGGATATTTGCGCACGCGTGGCATCGACACCCTTACACTGGTCGGGTTGGCGACAGATTTTTGTGTGAATTATTCTGCTGTGGATGCTGCAAAGCTCGGGTTTAATGTGACCGTGCGGATGAACCTGTGCCGCGCGATTGATTTTGACGGGTCCTTGGATGCGGCAATTGCGGGCATGACACAAGCGGGCGTTAGTGTTGAACAGGCCTAGTGTTTGTCGAAGTCTCGCCGCATGGATATGTTAGCTCTGTTTCAGCACACGTACGCAGGAGCCTGACATGTCGCGAACGAACCTGAATATATTCGCCGTCGCCGGCTTTTTTATCATTGGCGGAACGCTTTGGTTTTGGGGGCAGCCGCTGATCTGCACATGCGGGGACATCAAGCTGTGGGTGCCGTCGATCTTTGATGGCGGAAATTCGCAGCATATCGCGGATTGGTACACGTTAAGCCATATTCTGCACGGGGTTCTGATCGCGCCTCCGGGGCGTATCTTCTTTCCAAAACTCGGGTTTGAACCGCTGTTCTTGGCGGCAATCGTCACGGGCATCACATGGGAGGTGATTGAACACACCAACTGGGTTCTTTATGCGTTTCGCGCGACCACCATCAATGTTGGTTACCTCGGCGTTTCCGTTTTGAGCGTGGTTAGTGACTATATCTTCATGATGGGTGGTTTCTTTGCGGCCTACACATTGCGTATTCCAATGGTGATTATCGAGGTTCTGGGTCTTGAACTGACAGCGGGTCTGATTGGGCGCGATAACCTGACGCTGTCCACGATCCAGCTGATCGCCCCGATTGATGCGATCAATGATTGGCAGCAAGAACTGAACCCTGTGCCGTTCAACGGGATCACGAACTAAACGTAGATCGGTATTTTAATGGTCCCACCTTTACCCGCGCCCCGCGCTTTGTTCTAACGGGCCTGAATAAAATTGGAGCCTGTAATGGTCGATATCGCAACCCGCGTCTGGAACCACAAATGGAAGATCGACCCGATCGTCCGCTCCCTTATTGATACCGATTTTTATAAGCTGCTGATGTGCCAGTCTGTGTTTCGCAACAAACCGGACACGCAGGTCACGTTTTCGCTGATCAACCGCAGTAAATCCATCCGTCTTGCCGACCTGATCGATGAGGGTGAATTGCGCGAACAGTTGGACCACGTGCGGTCCTTATCGCTAAGCCGTGGCGAATCCACTTGGATGCGCGGCAACACATTTTACGGCAAACGCGCCATGTTCAGTTCTGAATTCATGGACTGGTTCGAAAACCTGCGCCTCCCGCCCTACCACCTTGAAAAACGTGACGGGCAATATGAATTGACGTTTGAAGGGTCTTGGCCCGAAGTCATGCTGTGGGAAATTCCAGCATTGTCGATCCTGATGGAGCTGCGCGGTCGTGCAGTGTTAGGCACCATGGGGCGGTTTGAACTTCAGGTTCTATACGCACGCGCGATGACAAAACTTTGGGAAAAAGTCGAAAAACTGCGCCCGCTGGAAGGGTTGCGCGTGGCAGATTTTGGCACACGTCGCCGCCATTCGTTTCTATGGCAGGACTGGGCCGTACAAGCGATGCGCGAAGGATTGGGCGACAACTTCGGCGGCACGTCCAATTGTCTGATCGCCAAGAACCGCGATCTTGAAGCCATCGGAACGAATGCCCATGAACTGCCCATGGTCTATTCCGCCTTGGCCGACACCGATGAGGCACTGTTTCAGGCCCCCTACGATGTGTTGTCCGATTGGCACGATGAACACGACGGCAATTTGCGCATTATTCTGCCTGATACGTATGGCACCCAAGGGTTTCTTGATAACGCACCGGATTGGCTTGCGGGGTGGACGGGCATTCGCGTGGACAGTGGTGATCCTGCGACAGCCGCCGAAGTTGCGATCAAATGGTGGGAATCGCGTGGCGAAGACCCAAAAGAAAAGCTGGTCATCTTCAGTGATGGGCTCGACGTCGACAAGATCGTACAATTGCACAAACAGTTTCAGGGCCGCACGCGCGTGTCTTTCGGTTGGGGTACAATGCTGACCAATGACTTTAAGGGCCTGACAGCCAATGATGCCCTCGCTCCGTTTTCGATGGTGTGTAAGGCAGTGTCCGCCAATGGCAGGCCCACTGTGAAATTAAGCGATAACCCGAAGAAGGCGATGGGTCCTGCGGCTGAAATTGCGCGGTATAAGCGCGTGTTTGGTGTCGGCGATCAGGACGAAATCGACGTGGTCGTTTAGAGGCATAAACCGGGTGGCGTGTTGCGCCACACCCGACAGCACCGAACGCCCCCTTCAAACCTTGATAACTCCACCTTTCTAAGGTCGCGCATGAACCACGTCCTTTGGAGGAGTAATCATGTCCGAGTCGTCCCACACCCTAGGTTTGCCTTATATTCAGCCTTCTCAGGCGCAAAAACACGTCACTCATAACGAAGCGATCCGTGTTCTGGACGCGCTTGTTCAGTTGTCGGTGGCAGATCGAGATCAAACCGCGCCGCCCGGAACACCGATAGCGGGTGACCGTCATATCGTTGGGCCATCTGCAAGTGCGGACTGGACAGGACAAGACGGATCAATCGCTGTGTTTGAAGATGCAGCATGGGCGTTTTACCCTCCACAAGAAGGTTGGCAGGCCGTTGTGCGCAGCGAAGGTGTGGTGCTGATTTGGGACGGGTCTGATTGGGTCGGCTCTGGAATTGATGCATCAGCGTTACAAAACCTCGACAGCGTTGGGATCAATACGACAGCGGATGCAACCAATCGTCTCGCGGTGTCGTCGGATGCGACTTTGCTGTCACACGCCGGAAGCGACCACCGCATTGTCGTCAACAAAGACTGTGAAACTGATACAGCAAGTCTTCTGTTTCAGACGGGATATTCTGGCCGCGCAGAAATGGGCACTGCCGGATCAGACGACTTTGCAGTCAAAGTCAGCGCCGATGCTGCGACGTGGAACACCGGCGTGTCCTTTAATGCGGCAACGGGACGGGCGAATTTCCCATCTGGCGCGCAGGTGTCCAACCGGATTGATTTTGGCGGTCGCTGGTATTGTTATTCCGACAATCGGTGGGTGACGTTTTCTACGGCCTACGGTGCCCAGAGTGAAAATAATTCACAGAATAGTGGAACAGGCGCTGAGCCGACTGAATCATGGACAAACCTTGGCCCGTTCATTCCAGAAAACACACAGGTTCAACGGCTTAGGATTGGGTTACGTGTAAATAACACAGAGATCACTGGATTTGATGCACGGGTCTATTTTCAGACAGGACCATGGAATGCTGGATGGTCGAACACTGGCACGACGAATCGAACATTGATTGGGTCTTTGGACGCCGTCCCCTTGCCTCTCGGTATGAACCGAAGCGATCTGGATCTCGGTGGGTTTGTTGCGCCGTCGGATGGTTATTTACTCGTATTCTTGAGGCCTGTGGGGGCCCTCACAGCCACGCGCTATATTTATTCCAGCATGATGGCGACCTGTTTGACACCAACCTAAAGCCCAAAGGCGGGGGTCAGTCAGACACTTTCCCCCGCAGGATTTTGACTTCGCCGCGCTTTTTCTTTTCATCCACCCGTTTGCGTTTCTGGTTTTGCGACACACGGGTTTTCACCCGACGTTTCGGCGCAACTAAAGCGGCGCGGATCATGTCGGCCAGTCGTTCGCGCGCCAGTTCACGGTTGCGCGCTTGGTATCGCGTGTCTTGCACGAAGACCACAATCGCGCCGTCGCCCGTCCATTTTCGCCCCGCCAAGCGGCGAAGACGTGTTTTGACAGGACCGGTCAACGCGGGGGATCGTGCGGCTTCAAACCGCAATTCAACAGCTGTGCTGACTTTGTTGACGTTCTGCCCACCTGGACCGGACGCGCGCACGAAGCTTTCCACAAGCTCCCAATCGGCGATGTCTATTTGATCGTTGATGCGAAGTCCCATGTGCCACCCATAACATCTTGTCAGACCAAAGAAAAAGGGCCGCCCTACTATGAGGGCGGCCCTTCGAAAGTTCAGGAGGTGGCCGGTTAGAGCGGTCTCACCTGCGGCGTTAATCGTCTAGGGAATGCCCTAGATTTTCGCCCCCACAGTTGTCCCGACACACGTTTCCAATATCTTTCTAGACACTAGATCACCTCCTTTGCATTTGTTTCTAATAAGGACAGAAAAACACAACTTATGCGTTTTGCAAAGAAAAAAATGACCACATTTATGTGGCGGGCTGTAGGCGCCCAATAATGATGCGGAACGGGATCAGGGCGATCAATGCGATTGCAATCTTCACGCCCCAGTCTGCGACGGCCAGTGTGACCCACAGCGGGGCTTCGGGGCCGGACAGCAGGAACGGAACGGCATCCCACGCCCAAGATACTTCGCCATCAGCCGCCGCGCCGAACGACACCGTCGCGCTGAATGCGATCGTAAAGAACAACGCGGTGTCGATTGTCGATCCCACTAACGTGGATGTCAGCGGCGCTTTCCACCATGTGCCACCGCGAAGTCGTTGGAAGATTGCGACATCGATCAACTGCGCCACAAGGAACGCGGTCGCAGATCCGATAGCCACCCGCAGCGCCACAGCCGGGAATTCAAATCCATCGCCTTGGATCATGATTTGGCTGCCAATCAGTGAACACACAACGCCAACGACAAAGCCGATTAGAACGACCCGGCGCGCGGTGCTGGCACCGTAAACGCGGTTCATCACATCGGTCACTAAAAACGCGAGGGGGTAGGTAAAGGCACCCCATGTCAGCAATCCATCAAGGATCAAAAACTGCACAAGGATGTTAGAGGTCACCACAACGATGGCCATGGCGATGACGCCAGGAAGAATTTTGGTCATTTTATCAATCCGTTTTGACAAGGTAGTCGGACACTTGGCCTGTCACAACGACAGACGACTACTTCATACGGGGGCGGCGTCCAAGATGTCAATCGTTTGCGGTGCCTAGTTACTTTCAGCGACCGACAAACACTGTGCCGGCAAACGCGCCATCGTCAGTGGACCACGCGGTGTGCGCGGTGTTGCGCTCGGGTCTGGCGGCGGCGGGTTCAGGATATTGTTCACCCAGGTTTGCGCATCCGCACAACCGTCACCAGCTGGTGGTGGCGCCTGATTTTCGCAACCTGACGCACCAGCAGGACACGTGAGGCGCACATGGAAATGGTAGTGATGCCCATACCAAGGCCGGATCTTGTTGAGCCATGATCGATCCCCAGTGGCCCAGTCGCACATCGCGACCTTTGCGCCCGGAAAGACAAAAATACGGGCTGTGCGCGGGTCACTTGCCGCGGCGCGCAACACTTGCATGTGCTGTTCGGTCCAGCTGGAATTTGTAAACGCCCCACGTTCGCGGCGCATTGAAATAGACGACAGGTTCTCGCGTTCTTGACGGTTCAAGTTCAACCGATCAGGCGGCAGCATCCAGATATCGGCATCCAGACCGATCTGGTGTGACGCATGCCCTGTTAGCATCGGACCACCGCGTGGCTGGCTTAAATCGCCAACATAAATGCCTTCCCAGCCGGGCAAGGTGGCGGCAAATCGGCTGAGGTCTTGGACGTAATCGATAAGAACGGGCTGGCCCCAATTGCGGTTGCGCGACAGACGCATGGCCTGCCATGTCGGTCCGGTTTCAGGAAGCTGCACGGCACCAGCCTGACAGCCACGCGCATAGCCCCCGAAGGATTCTGATCGCTGATCGGATGCCGTCGGCAAGTAGCCGAACACATCTTTTGCAACGCGGGTGTCGTTTGAATTCTGGGTCGACATCACGGCAGCAGGCGCTGATGTATTGCCCGGCACTGATCTGCTGACTTCGGTGTTGCGACAGCCCGCCGTGACGGCCAGTGCTGCGATTAGAAATCCGGTTTTGACTAGGCTGCCCATTCGTCGCGATCTCCTTGTGGTTTGACCCATTTTAACAAGAACAAGCCCATCAAGAAAAGGATGATCACGGGGAGGAAGCCAAGTTGCGTGTTTCCGGTCCACCATGTGAACAATGTAATGCCTGCGGGGGCCAAAAATGCCGTGGCCTTACCCGACAATGCGAACAACCCGAACGCTTCTGCTGGGCGATCAGGATGGGTATGGCGCACCATCATGGATCGGCTGGCGGTGTAAACCGCGCCACCCGCACCGCCGATAATAGCGCCGCACAGATAAAAGACTGCGTCAGGGAGGGTTGATGCAATTGGCAGCGTGATCCAGAAAATCTGTTCACGGGACGTGCCGACAATCGTGATGCTTACAAGGATCAGCAGCCAAACGGCGACGCGGATCACAGGCTTGGGGCCAAACCGCGCATCGGCCAGTCCAGCTATCCATGTGGTGATCGCCGCCGCAATCGCCGCCACAACACCGAAGACACCGATCGCCGTAATCCCCCAATCCAGAACAAGCGCGGCATAGACCCCGCCAAACGCGTAAAGCGCGTTCAGGGCGTCACGGTAAAACATCGATCCAACCAAAAAATTTAACAGGCTTTTGCGCTGGGCCACGGATTTCATCGTGCCCCACAAATCGCCTGCTACAGCGCGCAGGTTGGTGGATTTCCCGCCAGTCGTTGGATCATCACGAACCCACATGAAAAACGGTATCATAAAGACAGCAAACCAAATCGCTATAAACGGCCCGACAAAACGCGTGCCTTCCTTCTCATTGGGGTTCAGCCCGAACGGTGGTTCAAGCCCGACAAAGATGGTGCGCCCGTTATCTTGTTCCACGAACACCAACAGCATGATCGCAAGCGACACGACCCCGCCCCAATAGCCAAACGCAGCACCCGACCCACTGATCCGGCCGACTTCGTCCTTGTTCCCAAGGCTCGGTAGGATGGCGTTAACAAAATTAAGCGCTGATTCAGCCGCGATGAAAGCGATAAAGAACAGGATCAGTACGAGGTACAGCGCGGCCCCCTCTGGCGTCAGCATCCAGATCATGGATATGGCGACAACAAACATCACCGAAAAGAACGCGATCCAAGGGATTTTGCGCCCCGAATTATCCGCGAATGCCCCTAGGAAGGGCGCAGTAAAGGCGATGATTAAACCGGACACGGTTTGACCGCTTGACCAAAGGCTTTGTGCTTGGGCTTTGGCGGCCCCGCTTTCAACGCCGGAAGACATGAAGTATTCCGCTGCGACGACTGCAAAATAGGGGCCAAACACGAACGTCAAACCCACCGTGTAAAACGGTTGCGACGCCCAATCGAAAGCCATCCAGCCCCAAATGCGTTTCTTAGTTGCCTGCGCCATTCACGTTCCCCTTACCCTTGAATTGGATAAGACAGGCAAAGCTGTGGTGAGGCAATGGTTTTAGGGTTTTTCAAGCTCTGGTGGCCAGATCCGCGTGGCTTCGGCGTCGATCCAGTTTTGGACCCATGGGGCAGGTGTCGGGCGCGGCGTCGGAATACCCATCGCTTCAATCAACACATCCGTTGGCACGGCGCGGCCCTTTGCAACGACAGCGGTGCGCAGCAACACATGGCTCGCGCAGTCGCCGTTCAGTTTGTACATACCCTGTTCGATATAAACAAAGCGGTCGTCCCATGCGGCGATCTTGGTGCGGGTCTCGTATTTTTCAAACGGGGTGATGCGCTTGCGATATCGAATAGACGTGCCCGCCACTGTCAGCCCCCAACGCTTCTTTTTCAACAACGCCCAAAGGCCCATGCGCACGGCCGCTTGAAACCGCCCCATTTCATAGAGCGTCAAGATGCGCCCGTTGTTCATCTCCATGAAAATATCACAGTCGACTAATCGGCAACGATGCTGTGACACGTGCATTTCAAGGGGATCCATCGGCGGCAATTTGCGCGCCGCGAACAGGTTCAGGCCAAGGCGTAAAAATGGGTACATGCAACTCAAAGACGACTAAGTGACGTTTACGTCAAGTGGTGACGCTGCGGAAAGTCATTGCCCTTTAACCCGAGCGTCCTTAGGTCTGCTGAAACCAATTGAGGACGCCCCATGACCGATATTATTGAAATCCTGTTGCTGATCATTAGCGTCCTTCGGACGTTTATTATCGCGCATTTCATCATGAGCTGGCTGATCCAGTTTGAGGTTCTCAATATTCGCCAGTCGTTTGTGTCCCAGATCTGGTACGGATTGTCCCGTTTGCTTGAACCGATCTATGGTCCGATCCGCCGCGTCATGCCGCAAATGGGCGGCATTGATCTGGCGCCGCTGGTGGCCTTGTTGGGTCTGCAAGTGATCACAATCCTGATTACCTGATCCACCATCACAGCCTTGCGACGCAGGGGCCGCATTTAACTTGCCCCCGTGACCGCCGTGTGATTCTTTGCGCCCAATCGGGACAAATCAATCACAGGAAACGGACATGAGCGCTGCCACGCTTTTACGCGACGTCTTTGGCTTTGACGGGTTCCGCCCCGGCCAACAAGAGATCGTGGAAGCTGTCACGGACGGCAAAAATACCCTTGCAATTATGCCCACGGGTGGCGGTAAATCCCTGTGCTTCCAACTGCCCGCTTTGGTGCGCGACGGCGTCACAGTCGTCATTTCCCCGCTGATCGCGTTGATGCGCGACCAAGTGCGCGGCCTCAAAGAAGCAGGGGTCGTGGCGGGTGCGCTGACCAGTGGCAATACCGAAGAAGAAACCGATGAGGTCTGGCGCAACCTCGAAAACGGAACCCTCAAGCTTCTCTATATCGCGCCCGAACGCCTCGCCTCAAATGGTGCCCAACGCATGCTGCGCCAATCGGGCGTGTCGATGATCGCCGTGGACGAAGCGCACTGTGTGTCCCAGTGGGGCCATGATTTCCGCCCCGATTACTTGCGCATTGGTGAATTGCGCAAAGCGCTTGGTGTTCCGCTTGCGGCGTTTACCGCCACAGCAGACGAAGAAACTCGCATCGAAATTATCGAAAAACTGTTCGACGGGGAAACTCCCGAAATTTTCCTGCACGGTTTTGATCGGCCCAACATCCACCTCGCGTTCGCGGCCAAAGATAGCCCGCGCAAACAGATTTTGTCCTTCGCCGCTGCACGCAAAGAACAAGCGGGCATCGTGTATTGCGGAACACGTGCGAAGACCGAAACGCTGGCCAAAGCTTTGCGCGATGACGGTCACACCGCGTGCCATTATCACGGTGGGATGGAAGCGGATGATCGCCGCCACGTTGAACGCCGCTTCCAGCAAGAAGACGGGCTGATCGTCTGTGCCACAATCGCATTTGGCATGGGCATCGACAAACCCGATATCCGTTGGGTTGCCCATGCCGATCTGCCGAAATCCATTGAATCCTATTATCAGGAAATCGGCCGCGCAGGCCGCGATGGTGCGCCCGCTGAAACGCTGACGCTGTTTGGCCAAGACGACATCCGCTATCGCCGCCAACAGATTGACGAAGGCCTTGCTCCACCTGAACGCCGCGCCGCCGACCACGGTCGTCTGAACGCGTTAACGGGTTTGGCCGAAGCGCTGAAATGTCGCCGCCAAAACCTGCTAAAATACTTCGGCGAAGATCCCGCCCCCTGCGGTCACTGTGATCTGTGCGACAAGCCTGCTGAAATCTTCGACGGCACGATGCCTGTCCGTATGGCCCTGTCTGCTGCGTTGCGCACCGACGAACGCTTTGGCGCGGGTCACCTCATCGACATTGTGCTGGGTAACATGACCGACAAGGTCAAACAGTGGAATCACGACCAGCTCCCTACCTTTGGTGTCGGCAAAGAATATTCCCGCGTGCAGTGGCAGGCGATTTTCAGGCAGATGATGGGCCATGACCTGATGCGCCCCGACGCCGAACGCCACGGCGCACTGCGCATGACACAAAAGGCCCGCCCGATCCTGCGCGATGAAGAAACAATTCAACTGCGCCGCGACACGATCAAGGCTGCAAAATCTGGCCCGAAAATAAAACAAATGGTGTCTGAGGAAGACGCGCCGTTGCTGTCCGCCCTCAAGGCCAAACGGCGCGCTTTTGCGGAACAGATCGGTGGCCCCGCCTATATCATTTTCAACGATCGCACCCTGATCGAAATGGCCGAAAAACGCCCCCGCGACCTTGATGACATGGCGCGGATCGGCGGTGTGGGCGCAAAGAAGTTAGACAGTTATGGCGCGGCTTTCCTTGAGGTGATTAACGGTGAGGCCGCCGCCCTCCACCCGCAGCGTCAGAAACTTGCCGGACGCAATGAGGGCACGATCTATGATCGCCTTCTGGAATGTCAGGCCGACCTGACCCGCGGCCCTGAGGGAACCGACAAACCCATGTCGTGTTCCGCGTCCCAACTGGCGAAGGTTGCATCGAAAAAACCGCGTGACGAACAAGCGATCATTCGCATTATCGGGGATCGCCATGCGGATCGTTTTGGCGCCGCATTCCTCGACATTCTACGCGATGCCTAGACGCCCGCGCCAAACGTCTTATCTATAGTTCATGCAATCAGAGGCCTGCCCATGTTAACTGTCATTTCACCCGCCAAATCCCTCGACATGGAACCGGTTCCCCACACAACGACTGCGCCAGATTTTCAGGTAGAGGCGATCAGCCTCGCCAAGACATCGCGCAACCTGACGCTTGGGGCGCTGAAGGATTTGATGTCGATTTCCGATGACCTTGCCCGCCTGAACCGCGACCGTTTCAAAGCCTTCGAAGACGCCCCAAGTACGGACCGCACGAAGGCCGCGGCCCTGATGTTTAATGGCGATACCTATCAGGGGCTTGAGGCTGAGACGCTGTCGGATGCCGACATGGCCTATGCCCAAGATCATCTGCGTATTTTATCGGGGCTCTATGGCTTGTTGCGCCCACTGGACGCGATCCAGCCCTACCGTCTTGAGATGGGCAGCCGTTTGAAAACACGTCGCGGCAAGTCGCTTTATGACTATTGGGGCACCACGATTTCGAGGGCGCTTAATGACCTTGGCGATGTTCAAAACACCGACACGTTGGTGAACTGCGCATCGCAGGAATATTTCGGCGCGGCCGATACCAAGGCGCTAAAGTTGCGGGTGATCACGCCTGTTTTCATGGAAGTCAAAGACAACCGCCCCCGTATCGTATCCTTTTTCGCCAAACGCGCACGCGGGGCCATGGCGCGCCATGTGGTCGAAAATCGTGTGACAGATATGGATGGGCTGCGTGATTTTACATCCGGCGGATACACCTATGACAGCGACCTGAGCGAAGGGGACAAAGTCGTGTTTCTGCGCGACTACCCGACAGGATAAACCGCCTGATTATTCGCGCCGCTTAAGACGATGTAGAACCCGTGAGGAACGCACTGAGATGCTGTTGAACGTCACCGATCTTCGAAAATCATACGCGGGACCAGACGGAGCGTTGCCGATTTTGCAAGGCATCGACATGATGCTGAACCGTGGTGAAACGCTGGCTCTGACGGGGGAATCCGGAAGCGGGAAAAGCACGTTGTTGCATCTGGTTGGTGGGTTGGATCAGCCCGATAGTGGCGTTGTCGAAGTGGATGGTGTGGATATCGGTGCGCTAGATGATGCGGGTCGTGCCGCTGTGCGTCGTGACAAAGTCGGAGTTGTGTTCCAGCAGTTCAATTTAATCCCGTCGCTGACGGTTGGGTCTAATATCTCGTTTCAGGCCCGTCTTGGTGGGCGCGAAGATAAGGCATGGATCGCCGATCTTTCGACGCGCATGGGGTTGCGCGAACACCTCGCTAAATATCCGGAACAATTGTCGGGGGGTCAGCAGCAACGGGTTGCCATCGCGCGCACTCTGGCGGCCAAACCTGCCCTCGTTCTGGCAGATGAACCGACGGGAAATCTGGACGAAGCGACGGCTGACACGGTCATGGATCTGATGCTCGAACTCGCTTCTGAAACGAACGCGGCTTTGCTGATGGTCACACATTCACAGCGTTTAGCGGGGCGTATGGGGCGTCGTTTACATTTGCGCGCAGGCCGTATTGATGGGTCGCCCACATGACCAAAGCCGGGCTTTTGGCGCTGTTGTCTCATTGGCGGCGCAACCCTGTTCAACTGTTTACGTTGGTGGTGGGCCTGTCCTTGGCGACCGCCCTGTGGTCCGGCGTGCAGGCCGTCAACGCCGAAGCACGCGCGTCCTATGATGCTGCGGCTGAAACTCTGGGCGAAGGCCAATTCGCGCAAATTACATCAGACATCGGCACGATTTCACAAGCTGATTATATCGCATTACGCCGCGCCGGTTGGCTGGTGAGCCCTGTGATCGAAGGGCGGCTGGATGGTGTGCGTCTGATCGGTCTAGACGCGCTGACGTCCCCCGGTGGCATTGCGCCCGTGGGTTTGAATGACGGCGCAATGACGATCGACATGCTGACTGCGGGGGTGTTGTTCGCGACCCAAGACACGCTTGATAATATCGCAGAGTATGGCGTGCAAACTGTCGCATCACCGGACGTTGCCCCCGGTGTAATTCTGACAGATGTCGGTACCGCGCAGCGCCTTTTGGACATGCCGGATGTATTATCCCGCCTTATCGTCGCGCCGTCCCGACCTTTGACCCAAATCCCACTTGGGGATGTTATGCCCAATCTGACGCTCCGCGCGCCGCAGGGCGGATCAGACCTGGGCCGCTTGACGGATAGCTTTCACCTCAACCTCACCGCGTTTGGCCTGTTGTCGTTCGCGGTGGGTATTTTCATCGTTCATGGCGCGATTGGTTTGGCGTTTGAACAGCGTAGGCCCGTTATTCGCACCTTGCGCGCGCTTGGCTTTCCGCTTGGCCGTTTGGTTGCATTGATCGGCGTCGAACTTTTGGTAATTTCCCTTGTCGCGGGGGCCATCGGCGTGGGGCTGGGGTATCTTGTTGCGGCGGCGCTGCTGCCAGACGTCGCCGCGACGATCTCGGGGCTCTATGGGCAATCTGTTTCGGGCACATTGCAGTTGCGCCCCGAGTGGTGGGTATCGGGCCTTTTGATCGCCGTCGGGGGCACCGCAATGGCCGCCGCCGCGTCGCTGTGGCAATTGGCGCGCATGCCATTGCTCGCCTCCGCACGCCCCCGTGCATGGGCAATGCAGGCGGGACAGGGTCGATTATTGCAGGCGGGGGTGGCCGTCGCATTGCTAATACTGGCGGGGGTACTGGGATGGTTGGGCAGTGGCCTCGTAGCGGGGTTTGGAATGTTGGCCGCACTTCTTATCGGGGCCGCATTGGCATTGCCTGTCGTGCTAGACCGCGTTCTGGCGTTTGGCGCTGCACAGGCGAAATCGGTCATGGCAGAATGGTTCTGGGCAGACACGCGCCAGCAATTGCCGGGCTTGTCATTGGCCTTGATGGCGTTGCTGTTGGCGATGGCGGCAAACGTCGGTGTATCAACAATGGTCAGCAGTTTTCGCCTGACATTCACAGGGTTCCTGGATCAGCGGCTCGCCTCGGAATTTTATGTTTATGCGGACGATGAAGAACAAGCTTTAGCCCTGCGCACCTTTCTTGAAACCCGCGTCGATAAAGTCCTGCCGATCCAATCGGTCGAACAAAACATCCGTGGGTTACAATCCGAGGTGTTTGGCCCCACCGCCCATGAAACCTACCGCGACAATTGGCTGTTTTTGAATGCCGCCCCAAACGCATGGGGCGATATTGAAAACGGGGTGGGTGCGGCGATCAACGAACAGCTGGCGCGACGGGCAGACATCGACATCGGTGATGAAATTACATTTTCGGGGCGGTCCTTTCCCGTGTTGGGAATCTATGGTGACTACGGCAATCCCATCGGGCAGGTCATCGTAACCAAAACGCTGTTCGAAGACTTGTTTCCGGCGGTATCCGCCTTGCGGTTCGGCATTCGAATGGACGCTGATGATGTGCCTGCCCTTGCGATTGAACTGCGCGAAACCTTCGGTTTGGCAGAGGCGAATATGATCAACCAAGCGGGCATTAAGGCGTTTTCCCTCAGCGTGTTTGACCGCACCTTTACCATCACGGGCGCATTGAACGTCCTAACTCTCGCCGTGGCGGGGTTCGCGATATTGATGAGCCTTCTGACACTTGCCACCATGCGCCTTCCGCAACTCGCCCCCGTCTGGGCGCAGGGGCTGACCCGCGCACGGCTTGGGCAGATTGAAATTATCCGCGCCGTTCTTTTGGCCCTTCTGACGGCGGTCCTTGCCCTACCGCTTGGCCTTGCCCTCGCGTGGACATTGCTGGCAGTTGTTAACGTCGAAGCGTTCGGGTGGCGGTTGCCCATGTTCCTGTTCCCGCTGGATTACGCCCGCCTAGCAGGGTTTGCGGTGGTAGCGGCGGTACTGGCCTCGCTCTGGCCTGCGCGAAAACTGGCCCGCACGCGCCCCGCTGACTTGCTGAAAGTGTTTTCCAATGAACGCTAGAATTTTCCCGCTCCTTTTGTTGCCCGTCACGGCCAGCGCCCAAGGATTTGCCGGACTTGGTGCCGACAGCGACGGGTTTTCAACACCCCAGGAGCCCGCAATTTTTGACTTTCCGTCAGATCACGGCCCGCACGATGATTACCGGATTGAGTGGTGGTATCTGACCGCCAACCTTGAGGCAGAGGACGGCACACCCTACGGGCTTCAATGGACGTTGTTTCGATCCGCCCTGACACCAAATGGCGGGGAGGGCTGGTCGTCGCCCCAGTTTTGGATGGGCCACGCGGCGGTGACGACGACGGATGAACACTTTGTGACAGAACGGCTCGCACGCGGGGGGATCGGGCAGGCGGGTGTGACCGCTGAACCGTTTGAGGCGTGGATCGACGACTGGCAACTGACGGGTCTTGATTTCGATACGTTGCAGATGACCGCAAGCGGGCCTGACTTTGCCTATGACATGGCCCTGAACGCGCAAGGTCCGATCGTGTTTCACGGCGCGGATGGCTATTCCGTAAAGTCCGCAGCCGGGCAGGCGTCCTATTATTATTCGCAACCGTTCTACGATATCCAAGGCACGCTGTCGCTGCCTGATGGGGATGTGGCTGTGCGGGGGCAGGCGTGGCTTGATCGCGAATGGTCGTCGCAACCCTTGTCGGATGATCAAACGGGCTGGGATTGGTTTTCGCTGTCTTTGGGGGATGGAAAGCTTATGGGGTTTCGGCTGCGCCAGACGGACGGCACGTTTTATACATCGGCCACATGGATTGAACCGGACGGTGTTACAACGGCCTACCCCGACGGCGCATTTGATGCGCAACCCTTGTCGCGCGTGTCTGTTGCTGGTCGATCTGTCCCGACACAGTGGCGTGTCACGCTGCCTGATCGCGGCGTCGATGTCACCGTTCAAGCGATCAATGATGCGGCGTGGATGGATACGTCGGTGCCTTACTGGGAAGGGCCTGTGACAGTCACGGGCACGCACGATGGCGTCGGATATCTGGAAATGACCGGATACGAATGACCAAAAGGTGAAAACGCGGCGCTGGGCGACAGCGGCTGCGCGCGCTAAGACTTCAGCATGAAACAAACAATCCCCTTCACCCGCGATCTGGTTTTGATTGGTGGTGGTCACACCCACGCACTTGTCCTGCGTAAATGGGGAATGAACCCGCTGCCCGGTGTTCGGCTGACCGTCATCAACCCGGGGCCGACAGCGCCTTATTCGGGAATGCTGCCTGGATTTGTTGCGGGGCACTACACACGCGAAGAACTCGACATTGATCTCGTGAAACTCGCGCGGTTCGCAGGCGCGCGATTGATCAATGGTAAGGCTGCCGCGATTGATCCCGTGGGTAAAACGATCACGGTGCAGGGCCGCCCCCCAGTGGCTTACGACGTGGCGGCTTTGGATGTCGGCATAACGTCCGAAATGCCAAAACTTGCAGGGTTTTCCGAACATGGCATTCCAGCCAAGCCGCTGGGCGTTTTTGCGTCGCGGTGGGACGCGTATCGCAACACCGCAACCGCCCCAAAGGTTGCAGTGATTGGGGGCGGGGTTGCAGGCGCGGAGCTTGCGATGGCCATGGCCTACGCGCTGCGTGACAAGTCCCCAACGGTGTCGCTGATTGATCGCAGCTTGGTGCTGGACGGTTTCGATACACCTGCACGCAGTCGTCTGTTGGCCGCACTGTCGGACCTTAACGTGACCTTGGTCGAAAATGCCGACGTGGTTGAGGTGCTACCTGATGCGGTGCGATTATCAGATGATACCGTCGTGCCGTCCGATTTCACCACGGGCGCTGCGGGTGCGCGGCCCCATGACTGGGTCGGCGATATTGGGCTTGATCTGCACGACGGGTTCCTGACCGTCGGGCCGACCTTGCAGACCTCCCATTCAGATGTGTTCGCGGTCGGCGATTGTGCGCATCTGTCCCATGATCCACGCCCCAAGGCCGGTGTCTTTGCCGTCCGCGAAGCGCCCTACCTGTTCGATAACCTGCGCGCCCGCTTATCGGGTGGTGCGTTGCGCAAATTCCAACCGCAAAAAGACTACCTCAAACTCATTTCATTGGGCGGCAAAACTGCGCTTGCGGAAAAGTTCGGGACAGCGCGACGGGGCACTCTGCTGTGGCGCTGGAAAGACCAGATTGACCGCAAATTCATGACCCAGTTTGACGGGCTAACAATGCCCGCCGACCCCTTGCCGCTGCGCGTGGCTGACGGGGTGCTTACCGAGATTGGCGATGCCCCACTTTGTGGCGGGTGCGGTGCGAAAGTTGGGCGAGGAGCATTGCAACATGCGCTGGCCGATTTGCCAAAACCAACGCGCGACGACATCGTATCACTTCCCGGTGATGATGCTGCGGTGCTGAAAACGGGGGGCGTTGTGCAGGCGTTCACGACCGATCATCTAAGTGCGGTCACGCTTGATCCGGTGATGATGGCCAATATTGCATCGACCCATGCCCTTGGCGATATCTGGGCGATGGGGGCCGCACCACAGGCGGCGGTTCTATCCCTCACATTGCCGCGTATGTCGCTGGATTTGCAGCGCCGCACGGTGGGGGAAATTACAGCGACTGTGGCACAGGCTTTGTCTGATTGCGGCGCGGTATTGGTCGGTGGGCACACGACGCTAGGCGACAGCATGACCATTGGGCTGTCGATTACAGGGCTATGTGACAGCGCACCGATAACCCTTTCGGGGGCTAAAGCTGGCGATGTTTTGGTTCTGTCCAAACCCATAGGGTCAGGCACAATCTTGGCGGCAGAAATGCGCGGCATGGCGCGGGGTGGCGATGTTTTAGCGTGCTTACAGCAGATGGTTCAGTCGCAACATGACACCAGCAGTTTGTTGCGCGGGGTCAATGCGATGACGGATGTGACAGGCTTTGGCCTCGCAGGGCACCTTGCGGGGATATGTGAGGCATCAGGCGTCGGCGCAACCGTGCGGCTAAACGAGGTGCCCATCATGGACGGCGCGCTGGACCTTTCGCAACGCGGTGTTCGGTCTTCGCTGTTTGCGGACAATCGAAATGATGCGCGTGTGACGGCCCCTGATACGCCACGCGCCGCGCTGATGTTTGACCCCCAAACGGGGGGCGGATTGTTGGCGGCGGTGCCAAAGGATATGGCGGACACACTCACCGACGATCGGTTCACAATTATTGGCGAAATTACGGATGGGTCGGGTGTGACGTTCAGCTAACGGATGCGACCCAATCCGACAGACGCGCGGCCAATGCGTCGCGGTCATCTTCGGCCAACCCATCAACGCTAAACCGTTCTAGAACATCCGCGCCATGACGTGTGCGGCCAGATCTATACGTCGGATCATAATGTTCATCCATCAACGCCCGCGCGAGGGCCTGAAATTTCCCCGCATCCAAAAGCCCAAGCCAACCGTCGACCAGATGCCCCCGATGACGGCGCAAAATCTCTAGCTTGGTGCGCAACCCCTGCGCGTCCGAACTCACGTCAGCATAGGCATCGGCAAGATATGCAGCACGGGCGTCGAGTGGTGCATCAATTTCGATACGTGGCGCGGCCTTCATGGCGGCCCAAAGCGTCGGGGGAACCACACGTTCTCCTACCTTGCTGCTTTCGGCTTCGACCAGTGTCGGGCGCGTTGGGTCAAGTTTAAGCAACGCACAGGCGAGCGCGGTTTCGAACCCCTTTTGTGCAGGCTGCCCACCGTCCATTTCACCCAGCAAAGAACCGCGATGATTTGCCAATCCTTCAAGGTCCAACACCTGAACACCAAGGCGGTCTAGACGGTGCAAAAGGTCGGTCTTTGCCGTGCCTGTATTGCCATCCAGCAGGATCAGCCGATGTGGTACCGCGTCCTTGTACAACACATCGTGGACAAGATTTCGAAACGCTTGATATCCGCCGTCAACGACTTCGGCGCGCCATCCGATTTGCGTCAGGATGGATGCAAAAGACCCTGATCGTTGCCCCCCGCGCCAGCAATAGACCAGCGGCCGCCATGATCCGAGGTGGTCTTTCAATGGTCCCTCAAGGTGCGCGGCCACATTGCGCGCAACCATCGCCGCGCCCATTTTACGGGCCTTGAACGGGGAGATCTGCACATAAACGGTCCCAACTTGCGCGCGCTGATCATTGGACAAGGCGGGCAGGTTGATCGCCCCTGGCACATGGTCTTCTGCAAATTCAGCGGGTGATCGCACGTCGATGACGGTATCAAAACCGTGGTTCAAAAGGTCGCGAAGGGACGTGAATGCGGTTTTCATATGCGCTACCTACCCCACGCACTGCGTGCCTGAAAGCGGCTTGTCTGCCGCAGGTGCGCATGGGTATCAAAGGGGATGGATTTCAAACCGCTGGATAAAATCACCTACCGCCCCGAAGTCGCCTGCTTTTTTGAACGTACGGCTGATTATGTGATGCTAGAACACGGGCGGGTGCCTGATGCGGACATTGTTGACGACTTTTTCGATGATCGCCCGCCCCATGTTGCCGCAGAAGATTCCCTGCATTTCGGACTGTTGGAAGACCAAAATCTTATCGGTATTGCAGGTATATTGTTTGGTTTCCCAGAAAAAACTGATGCTTATATAGGCTTGATGTTGCTGGCACCCGAAGCGCGTGGACGTGGCAATGGTGCGCAGCTTTTGTCACATCTGACAGGCGTCGCGCAGGCGCGCGGGGCGCAGCGCCAATTGGTTGCCGTTCTTGATGCCAATCCAAAGGGGCGCGCATTCTGGGATCGCGAAGGGTTTATGTTGGAAACGTCGTTTCCACCCATTGAGGATCGCCACACCCGTCATCGTTTGATCCGAACGATCTAGGGAACCAGCGGTGTGCGGCCACGTTCATCCAACGTGAACCAGCTCGTTCCATCATAAACTGTCGGTATCAGAATGCGCCCACGTCCGGCCCCGCCATCAAGATTGATGCGGTTGCGGTGATGTTTCGGAAAGTCCAACGCCGTGTGCCCGTGCACATACATGCACTCCAGTGGTCCTTCGTAATCCAGCCACCCATCCCTGATCCAGACCAGATCGCTACGTGTCTGGCCGTCAATCGCAACACCGGGTTTGATACCCGCATGCACAAAACGGTGGTTGTCGGGCGCATCGACATACAGCGGCAAATTTATGATCCAATCGAGGTGCGCCGCCGGAACATCGCGTTTGGCAGCGTCGCTGACCGCTTGGATCAAGTCTTGTGGCGCTGGGTCTAACCCGTGCTCGTTCGCGTGGTCCCAGCACTTCCAGTCGGGATGGTCGATAGCACTGTCATCCATATACGACGACAATGTCGTGCAGCCGCCCAGACGGCTGTTCAGCCATGACAAATCTTTGGTAATTTCATCATGATCGACCTTGGCCGTCATCACGAATTCATGAAACATCAGATCATGATTGCCGAGGATGCAATGCCACGGTTTACCCGCGTTTTGCCCATCCATGATTGTTTGAATAACCCATTTGCTGTCAAACCCGCGATCCACAAGATCACCAAGAATATACAGCGGCGCGTAAGCCCCACCATCCGCCCTAATCAATTCAAAAGCCCGTTCAAGCTGTTCCTTTTGTCCGTGAATATCACCAAGCGCATAGAACATGTTTGCGGCCTTTCAGGCTGAATTAGGGTCTGGGATGCGCCCAGAATAAACTGGGCGCATCCCTATTATGCAACCTCAAACGTCAGGGGTTTGACTTGCGTGAACATGCCAGCGCCCATCAGTTCCTTGAGGGCTGCTGCTGGCACAGGTTCATCGACGTACAGCAGAGCAATCGCCTCACCCTTTGCCTCGGACCGGCCCAGCGTAAAGTTCGCGATGTTGACGTCGTGCTTGCCCATTGTCTGGCCCAGCAAACCGATGATACCCGGCACGTCTTCGTTTGTGGTGTACACCATGTGCGCGCCAATTTCGGCGTCGATGTTGATGCCTTTAATCTGGATAAAGCGCGGCTTGCCGTCGCTAAAAACTGTTCCCGCAACAGACCGTTCACGCTTGGGTGTCACAACAGTCACCTTCATGTAACCGTCAAACGCGCCTGTCTTGTCCTGCTTGGTCATGCTGATCTTGATGCCACGTTCTTTGGCGATCACTGGGGCGGATACCATGTTCGTGTCAGGGTTCGCCTTCTTCATAATGCCAGCAACAGTCGCGGCGGTCAGCGCCTCAAGGTTCATGTCGGACACGGTGCCGTCAAACAGGATATTGATCGCGGTGATCGGTTCATCCGTCATCTGGCCGATGAAATTCCCAAGGTGACCCGACAGCGAAATCCACGGCGTCATGACTTTGGCTTCTTCGGCGGTGACGGACGGCATGTTCAGCGCATTGGTCACAGCACCTGTCATCAGATAATCCGACATTTGCTCTGCCACTTGCAGCGCCACGTTTTCCTGTGCTTCTGTCGTTGCCGCACCGAGGTGGGGCGTCACGACGACGTTGGGCAGATTGAACAGCGGGCTGTCCGTTGCAGGTTCCGTCTTGAACACGTCAAACGCGGCACCCGCAACGTGGCCGGATTTCAAGGCATCCGCCAGCGCGTCCTCATCGACCAAACCACCACGGGCACAGTTGATGATGCGCACGCCTTTTTTCAATTTAGCGATGTTTTCGCGGCTAAGGATGTTGGCCGTCTGATCGGTAAATGGTACGTGCAGTGTGATGAAATCGGCGCGGGCGAACAGCTCATCCAGCTCGACCTTTTCGACACCCATTTTGTCGGCTTTTTCTTGGCCCAGATAAGGGTCAAACGCGACGACTTTCATTTTTAGCGCACGCGCACGGTCGCACACGATGCCACCAATATTGCCTGCACCGATCACGCCAAGGGTCTTACCCGTCAATTCAACTCCCATGAATTTGGATTTTTCCCACTTACCAGCGTGGGTAGACGCAGATGCTTCGGGGATCTGACGCGCAACGGCAAACATCATCGCGATGGCGTGTTCCGCCGTCGTGATCATATTGCCGAATGGCGTGTTCATCACGATGATACCGGCCTTTGACGCGGCTTCTTTGTCGACGTTGTCAGTGCCGATACCGGCGCGGCCAATGACCTTCAGGTTGGTCGCAGCTTCGATCAATTTGGCCGTGGCCTTGGTGGCGGACCGGATCGCAAGACCATCATACTGACCAATGACTTCGGCCAGCTTGTCCTTGTCTTTCCCAAGGTCAGGCATGAAATCCACGTCGATTCCACGATCGCGGAAAATCTGAACAGCGGCTTGGGACAGGCTATCGGAGATAAGTACTTTGGGAGCCATTTTTAGCATCCTTCAATGAAATGTGTGCGGCGAATACGCCAGAAATTAGACTTGAATTATTGGGCTGCGATTTCGGCGTGAAACGCCCAGTCGAGCCACGGAAGCATTGCTTCGATGTCGCTGGTTTCAATCGTGGCACCGCACCAGATGCGAAGACCCGCAGGCGCATCGCGGTAAGCACCAATGTCCAGCGCGACGCCCTCACCCTCAAGCCGTTTGGCAACCGCTTTGGCAAACGCCGCGCCGTCAGTGATACGGGGGTCCGTGAATTTCAAACAGACGGATGTGTTAGACCGAGTCGCCTTGTCCACCGCCAAATTGTCGATCCAGTCCCGCGTGGCACAGAAATTCCAGATCGCATTGGCGTTGGCATCTGCGCGCATCCGCAACGCAGGCAAGCCGCCGATGGATTTCGCCCAGTTCAGCGCGAAAAGATAATCCTCAACGCACAGCATGGACGGTGTGTTGATCGTAGCACCTGTAAAGATACCCTCGATCAGTTTGCCACCTTTGGTGAGGCGGAAAATCTTGGGCAGGGGCCAAGCAGGTGTGTAGCCTTCAAGGCGTTCAACTGCGCGCGGTGACAAAACAATCATACCGTGGGCCGCTTCACCGCCCATAACTTTCTGCCAAGAGAACGTCGTCACATCCAGTTTATCCCACGGCAAATCCTGTGCGAAGGCGGCTGATGTCGCGTCACAAATCGTCAGGCCAGTGCGGTCTGCTGGGATAGGATCACCCGCAACGCGCACGCCAGATGTCGTGCCATTCCATGTGAACACGACGTCTTGGTTATAATCCAAAGCGGCCATATCAACGATGTGACCGTAATCGGCGATATGCTCGGACGCTTCTATTTTCAGCTGCTTCACAACATCGGACACCCAGCCAGCACCAAAACTTTCCCACGCAACCATCTGCACGGGGCGTTCGCCCAAAAGCGACCACATCGCCATTTCAACTGCGCCCGTGTCAGACGCAGGAACGATGCCGATTTTATAATCAGCAGGAATTCCAAGCACGTCGCGCGTGCATTCAATTGCTGCTTTTAATTTGTCTTTGCCCACGGCGGCGCGGTGCGAACGGCCAAGCGGGGCGTCCTGCAATGCGTCAAGCGACCATGTGGGGGGTTTGGCGCACGGGCCAGAGGAAAAACGCGGATTAGCGGGTCGCGTGCCCGGAGTCTTAATAGCCATTGCTGCTATCCTTACAGATAAATGCCCTTCGTTGGGGAAGGGTGTCCCACCGCTGCGTTTAAGCGGCGATCTAGGCGCGCACAACAGGCAAAATGAACCAAATGCGACGGGTTGGCCGACCGGCGCGGCGCAGGCGGCGCCTATCGGAAACTTTTGCAGCGAACGCCACAGCGGGGTTGCGGTTTGGCGCACAACGGGGTTTTTGGGCACAAAGCCGGAGGATTGCCCATGTTCGTCATCACCTTGATCGCCAAAGCCCGTGGCTTGGACCCCTCCTTGGTCGAGTCTTTGCGCAATGCGTGGGGCGGGCAATCGGCCCAGTGGCTGGCAGCAGACGAGGCGGCAGAATTCGCGGTTGAGGCAAAGCCTGACAACCTGTGGGACGTCTGGGCAGACGTGCAAAAGATGGGCGTTGATTTGGTGTGCCAACCTTTGAACGGACGCCGCAAAAAGATGCTTCTGGCCGATATGGACAGCACGATGATCCAACAGGAATGCATCGATGAACTTGCGGATGAAGCGGGCGTTGGCGCCCACGTCGCCGATATCACCGCCCGCGCGATGAACGGAGAGCTGGATTTCGAGGCCGCGCTGATTGAACGTGTCGGGCTGCTAAAGGGCCTTGATGAAACCGTCATCGCCAAAGTGTTGGCAGAGCGGATCACCTACATGCCCGGTGGCGCCGCGTTAGTGCGAACGATGGCGGCGAATGGTGGTCACGCGGCGCTCGTTTCGGGTGGGTTCACGGCCTTCACGGCGCAGGTCTCAGCTGAACTGGGGTTTAACGAAAATCGCGCAAATACACTTTTGGTTAAGGATGGACGGCTGACCGGCGATGTGGGCCGCCCGATCCTTGGCAAGGCGGCGAAGGTTCAAGCGCTGAATGAAATCACTGCGCGGATAGGGATCACCCCCGCCGATGTCATCGCCGTTGGGGATGGGGCCAATGACCTTGGCATGTTGCACGCAGCCGGAACAGGCGTGGCCCTGCACGCCAAACCGTCTGTCGCCGAACAGTGTGATGCGCGCATCAACCACGGTGATCTGACGGCGTTGTTATACGTGCAAGGCTACGCAAAGACCGAATTCGCCTAAGCCGCCAAGGCCGCCCGCGTTTTACCAATCATCAAGGCCGCCTTCGCCGCCTCACGCCCTTTTTCCACGAAATGATCGCGGTAGATGGCGTTGTGGTGGTCTGTTTCTTGATACTGATGCGGGGTTAGCGAAACGGACAAAACGGGCACGCCTGTGTCCAGGCCCACCTTCATCAATCCATCGACCACGGCAGCCGCCACAAAGTCATGCCGATAGATCCCGCCGTCCACGACAAAGGCAGCACAAGCGATGGCCGCGTACTGAGCCGATTTAGCAAGGTCTTGCGCCACAAGCGGCATTTCAAACGCGCCCGGTACGTCGAACACGTCGACTTGGGATGCGGGGATCAATTCTATAAATCCATCGTAGGCACGATCGACGATGTCGGCGTGCCATTGCGCCTTGATAAAGGCGTAGCGTGAAGTGGATGTCATTGGGGTCTCCTTTTCCCTAAACCGCACGCATACGGGTGACACATCACCTCGGGGCAAAGGATCGCTGCGCACACGGGAAACCCGCACACACACCGACGCTCTCTCTCATCCGGACTATGACCGTCGGCTCTGGAATTTCACCAGTATCTGCTAGACACCCTTGCGGGCCGCTCGCGGGCTATAACCGCCGGTGGGGAATTTCGCCCCGCCCTGAGAACAGGGTTTCAATGGCGGATTCGTCGAAGTTACGCAAGCGCCGCCGCAGGGCGCATATTACCCGTAATCAACCCCGCGAAATTCTTGAGGTCGGGATTGCGATACGCCTGCACGGCAGGGTCATTCGCATCTAGCACACCGAGTTTGCACAAAATCGCCGCCATGGCGCATTCTGACGCCCGCGTGGTGCCATCAATGATCTTCAGCGCGACGCCCATCTTAATGTCAGGCAAGATCGCGATAAAGAACCCTTCAGCCCCTGTTTTCACCGCAGCTTTGCCCTTGGCCGCGCGCATGAGGGCATTACAGGCGCGGTCGGTGTTAGACACCAGTTCAGGATGCGCCATCATCGCATTGCGAAGCCGAACCATGGCCGCCCCGCGCATGTCATCGCCCGCACTGGCAAACGTCGCCATCGCGCGCGCCATGCCCGCAATTGTGCAGGCGTGATTGGGTGCGCTACATCCGTCGATGCCCCATCCGGGCGATGTTTCTTGTGTCAGTTCTTCGAAGACCTGTTTGATGCCAACCTGCAACGGATGATCGGCGGCCACATAATCGGGGCCCCAACCGTTTGCCTTGCCCATCGTCAAAAATCCGCAATGTTTGCCAGAACAGTTGTTGTGATACCGACATGGGGTCGCGTCGCCCTTTATCAAACCATTGCGCGCGGTAATGTCAGACGGCCATTGTTCACCGCAGGCAAATGCGTCGTCACCCAGATCGAGGTCTTTTAACCAGCGCTGAACTGGGTCCGTGTGGATTGCGGCCCCCGAATGGGATGCACAAGACAAGGCTAATTGTTCACTCGTTAGACCAAAGCGATCCGCGACACCCGATTCCACCATTGGCAACGCCTGAAGCATCTTTGCAGAGGACCGCGGATAGTTCACCGCGTTCGGATCACCCCACGCATGGACGATTTCGCCCGCCTCACCGACCACAACTGCGTGACCGCGATGCAGGCTTTCAAGCCGCCCACCGCGCCAAAGTTCAACGAAATCGACTGGTTCTGACATAAAACTCTCCTGATGCGCGACAATCCGCCAGAAATTAAAGGGACAAAGGGCTTTCCCATTTGGGCAAAAACTTGCTAATGCTATGGGTATCGAGTTGAAGCCGCTCATTCTAGCGCAAAAGGTACCCATCAGAGGTGCTGAGCTATGTAGAGCAACCAGAGGCACGGACAGCTTGGAGGCTGTATTTATGATTTCAAAGATTACGCACGCGCTTGGCGCACTTGCATTGATGACGACATCCGTCGCGGCACAAGAAGCCAGTTCTAACCGCGTCGCGGCCAATACGGACTGGTCCGTGTTCGTCGAAAGCGACCCCACAGAATGCTGGGCCGTTTCCGCGCCCAAAGAAACTGTGAACTCACGCGATGGACAAGTTGTGTCTGTGCGACGCGGCGAAGTTCTGTTGTTCGTGTTCTATCGCCCCAATGCCGGTGTGCAGGGCCAAGTGACCTTTACGGGCGGTTATCCGTTCGCAGGTGGCTCCACGGCTGAACTCGATATTGGTGGTACCAAGTTTGAACTGTTCACTGAAGGTGAATGGGCTTGGCCCGCAACACCGGAAGATGATGCACGCATTGTAGCTGCCATGAAGCGCGGATCTTCTGCTACAGTCAGCGCCCGTTCCGGTCGTGGCACAGTGACGCGCGATACGTTCTCGCTGCTGGGCTTTACGGCTGGTGTAGAAGAGGCCGCGAATCGCTGTTCCGGCTAAACTGACCGTTATCTAAATTTGTGAAGGCCAGAATCCTAGGATTCTGGCCTTTCGCATTATATAGGGCGTGAAAGCCTAACCTGAGGACATACCATGGACGCGCCGCAAGCCCCCATCACCCAAGACGTCATGACGATCAAACGCGTGCTGCCCGAAGGCGGCCCGCTGAACATTGTCGGCCTGACGCGCGACCAACTGCGCGAGGCGTTGATTGGTGTCGGTGTGAAGGAAAAGCAGGCCAAGATGCGCGTCAATCAGGTTTGGCAGTGGCTTTATCATTGGGGCGTGCGCGACTTTGACGTGATGACGAACCTGTCCAAGGACTTCCGCACGACTTTGGCGGAGAATTTCAAAATTGAATTGCCCGAAGTCGTCACCAAAGACGTGTCCACCGATGGCACCCGCAAATACCTTGTTCGCATCGCGGGCGGGCATGAGGTTGAGGTGGTCTATATCCCCGAAACGGATCGCGGCACGCTGTGTGTGTCGTCGCAAGTCGGTTGTACGCTGACCTGTAGTTTCTGCCACACGGGTACCCAAAAGTTGGTCCGTAATCTGACAGCGGGTGAAATTATCGGTCAGGTGATGCTCGCGCGCGATGATCTGAACGAATGGCCCGAAGTCGGCCAAGGTACAGGTGAAAACGGCCCGCGTCTGGTGTCTAACATCGTCCTGATGGGTATGGGTGAACCGCTTTATAATTTCGAAAACGTGCGCGACGCGATGAAGATCGCGATGGACCCCGAGGGTATCCAGCTGTCGCGCCGCCGTATCACGCTATCGACGTCTGGTGTCGTGCCAGAAATCGCGCGCACGGCCGAAGAAATCGGCTGTCAGCTGGCGATCTCGTTTCATGGAACGACAGATGAAATCCGCGACAAGCTGGTACCGATCAACAAGAAATGGAACATCGAAAAGCTCGTCGCGGCGCTTGCGGCTTATCCACGGGTCAGCAATTCCGAACGCATCACGTTTGAATATGTGATGCTTAAGGATGTGAATGACAGCGATGAGGACGCGCACCGTCTGCTCAAATTGATCAAAGGCATCCCCGCCAAGATCAACCTGATCCCGTTCAACGAATGGCCCGGTGCGCCCTACCAACGATCCGACGCCGACCGGATCAAAGCATTTGCGCATATCATCTATGAGGCCGGCTATGCGTCCCCCATTCGCAAACCGCGCGGCGAAGATATTATGGCGGCCTGTGGTCAGCTAAAGTCCGCGACCGAGCGCGCCCGAAAATCCCGTAAACAGGTTGAGGCCGACGCAGGATTATAGGGTGGTCAAAAGGCGTGCGGCCAATTGTGCTGATTTGGCTGGGGACAATCCGCTAGGGATCTGAATGACATCTTCGTCGGTGTCCGGTTCTTCAAGCGTTTCGAATTGTGATTGGATCAATGACGTTGGCATAAAATGCCCACGACGCTTGGCTATGCGGGCGGTCACGATATCTTCGGTGACACAGGGATAAACCAGCCGTAGATCGGGCACGATTGCACGTAAATGATCGCGATAGGATCGCCGCAACGCTGAACACGCGAGAACCACGCGCGGTTCGGCCCCCATGGTCTGTCCGCAAACATCCAGCCAAGGCCAGCGCATGTCATCGGTAAGAGGGCGGCCCGCCTTCATATGTGCAATGTTTTCGCGGGAATGCAGATCGTCCGCATCCAAAAACACCGCACCCAGTTCGACCGCAAGGTTGGCGCCGAGCGTCGATTTCCCCGACCCCGACACCCCCATAACGACGACCTTCATAGCGTTAGCGCCCCGGAATAACGCCGCGCTTTTCGCCAGCACCTTCCCAGGTTTCCAACGCCTCAACGGCTTCTTCTGCGGTTTCCACGAATTTGAACAACGCCAGATCGTCTTCGGAAATCGTCCCAGCATCTGCCAATGCATCCCAGTTAATAATGCTTTCCCAGAAGGCGCGTCCAAACAACAGGAACGGGACCTTTTCCATGCGCCCCGTCTGGATCAACGTCAGGGCCTCAAACGTCTCGTCCAAGGTGCCAAACCCACCGGGGAACACCGTGATCGCCTTGGCGCGCATCAGGAAATGCATTTTGCGAATGGCGAAATAGTGGAAATTGAAACATAGTTCTGGCGTGACGTATTCGTTTGGCGCCTGTTCATGGGGCAGCACGATGTTAAGCCCTATAGACCGCCCGCCTGCATCGATGGCACCGCGGTTGCCCGCCTCCATCACACCGGGGCCGCCACCCGTGACGATCACGTTTTCAGACGCCTCACCCTTTTTGGTCATCAGTTCAGCGAACTTGCGGGCCTCATCGTAATACTTGCTTAGATCGGCCAGTGTCTTCGTGCGCGCCGTGTCCTTTTTAGCGGGCTCTGGAATGCGCGCACCGCCAAACATGACGACCGTGGAGTCAATCCCTTGTTCGTCCAGCATCAATTCCGGCTTGAGCAATTCAAGCTGCAAACGCACTGGGCGCAATTCATCGCGGCACATGAAATCGGGATCTGCAAAGGCCAACGCATAGGCAGGTGATCGCGTTTGCGGTGTGTCGGGCACATGGCTGGCTTCTTCACGGTCCTGCGCACTGCGGCGGAAGGGATGGCGGCGATTGTCGTCTTTCATGGATGGGCTCCAAATCGATCATTGTTGGTCTTTGTATTTTAGTGGCAGGGTAGCGCGGTATTGTCCAATGACTGGGAAAACAGAATGCCTGTAACACGCGCCGATATCGAAGCTGTTCACACCCGTATTGACGGCCACGTCCATGTGACACCGGTTATGAAGTCGACAGCGTTTGGCCGCCCTTTGGACTTTAAATTTGAACACACCCAAGTCACTGGATCGTTCAAGGCGCGCGGTGCGTTCAATTCCCTCCTTAGCGCGGATGTCCCTGCGGCCGGTATCGTTGCCGCATCGGGTGGGAACCACGGCGCGGCGGTTGCCCACGCAGCCATGACACTGGGCCATCAAGCGCATATTTATGTGCCTGAATTTGCGGGCCCTGCGAAGATTGATGTGATCCGTCAAACGGGCGCGCAGCTGCATATTGTTGAAGGGGCTTATGCCGATGCTGCGGCGGCTGCATCGGCGCATCAGGCCGAAACAGGCGCGCTTGATATCCATCCCTATGATGCCCCTGCCACCATCGCGGGGCAGGGCACATGTTTCAAAGAATGGGATGCGCAGGGGCTTGATGCGGATACGATTATCATCGCGATCGGTGGGGGTGGTTTGATTGGCGGCGCGCTTGCGTGGTTTGCGGATCGCCCCAATGCGCCTAAAATCATTGGTGTCGAAACCACAACCACAAACGCGATGCACGCCGCCTTGCAAGATGGTCCCGACACGGACGTTGAGGTCAGCGGTTTGTGCGCCAATGCGTTGGGCGCGCGCCGTATTGGGCGGCTGCCCTATGATCTGGCCGTGGCCAATAACCTGCGAACCCTTTTGCTATCAGACGATGCAGTTGCCGACGCACAAAAACGACTTTGGCAAACCTTGCGCCAACTGGTCGAACCCGCGGGGGCAGCCGCATTGGCCGCGATCACGTCGGGCGCGTATGTCCCCGCGAAGAACGAAAAGGTCGCAATCCTGCTGTGCGGGGCAAACCCCGCACCAATTCCGGTGTAAGGGGTCTGTATCAGGCTTTCGACAACACCAATCCGCCCGCAACCATCGCAACTGCCAACATCCGCTGCGGCGTGATCGCCGTTGTGGGTAATCCGAACGGGCCGACAGCATCCATGATCAGCGCCACAACCAATTGGCCCAGGATCATGCCCGATACTGCTGTTACGACGCCCAGCACTGGTATCGTCCACAAAATCGCCCAGACGTAAAATGCGCCTAACAACCCGCCGATCAAAAGCCAGCCGTTTACATCCCACGCGCGCGCCAGATTTGGCAAATCGCCAGAAAACGTAATCACCACCAAAAGCACCGCAAATCCGACGCCAAATGAAATCGTTGCCGCCGCTGTGCCAGACCCAAGCCCCGCGCCCAAAGCGGCGTTCATCGGGGCCTGCAATGCGGCCATGGATCCAGCCAAAATAATGACGGCCAATGGAAATAATGTCCGTGTCATATGAAAGTCCTCCCAGAAATTCTGATGATAGAACTGCTAAGAAATTGATCGCTTAATGACTGACAGTGTTCGCGCATCCCCGATTTGGGGCAAGTCGGGAAAACCACACCTGATTGCAACCGCGACGGCAGGCGCATATAGCTCCGCCAACTTATTTTCCTATTCAACCGAACTTAAAGAGGCCTCGCACATGTCTAACGCTCAACTTGAAACTGCCATCGAAGCTGCGTGGGATGCCCGCGATACGATCACGCCTGCCACTACAGGTGAAACACGCGAAGCCATCGAGGATACCTTGAACGCTTTGGACAGCGGTACGTTGCGGGTGGCTGAGCGCCGTGAAAATGGCGACTGGCATGTGAATCAATGGGCGAAAAAGGCCGTGCTGTTGTCATTCCGCCTGAACGATATGGCGATGATCGAAGGGTCCAACGGCGGCGCAAGCTGGTGGGATAAGGTCCCGTCCAAATGGCAGGGTTGGGGCGACAATGAATGGAAAGCAGCAGGTTTCCGCGCTGTGCCCGGGTCGATCGTGCGCCGCTCGGCCTATATCGCCAAGAACGTGGTTCTGATGCCGTCGTTTGTGAACATCGGCGCATACGTCGATGAAGGGTCTATGGTTGATGGCTGGGCGACTGTCGGATCCTGCGCGCAGATCGGTAAAAACGTGCACCTGTCGGGTGGCGTTGGCATTGGCGGCGTCCTTGAACCTATGCAGGCAGGTCCGACCATTATTGAGGACAACTGTTTCATCGGCGCACGCTCCGAGGTCGTCGAAGGCTGCATTATCCGCGAAGGATCTGTGCTGGGCATGGGCGTATTCATCGGCCAATCCACCAAGATCGTGGATCGCGAAACCGGCGAAGTTTTCTATGGCGAAGTACCGCCCTATTCCGTGGTCGTCGCAGGTTCCATGCCGTCTAAGAACGACGTCAACCTGTATTGCGCTGTGATTGTCAAGCGTGTTGACGCAAAGACCCGTTCCAAGACCGGCATCAACGAACTGCTGCGGGACTGATTTCGTGCGCCTAGCTTTGATCTTGATCGCAGTGTCATCGCCCGCCTTTGCGGATCGGTTGAACGGACTTTACGTTTGGGACACCGCGCCTGAAGGCGGGCAATGTACCATGGTCGACTATGACAATGCCGATCTTGAGATTTTCGACAATACGATTGCGTTCATCGAAACTCAGTGCGTTCTGACAGAACCGACAGGGATACGTGATATGTCCGAGGGTATTTTGTACGATTCTAAATGCACGGGCGAAGGTGAAACCTGGACCGAGCGGATGATGATGTATGAGACGTTCAATGGTGTCGCGATCATTTCACGCGGGGCTGTGCGAACGTTCCGTCACTGCCAATGATCCTCAGCCGGACCCTCGCCAAGCAACGTATTGCGCGTGGTGATCGTCCGTCTTGGGGCGCCGCGTGGGGTCCCGTTGCCTTTGACGCGGCCTGTTTGGTATTTGCGTTTGTTGTTCTGTTCCGCCTGTTTCAGGCCATGACAGAAATGTTCAATTTTCCGATCTGGGCCACGGCAACAGCCTTGCTTGCGCTCGGGTTCATCCCTGTCCAAGCTGTGCTGATCTTTTCATCGCTTTGGGCCAGTAAATCACGGTGGCTCGATAAGGACGTATCCGAATGACCGATAAAACGCCCACAAAGAAACCGAAGAAACCGTCGCGCCAGCAGGTCTATACTTTGCTGGTTGAAATTGGCCGCAAGAAGGGCGACGGCCTGCCCAAAGACGCGACAGGTGCCGCGCTGATGATTTACGCAAGCGGCATTGATGAAGCAGAGGCCGTGCGCGAAACTGTTGCGATCCTGAAACAAGCCGACACCAATCCGCTGGATGTATCTGGCTACGGAACGCTGGATGAACGTCTTGCGGAAGGGCACGATATTGCCGACGAAGAACGCGAATTGATGCAACGCGCGCTGGACGAAAACAGTGTGATTGTCGCCCAGATGACCCCGTTCTTTGAGGGCGATACCCTCAACACCGACGCGATTGAACACTAGCCAATCGTAACGCCCGTCAGCGTCAAGGCCTCGTATCCCTGCACCACGGGTGCGGCAAGCCCGATGTGGCGCGGGCGGCATATCTGCCAATACGGACGTTTTGAGATACGCGGGGTTATCGAGAACCGCAGACCCATCAAAGCTTTCGACAGCGGCACCGTTGACGGTGATGATTTCATGGTTTTCCAGCAGGATTTGAAAATGTCCGTCGTCAGGGTTTTTGGCACCAAGAGCTGCAACCTCGTGATTTTTTGAGGGGTTTTTAAGTGCTTACGTTGACGTCACGCAAAATATGTGTCGGCAATGACACAACCAGAGATGTTTGCATCGTGCTAAATTCATCGGTAACGCTAGGGCAACGAGGAGAGTTTTTATGCCTGTCGATCCCATCGCCCTGACCGCTGATTTGGTGCGTTGCCCCAGCATCACCCCGATCGAGGGCGGTGCGCTGCAACTACTGGACAAGCTGCTGTCAGAGGCCGGTTTTGAAACGTGGCGCGTGGATCGCAACAATACGCCAAACCTTTACGCCCGTTGGGGCGTGCGCGGTGCCAACAAGTCGTTCGGTTTTAATGGTCACACCGATGTGGTGCCCTTGGGGGATGAAGCCGCTTGGACGGTCGATCCGTTTGGCGGTGATATCAAGGACGGTATTTTATACGGGCGCGGCGCCACGGATATGAAATCCGGTGTCGCCGCGTTCGTTGCTGCCGCCATTGATTTTGTGACTGATACGCCACCGGATGGGGCGGTGATCATCGCGATTACAGGTGACGAAGAAGGCCCGTCCACGGATGGCACCATCGCGCTGCTGGACTGGATGCAGGCCAACAACGAGGCGATGACCGCCTGCATCGTAGGAGAACCAACCTGCCCCGAACTGATGGGGGATATGATCAAAGTTGGACGGCGTGGATCACTGACGGCGCATTTCACAGTGACGGGCAAGCAAGGGCATTCCGCATATCCGCACCGCGCTAACAATCCGTTGCCCGCGATGATGCGCTTGATGGACCGCTTGGCCAGCCATGAGATGGACAAAGGGTCGGATCATTTCGATCCTTCTACGCTTGCGGTTGTCACTGTGGATACGGGCAACCCTGCCACGAACGTCATCCCGGCGTCGTGCCGCGCCACTGCGAATGTGCGATTTAACGATCTGCACACCAGCGCATCGGTGATCGCATGGATGCAAAGCCAAGTGGACGCTGTGGCCGCCGAATTCGGCGTAAACATCGACATGCCTGTCCGCGTATCAGGGGAGAGCTTTTTGACGCCGCCGGGGGCCTTGTCTGACCTTGTCAGCGCCGCCGTGCAGGCCGAAACCCGTATAACGCCAAAACTGTCCACGACCGGCGGCACGTCTGATGCGCGGTTTGTCAAAGATCACTGTCCGGTCGTTGAATTCGGTTTGGTTGGCAAAACCATGCACCAAGTCGATGAATGCGTCCCTGTTGAACAGATTACGCAACTTAAGGCCGTGTATGCGCGGGTTTTGTCGCAGTATTTCGCCTGACGGCGATCAAGGCGGTGGCCCCCCGTGGATATTTGAAACACAAAGACGAATGGGTCTGACGTTGGCGGATGTGCGTGTTAGGCAAGGGACATGACACGTATACCTTTAAAAACCGAAATCCTTGATTGGATTGCCGAAAATCCCACCAAAGCGGCCAAGCGCGATATCGCCAAGGCGTTTGGCATCAAAGGGGCTGCGCGGATCGAACTGAAACGCGTTCTTCGTGAACTTGAGGACGAAGGCAAATTGTCCAAACGCAAATCGTCGTATCGCGATGCCAGTAAGTTGCCGCCTGTCTCTGTGCTTGAGGTGTCGGGAGTAGACGCGGACGGTGATTTGTTCGCGCGCCCGTTGGAATGGGGCGGTGAGGGCGATGCCCCGCGAATTTTAATGGTGATGAAGACGGCCGATCCTGCGCTTGGCGTGGGTGATCGGATTTTGGGGCGGCTGACAGAGGTTAGTGGCGAAGATCACGCCTATGAAGCGCGCCTGATCCGCCGTATCGGGACCAACCCGCTGCGGATCTTAGGGGTGTTTCGGTCCGGATCAGATGGTGGCCGTATTGTGCCCGTCGATAAGGGATCACAAAAGGAATGGACAGTTGCCGCGGGCGCCACGGATGGCGCCAAAGACGGAGAGCTGGTTGAGGCGGAACAAGCGGGCCCCAAAGGCCGGATGGGGTTGCCAAAGGCACGTATTGTGGCCCGCCTTGGTGATCCATCCCAGCCGCGTGCGGTTAGCCTGATCGCGATCCATCAGCATGGCATTCCCGACCACTTCCCTGATGCGGTGATTGCGCAGGCAGACCGTGCCACACCTGCTGGTCTTGAGGATCGCACTGATCTGCGCGATCTGCCTTTGGTAACGATTGATCCGTGGGACGCACGCGATCATGATGATGCGTGCTGCGTTATTCCCAACAAGGACGGTGGCTTTGCCCTGTGGGTGGCGATTGCGGATGTCGCGCATTACGTCACGCCGGGGTCTGACCTTGACCGCGAAGCGCGCAAGCGGGGCAATTCAACGTACTTCCCCGACCGTGTTGTGCCGATGCTGCCCGACCGCCTATCAGGCGATCTGTGTTCGCTGCATGAGGGTGTTGAGCGCGCCTGCATCGCCGTTGAAATGCAAGTCGACGGGGCGGGCAACAAAACGTCGCACCGCTTTGTGCGTGGGTTGATGACGTCGCCTGCATCGCTGAACTATGAAGAAGTCCAAGCGGCGATGGACGGAGACATCAACGATAAGGTTGCTCCGTTTCTTGAGGATGTGATCCGCCCGCTTTATGCCTGCTATGAGGCCTTAAAGACCGCGCGTGGCGTGCGCCAACCGCTTGAGTTGGACCTGCCAGAGCGTAAAATTATCCTCGGCGATGATGGCCAAGTGACCGATGTCGCGTTTAAGGACCGCCTTGATGCCCACCGTCTGATCGAAGAATTTATGGTGCTTGCCAATGTCGCGGCGGCTGAAACGCTGGTCGGCAAAAAGACGCCACTGTTGTTCCGTGTGCATGAAGAACCGAGCGCGGAAAAGATGGAAGCGTTGCGCGAAACGGCGGGTGCGGCTGGGCTGACATTGGCCAAGGGTCAGGTGCTTAAGACGGCGCACCTTAACCGATTGCTGTCCCAAGCGGCGGGTACGGATGATGCGGAACTGATCAATATCGCCACATTGCGATCGATGACACAGGCCTATTACAATCCTGAAAACTTCGGACATTTCGGGTTGGCATTGCAGTCTTATGCGCACTTCACATCGCCGATCCGGCGGTATTCCGACCTTATCGTGCACCGCGCTTTGGTGACGGCCCACGGCTGGGGCGATGACGGGCTGACGCCTGAGGACGAGGCCATGCTGGTCGACACCGCTAAGGCGATTTCCGACACAGAACGCAGATCAATGGTTGCTGAACGTGACACGACCGATCGTTACCTCGCGGCGTTTCTGAATGATCGCGTGGGTGCGGTGATGGGCGGCCGGATCAGTGGAATTGCCAAGTTCGGGGTGTTCGTAAAGCTTGATGAAACGGGTGCCGACGGGATGATCCCGATCCGCAACTTGGGGCGCGAGTATTTCCACTATGATGCGGACAACCAGACTTTGATGGGGTCTAACACTGGCGTTGTGATTGGGCTGGGCCTGCGCGTAACGGTCAAGCTGGTCGAAGCGGCCCCTGTGACGGGTGGTCTTTTGGTGGAATTGGTTGAGATTGATGGCAAGGCCATGCCCCAAAGCAACGGCGACGCACGCGGAAAATCACCGCGACGCAAATTCGGCAGCGCCAAGAAGAAGGCCGCGAAAACAGCACGTAAGGTCAAAAGGACCCGTTCGTAAGCGGGCGGATTTGCGCCCTCACATCGGTTGATTGGTTCCGATATGGAAACATTCGGTCTAGGCTGTGCAAAAGACAGTCTTGGTGAGTGGTGAAGATATGCGCGCGGTTTTGAAAATTTTAGTCGGTTTCACAGTGCTGGCTGGCCCTGTTTTTGCGGGGCCAATGCCCATGGATGCGCCGGTTGGTGTTTCCCCGTTCACGCAAGTCCAGACATCTAATGTGCGCTTCAATCGCTGGATTTCCGGCTTGAAGGATCGCGCATTGGCCAACGGCGTTTCAGCGACGACGTTTGATACGGCATTCGCAAACATTAACTATAATGAAACCGTCGTGGATCGGGATCGAAACCAGTCAGAATTTTCAAAGGCGATTTGGGACTACCTCGATACGGCGGTATCTGACGTGCGTATCCAGAACGGGCAGCGCGCGTTGCGCAACAATGCCGATCGGATGAACTCGATTGAATCGACATACGGCGTGGACAAAGAAATTGTTGTTGCGATTTGGGGTCTGGAATCGGCCTATGGCGCCGTGCGCGGCAGCACCAATATTATCGAGGCGATGGCCACGCTTGCCTTTGACGGACGGCGCGCCGCGTTCTTTGAAGGTCAACTGATTGCCGCGCTGCAAATCCTCGAAGTAGGGGGTACCGCGCCGCGCAACATGGTTGGATCGTGGGCGGGTGCGATGGGTCACACCCAGTTTATGCCGACCTCGTTTCTGGATTATGCTGTCGACGGAAACACCGATGGGCGGCGCAATATCTGGGGGGATGATCCGACAGACGCGCTGCATTCCACGGCCAATTATCTAGTCGAATTCGGGTGGACTGCGGGCCAGCCGTGGGGCGTTGAGGTGCAGCTGCCACAGGAT
>JABBAI010000109.1 GCA_018608045.1 Octadecabacter sp. | reverse complement strand
ATCAGGGCGAACAGGTGCATGGATTGATCCTTGAATGAAAAAGGCCCCACCGGATCTCTCCGACGGGGCCCTCAAATTTGAATGCTAGGGGCGTTAGCCGACCAGCTCAAGACCGGAGAAGAAGAATGCGATTTCTTCTGCTGCTGTTTCTGGTGCGTCGGATCCGTGAACCGAATTCTCACCAATGGACAGTGCAAATTCCTTACGGATTGTGCCGTCTGCTGCGTCGGCTGGGTTTGTTGCACCCATGACTTCGCGATTTTTCGCGATCGCGTCTTCGCCTTCCAGAACCTGAACAACGATTGGTTCAGAGATCATGAATTCAGTCAATTCGCCAAAGAACGGACGTTCGGAGTGAACGCCGTAGAATTCTTGTGCCTGTGCCAGCGACAACTGAATGCGCTTGGATGCGACGATGCGCAGGCCTGCTTCTTCGAACTTGGCGGCGATTGCGCCTGTCAGGTTACGCTTTGTGGCGTCTGGTTTGATGATGGAGAATGTGCGTTGGATAGCCATTGGAAGATACCTCATGGGGGTTGAATGATTTGGGGCGCTGCTAGCACGGGGCATCTGCGTTGAAAACCCGTCATGTGGAAACCTATGGTGCTGCGCCTGTTCTTAAAACAATGCCCGCCGCAAAAGGTTAAGCCCCATCAGCAAAAAGAACCACAGCAGCACCTTTTTGAAGGCCTGTGCATCCAAACGCCTGCGGATCACTTCCCCAACAGAAAACCCCAGAATCGTTGGAACAATCATGGCCAGCGAAAGGGGCGCCGTTTGCCCGTTCAACAGCCCAGTCTGCCAAAACCCCAACATAAGCGGCACACTTCCGATCAAAAGAAACAGGCCGACCGCGCGCACAAATTCATCGCTGTCCGCTTTGCGCCCCATCAAATACGTCACCAACGGCAACGCCCAAATGCTTGTTAGCCCGCCAAGAACACCTGCAGCGAGCCCTGTGATCGCTTGCGCGGGCCTGTCATGGCGATCCGCAATCATGATTTGTGTGCCCAAAAGGCTGGTCACCGAAAAGATCAACATCGCCACGCCAATGATACCGAGCAGTAAATCCGCGGGCACCCGCGCCGTCAGAAATGTCGTCGCCCACAGCGAGACGAACAAACACCCCACCAGAAGCCCATAACGCCGCAATGTCGCAAGCCCTGACCCCGTGCGGATCACTTGCCACAGATTGGATGCCAAAAGCGGGAACACCACCAAGGCAATGGCCGTATGGGGCGGTATGATCTGGCTTAGAACACCCACCGAAACCGTCGGCATGCCTATGCCAACGGTGCCTTTGATGATCCCTGCCAACAGAAAAACAAATGTTGCGATCACTGCGATGGTTGTGGCGTCTGTCACCGTGGTGCTCCTGCGGGTCGATCTTTGCATAACCTATGCCGACCCATGAACGACAGATCATTTTTCGCGCTGTCGGCGCAGTACTTTCCAGCAAAACCCAGAAATCACGCGAACCCAGGACATCCACCCAACCCAAGCGTTGACGGCCCCTCCGCCGCGTGGCACAGCCCCCTTATGTTACGCATCAAAGAAATCACATATTCCGTCGCGGGCCGCACCCTGCTTGAAAACACCTCCGTTACTATTCCGGCGGGCCACAAGGTTGGCCTTGTGGGGCGCAACGGCACGGGTAAAACCACGCTGTTCCGCATTATTCGCAAAGAAATGGTGCTGGACACCGGCGAAATCGAAATGCCGCAGGGCTGGAAAATCGGTGGCGTCAGCCAAGAGGTTCCCGGCAATGAGGTTTCCCTGATTGACACAGTGCTTGCGGCAGACACCGAACGCGTTTCCCTTTTGGCTGAAGCTGAAACGGCTACTGATCCGACACGCATTGCAGACATCCAAAACCGTCTGACCGATATCGACGCTTGGTCAGCTGAGGCGCGCGCGTCCTCGATCCTCAAGGGTCTGGGGTTCACCGCGTCCGAACAGCTGCAACCCTGTAGCGCGTTTTCGGGTGGCTGGCGCATGCGCGTGGCCCTCGCCGCCGTGTTGTTCAGCGAACCTGATCTGTTGCTGCTGGATGAACCGACAAACTACCTCGACCTTGAAGGCGCGCTGTGGCTTGAGGCGTACCTTGTCAAATATCCGCACACTGTCTTGATCGTGTCGCACGACCGCGAATTGCTGAACCGAAGCGTTGGCGGCATTCTGCACCTCGAAGACAAAGGCCTGATCTATTACACGGGCAACTACGACATGTTCGTCAAACAGCGCGCCGAAAAACGAGCTCTACTGGCGTCTGCCGCAAAAAAGCAGGACGCGAAACGCGCCCACCTCGAAGCATTTGTAAACCGCTTCAAAGCCAAGGCATCAAAAGCCAAACAAGCCCAATCGCGGGTTAAGGCATTGGAAAAGATGGAAACAATCCGTGTGCCTGAAGATGCGGCGCGCACTGTGTTCACCTTCCCCAAGCCCGAAGAACTCAGCCCGCCGATCATCGCAACCGAGGGCGTGTCCGTGGGCTACGGCGAAACAATCGTTCTGGACAAGCTTGATCTGCGCATCGACCAAGACGACCGCATCGCCCTGCTTGGTCGCAACGGCGAAGGTAAATCCACGCTGTCCAAGCTTCTGTCGGGGCGCCTTGAAAAGATGGGTGGCAAATTCGCGTCATCCAACAAGTTGCGCATCGGCTTTTTCGCACAGCATCAGGTGGATGAACTTTACGTCGATGAAACGCCACTGGATCACCTGTTTCGCGAACGCGGTAAAGAAGGCGGCGCAAAGCTGCGCGCGCGGCTGGCCGGATTTGGCCTTGGCGCGGATCAGGCTGAAACCGAAGTGGGCCGCCTGTCCGGTGGTCAAAAGGCGCGCCTGTCGTTGCTTCTGGCTACCATCGACGCGCCACACCTTCTGATTTTGGACGAGCCGACAAACCACCTCGATATTGAATCCCGCGAAGCCTTGGTCGAAGCGTTGACAGCGTATACGGGCGCCGTGATCCTCGTGTCCCACGACATGCACCTTCTGTCCCTCGTGGCGGACCGTTTGTGGTTGGTCAAAGACGGTCGCGTCCAAACATATGACGATGACCTTCAGGCCTACCGCAAAATGCTTTTGGCGCCCGACACCCGCAAAGCGGACAAAGAAAAGGCCAAAAAGCCAAAAGTCGAAAAGCCCAAAGCGTCCCGTGACCAGTTGATCGCGATGAAGGCTGACGTGCGCAAATGCGAAGAACGTGTCAATAAAATTAATGACATGGCTGATAAACTGTCCAAAAAGCTCGCCGATCCGGTGCTATATGAGGATGGTCGCAAAGGCGAACTTGAAACCTGGAACCGCAAATATGCTGAAATCCGCGAGGCTTTGAAAAAGGCCGAAAGCCTATGGATGATGGCCCTCGAAAAACTCGACGCGGCTGAAAAGGGCTAAGGCGGTGGCGCGCTGGCCCTTGCGTCCGGCGCGCTGCATCTAAAGGATCACGGTCATGGATCCAAACTTCCTCATTACAGCGTTCGTGGCGCTTTTCGTGGTCATTGACCCTATTGGCCTCGCGCCGCTATTCTTAGCCCTGACCGCTGGAATGTCACCGCAAAAACGCCGCGCCGTTGGCATTCGGGCCTGCACAGTGGCGATCGGCATTCTGCTGTTGTTTTCGGTCTTTGGCACCTCAATCCTAACATTTATTGGCATTTCTATGCCCGCCTTCCGCATCGCGGGTGGCATTTTACTGTTCCTCACAGCGCTCGACATGCTGTTTGAAAGACGCACGAAACGGCGCGAAGACACGGCTGATGAAGAAGAACCCGATGACGACCCATCTGTCTTCCCCCTCGCCATTCCGCTGATCGCAGGACCCGGTGCCATTGCCACCGTGATCCTTTTGGTCGGCCAGACCGACACGACCGCGGGCTATTTTGCAGTGATGGGCGTGCTTGCGGCAGTTCTGGCGTTGGTCTTTTTAATGTTCCTCAGCGCGTCTACCTTGGAACGGATGTTGGGCAAAACGGGCATCACTGTTGTCACACGCCTGCTGGGAATGTTGCTTGCCGCGCTGTCGGTGCAATTCGTTCTCGACGGCCTCAGCTCTTTTGGTTTGGGATCCTAGCCCTATATGTTCGGTATGGACGCTGGACAAATCATTGCCTTGGGCTTTCTGATCGTCATCGGATTTTCGATGTTGGGATCAATCTTGCACAACGGGGCGTTGCGTAACGCCTTGATTTGGAGCCTTATTTTCCTTGGTGTGTTTGGCATTGCCAACAACTGGGATCAGATCAGCAGCGATTTTAATCCACAACAAACAACATTCACCGACACGTCGATTGAGGTCCCGAAGGGTCGCGACAATCATTTCCGCCTGACCCTGCGGATCAACAACGTGCCCGTGGACTTTCTGGTGGATACGGGGGCCAGCCAAGTGGTGCTGACCATAGATGATGCCGCGCGTGTGGGCCTTGATCCTGACAGCCTCGCCTATATCGGGACGGCGTTCACGGCCAACGGCGAAGTGGCGACAGCCCCTGTGCGGCTGGACCGCGTTGAACTTGGTGACATGGTCGACACGCGTGTGCGCGCAAGCGTGAATTCAGGCCAGATGGAAAGCAGCCTGCTCGGTATGTCCTACCTCAGCCGGTTTGAATCGATTGAAATCCGCCGCGATGTGCTGATCCTCAACCGGTAATTATTTCTCGGCCTTCTTTTCCCAACGCCCTGAATCTTGTGACCAATATTGCGCCGAACAACCTGCATCGGTCAGGGTCTTCCATTGCACGCGCGCGGCTGCCAAGGCGTCCCCGTCATGTCCGTCAAACAGTACGCAGACACGCTCAGCGTCCTTCACCTCTTGCGGGCTGACAGTGGCACCATGCACCGACATCACACAGGTCGCGCCATTGACGGCACTTTCCCCCATGGTCAGCAAAATCAGCTGATCCGCATCATGGTCCCCGCCCACCAGACCGTGGGGCAAAAACCCCTCAGGCGGGCCAGACCACAACGCCTGATCAAGCCGTTCCATCGCCCCGCGATCCACACCGCGCACCTCCACGTTCCATCCCGCGCCACGTGATTTTTCAAGCAGCATGGGCAAGGTCTGTTCAAGGGACGCAGACGTCAGGTGATAGAAATACGCGCTTCCGATTGGATTTACTCCGTCTCGTAAGTGTTTGCGATATAACGGTTAAGCGCCATAACGCCCCAGCCTGTCGCGCCCGCAGGTGCCAGCGCTGTTTCTGCCTTCACGGACGCTGTGCCCGCAATGTCCAAATGCGCCCACGGCATGTCGTCCTTGATGAACCGTTGCAAGAATTGCGCCGCCGTGATCGACCCCGCATCGCGCCCACCGACGTTCTTCATGTCTGCAATGCGGGACTTGATCTTATCGTCATAGGCTTTGCCCATCGGCATGCGCCACGCGCCTTCGCATTCCGTTTTGGCCGCGCGCAGGAAGCCATTGCACAGATCATCATTGTTGGAAAACACGCCTGCGTTCTCATGGCCCAGCGCCACGATCACGGCCCCCGTCAGGGTCGCAAGGTTGATGACGCCTGTCGGCTTAAACCGTTCCTGCGCATACCAAAGAACATCCGCGAGGACCAAACGCCCTTCGGCGTCGGTGTTGATCACCTCAATCGTGTCGCCCTTCATGGAGCTCACAACATCGCCGGGGCGTGTTGCGCGATCCGACGGCATGTTTTCAACCAATCCAACCAGCCCGACAACATTGGCCTTGGCCTTGCGCAATGCCAGCGTTTTCATGACGCCAGCCACAACACCCGCGCCGCCCATGTCCATGGTCATATCTTCCATACCACCAGCGGGCTTTAGCGATATTCCGCCCGTGTCAAACACGACACCCTTCCCGACCAGCGCGAACGGGGCTTCATCGCCGCCGCCATTCCATTGCATCACCACGACCTTGCTGGGCGACGCAGACCCGAGGCCCACACACAGCAGCGACCCCATACCCATCTTTTCGAGTTCGTCTTCTTCAAGGACTTCAACGCTCAGCCCGATGCTTTCCATTTCAACCAAACGGTTGGCAAATTCGGTGGTGGTCAGAATGTTTGCGGGTTCGTTCGTGAGGTCGCGGGTGAACACAATCCCTTCGGCGACAGCCATCAACACATCTGTCTCGGCCTTCGTCTCGCTCGGGTCTTTGACCATGACATTGATCGCGCCCAGCGCTTTTCCGTCGGCCGTCTTGTGCGGCGTGAACGTATAGCCCCGCAGTGCAACGGCAAACGCGACATCCGCAATGCGCGACACGGTCCCGCCAAGCAACAAAACATCGCCCTCACCGCGCGCCTTGGCAATGGAGGCCCCCGTCTTGCGGGCCAGTTCAACACTTGGACGTCGGCTAAGCTTTGCGACCAGAACCGCGCTTGCCTCAAGCCCTGCCGGAAAATTCAGCGCGATCACATCGCCCTCGGCCGCCTTTTCGAACTGTTCACTTTCAACCGCGCGCGCCACAGCCTTTTTCAACTTTGCATTCACTTTTCGCGCCGCAAGATCCAGCTTCCCGTCCGGCGTGACAAACACCGCAATCGCACCTGCGCGTAGTTCAATGTCATCAAGGTTGGTTTCAAGGATATTGAGAACGGGCAATTGAGTCATGTGGGCACCTTTGAGGAGTTGATGGATCGAGTTAGGCAATAGGTAGCCCGCGCGCCCCACCTTGACCAGACAGCACTTTTGTCCGCGCTTCAAATGCGTTAGCAACACTCCACGAGTGGGACATCAAATAAGGGGGGATGCACCATGGCGCGATTTGACCGCTACATGCTTGGGCAACTCCTGACGTTGTTCGGCTTTTTCTCGCTGATTTTGGTGTTGGTCTTATGGATCAACCGTGCTGTGCGTATGTTTGATCGCCTGATCGCAGACGGCCAGTCTGCATGGGTGTTTCTGGAACTGACATCCCTGTCTTTGCCGGGGTTGATCCGCATTGTTTTGCCGCTGTCTGCCTTTGTGGCCGCCGTCTATGTCACCAACCGCATGTCCGCAGAATCAGAACTGACCGTGGTGCAGGCCACCGGGTATTCGCCTTTCCGCCTTGCGCGCCCTGTTTTGTATTTCGGTGCGATCGTCGCCGTGTTGATGACGGTTCTCACCCATTTCCTTGTGCCGCTATCATCTGAACGCCTGACGCTTAGATCAGACGAGATTGCCCAAAACCTCACCGCGCGTCTGCTGACCCCGGGGGAGTTCCTGTCCCCCACCGACGGCATCACCTTTTATATTCGCGAGATTTCCCAATCCGGTGAAATGCTGGATATCTTCATCTCTGAGGACAGCGATCCTGACCGGCGTGTGACCTACACTGCATCGCGCGCATACCTGGTGCGCAATGACACGGGTCCGCAGTTGGTGATGGTCAACGGGCTGACCCAAACCCTGAACACGCAATCAGGGCGATTGGCGACCACGGGCTTTGATAATTTCGTTTATGATGTCGGCGCTTTGGTGTCTGATGACGGGGAACGCACCCGTTCGCTCAGCGCGCTGATGAGCTGGGAGTTGTGGTTTCCCTCCCCTGAGCTGTTAAGCACAAGCGGGCAATCAACCCAACAGCTCCGCCTTTTGGTGCATGACCGTTTTGCCCAAGCGTCGCTGGGGTTTGTGGCGGGGTTGATCGGGTTTTCTGCCCTTGTGGCTGGCGGGTTCAGCCGCTTTGGCCTGTGGCGCAATATCCTTTTTGCAGTTCTGCTGATCGTCGCCCTCAATGCGCTTGAAACGGTCGGGGCTGGTGTGGCGGCAAAGACCCCGTCTTTATGGCCTTTGATGTACCTTGCAGGGATTGGCGGGTTCATCTGTTCCATGGCGCTGTTGTACGTGTCCCAGCGCCCCTACTTCTTCAAGCGTAAGCCTGCATTAGTACGGATGGGCACATCATGATTTTGCATCGCTACTTTGCCCGCCGTTTTACATGGACGTTTCTTGCGACCTTCGCGGGCTTCTTTTTGTTGATGATCTTGGTCGATCTGGTCGAACAATTGCGCAGGTTCGGGGCTGACGTGCCCTTCGGTGATATCATGCAACTCAGCCTGCTGAACCTTGCAGGCGGGATTTACGGGATCATGCCGCTGATTATGGTCTTATCCACCTTGGTCATGTTCCTCGGTCTGTCGCAATCCTCTGAAATGGTGGTCACACGGGCTGCGGGGCGATCTGCCCTGCGATCCCTTGCCGCCCCCCTCGTGGTGACACTCATTATTGGCGCGATCACGGTCGGTGTGTTTAACCCGATCGTCGCCGCCACCTCCAAAGAATATGGAACCCGCGAAGTTGAATTGCGATCAGCCGGCGCCTCAGTGCTTTCAATATTGGGCGACGGGCTTTGGCTGCGTCAGGGCGATGACGTCAGCCAAACTGTTATCCGCGCGGACACCACCAATCTTGACGGAACAGCGCTGACGGGTGTTTCGTTTATCACCTTCACGCCAGAAGGTGGCCCGACCCGACGCATCGAAGCGGCCACAGCAACACTGACACCAGGTGCTTGGGACCTTACGGATGCAAAAGCATGGCCCCTTGATGGCGTCGGCGTCCCAGAGGCGCGCGCCACAACACACCCAACGCTGCGCATTCCCTCCAGCCTGACGGCAGATGAAATCCGCGACAGTTTCGGTGATCCGTCCTCCATCGCGATCTGGGAACTTCCAGCCTTCATCGCCCGCCTAGAGGTCGCAGGCTTTTCCACCACGCGCCACGCCGTTTGGTTCCAGATGGAGCTTGCCTTGCCTGCGTTCTTACTCTCGATGGTGCTGATCGGTGCAGGCTTCACGATGCGCCACCAACGCGGCGGGCGCACAGGCGTAATGGTCCTCTCTGCGATCCTGATCTGTTTTGCCCTGTTCTTCTTGCGCAACTTCGCGCAAATTTTGGGGGAGAACGGGCAGATTCCCGCGATCCTTGCCGCATGGGCCCCACCCCTCGCAGCGATCGGCGCGTCCCTTGGTCTGTTATTGCATCTGGAGGATGGATGATCCGGCATATTCTAGCAGCCCTTTTTGCGCTGCTTCCCCTTATGGCCCACGCCCAAGCCGCCGCGACATTGGTCGCCGACAGCGTGTTCATACCCGCAGGGGGCCAGTCCCTTGTCGCTGAGGGCAATGTTGAAGTGTTCTTTGACGGCACCCGCCTGTCCGCGCGCCGCATTACATTCGATCAGGCCGCTGATCGCCTGATCATCGACGGCCCTGTCTATATTGTCGGGCCAGACGGTACAATTTTTTCGGCTGATACTGCGTCTTTGGATCCGCAACTTAGAAATGGCATCCTGCGCGGGGCACGATTGGTGTTGAACGAACAACTGCAAATGGCCGCCAACCAGATTGACCGCGTCGACGGGCGCTATACGCAGCTTTATCAAGTGGCTGCCACGTCCTGCCATGTCTGCGCGAACGGGGAATCGCCGCTGTGGGAAATCCGCGCCCGCCGCGTTGTGCACGACACGGATGAACAGCAGCTTTACTTTGATGATGCAACCTTTCGCATTCGCGGTGTGCCTGTCTTCTACCTCCCCCGCATGCGCCTGCCCGCGCCGACGCTGGAACGCGCCACAGGTCTTCTAAGCCCCCGTTGGCGCAATACCGACAATCTTGGCTTCGTGATCAAGTTGCCGTATTTTATCAAATTGGGCGATCACCGTGATCTGACGCTGACCCCCTATCTGTCCACATCCACCACGACGTTAGAAGCCGCCTTTCGCCAAGCCTATGTGCGCGGCGAAATCGCTGTAGCCGCCGCTATAACCCACGATGATCTTTTGGACGGCACGCGGGGCTATTTGTTTGCGGACGGCATCTTTGATCTTGGCGATGATGTAAAACTGCGCTTTGACATCGAATACACATCCGATGACGCCTACCTGCTGGAATACGGATATTCAGAGAAAGACCGCCTCGACAGTGAAATTGCGCTTGAACGCATCCGCGATCGCGACATGACCTTGGCGTCACTGACATATTATTCGTCTTTGCGCGCTGGCGAAGCTTCCGGGACGTTGCCGCCGCTTTTGGGCGATATTTCATGGGAACGTCGCACAACGCCCGATTGGGGTGGCACTTGGACGTTCACGTCTGATCTGCAATCCCACTACCGTGACACGTCAGCGCTGGACACGGGCCGCGATGTATCTCGTATCGGGTTTGGGACGCAGTGGCATGGCAATGCCGTGACCCAAATGGGGTTTGTCGTGGATGGGACGTTTGGCTTTAACGTCGATTATTATAATGTCAGTGATGACAGCGACACAGACGACACCTTGCGCAGCACGCTGTTCGGGCAAACCACTCTGCGCTACCCTTTGATGCGCAAAACGGCGACAGCCATCCATGTGATCGAACCAATGATCCAAGTCGCTTTTTCGTCCGTTGAAGGCGGTGACGTTGAAAACGAAGACAGCCGCGCCACAGAATTCGACCAAGCCAACCTATCGGCGCTGTCGCGTTTTTCTGGTGAAGATGCGGTTGAACAAGGTCTGCGCGGTGCGGCGGGTGTGACATGGACGCGGATCGGACAGGCGGGCTGGGACAGTACCCTTACTGTAGGCCGCGTGTTTCGCGATGAAGAAGACGCGACATTTTCTGCCACATCGGGTCTTGGCAACACATCATCGGATTGGTTGATCGCGGGGCAGCTGCGCGTTCCAGCGGGATTGTCCCTGGATAGCCGCGTTATCGTAAATTCCGACTTTGACATCACCAAAACAGAAACCCGCGCAGGTTGGTCAGGCGATAACCTTGACCTCACAGCCAGCTATATCTTTTTGCCGGTTGATACAGATGAAGACCGCCCTGACGATGTTGGGGAACTGGCGTTTGATACCACGTACCGCGTTAACGACATGTGGTCGGTGGGCTTGGATGCGCGTTATGACGTTCTCGCGGATGAACCGACCCAAACCGGCCTTGAAATCGGCTGGCAGAACGAATGCGTGACAGTTGATTTTTCTGTGTCGCGCCGCTTTACATCTTCCACTACAGTCACACCAAGCACGGACTTCGGATTTTCCATCGGGCTCAACGGCTTTAGCGCCGGACGCTCTGTTGGATCACCCGCGCACCGCTGCACCGATTGATACGACCCGAGTAGACAAAGAACGAGGACCTCCATGCGCGCACTGATTTCAGCGATTGCCACAACGATGGCCCTGATGTCGCCTACTTTCGCAGTGGCACAATTTGCACCAGTCATCGTGATCAACGATGCCGTCGTCAGCGAATTTGAAATTGATCAACGGGAGGCGATGCTGCGTGTGTTCCGCACACCCGGCGATCTGCAACAAGTGGCCCGCGATCAATTGATCGAAGACCGCCTGAAGCTTGAGGCATTGAATGCCGCAGGTTTGCGGATCACGCCAGAAGGTCTGCGCGGCGCGATGGGTGAATTTTCCGCCCGCGAAAATATGGACGTCGATCAATTCATCGCCGTTCTTGGCCAAGCGGGCGTCGCCGAAGAAACATTCCGCGATTTCGTGCGGGTCAATGTCAGCTGGCTCGAGTATATCCGGTCCCGTTTTGGCGATCGCGCCCAAGTGTCAGAGGCAGAAATCGATCAAGCCTTAGGACAATCCAGCGGCTCTGCTGGTATTGAGGTTCTTTTGAACGAGATTATCATCGCAGCGCCGCCCCCACGCGCGGCAAGTGCCTTGGCAACGGCGCAGCGCATTGCACAACTCACATCTACCTCCGCGTTTGAGGCCGAGGCCCGCCGCGTATCTGCACTGCCATCGCGCACGCGTGGTGGTCGCCTTGATTGGTTGCCAATCACCAACTACCCCGCAGGTCTTCGCGGTTTGTTGCTCGACCTCGCGCCAGGACAAGTGACGGCCCCCATTCCGATCACCGATGGTGTGGCGCTGTTCCAGATGCGCGGCCTGCGCGAAGTAAACCAAGTCGCACCAGAACCGGCCGCGATCGAATATGCTGCGTTTTATATCGCGGGTGGTCTGACAGACCGTGCCCTGCGCGAAGCCCAATCCATTGATAACCGTGTTGACACCTGTGACGATCTTTACGGTGTGGCCCAAGGCCTACCAGAAGACCGCCTGCAACGTGACGTTCTGCCCCCCGCCGACATTCCGACAGATGTGGCCATGATCCTCGCGACGCTGGACACAGGGGAAACGAACTACTCGCTTACCCAGGCGAATGGTGAAACTTTGGTATTTTTGATGATGTGTGGGCGCACGCCTGTTTTAGGTGAAGGTGTGGATCGTGAAACGGTCCGTAACCAATTGCGATCCCAGCGGCTTGCAACCTATGCGGATGCCCTGTTGGCCGATCTGCGCGCAGCAGCAACCATCAGCTTTCCGTAAGTCATGAAACCCATTGCCATCAGCTGTGGCGAACCCGCAGGTATCGGGCCTGAAATCGCTGTTGCCGCTTGGAAGCAATTGGGCGCAGATATTCCGATGGTTTGGATTGGTGATCCGACGCATTTGCCCGACGGCACAAAATGGCAGGCGATCACCGATGTTAAAGACGCAGCAGCGGCTACGGCCTTCCCTGTGCTCGCGCGCGATTTCCGCGCACCGCGCGTGGCTGGAACCCCGAACCCTATCCACGCGCAAGGCGTGATTGATGCGATTTCCGACGCGGTGACCCTTGTGCAATCAGGCGACTGCTCCTCCCTGTGTACCGCCCCGATCCACAAACAAGCACTGATTGACGGCGCTGATTTCGCCTACCCCGGTCACACGGAATATCTAGCGGCATTGGCCGAACGGTCGTCTGTGGTGATGATGCTCGCGTGTGATGTGCTGCGTGTGGTGCCCGCCACGATCCATATCCCGTTGTCCCAAGTGCCAGAACAACTGTCTGCGGCGACGCTGACCGACACGATCCTCATCACCCACGCCGCGCTTAAACGCGACTTTGGCATCGCGTCCCCCCGTCTTGCCGTTGCAGGGTTGAACCCTCACGCAGGCGAAGGCGGCAAAATGGGTCATGAAGAAATCGACATGATCGCCCCAACCTTGGACGCACTGCGCGCCGAAGGCTTTGACATTGCGGGGCCTTTGTCGGCAGACACCATGTTTCACGCTGGCGCGCGCAAATCCTATGACGCGGCGATCTGTATGTATCACGATCAAGCCCTTATCCCGATCAAAACGCTGGATTTTTCCGGCGGCGTGAACGTCACCCTTGGTCTGCCATTTGTGCGCACCTCGCCCGACCATGGCACAGCCTTCGACATCGCAGGCAAAGGCATCGCAGACGCAACGTCCATGATCGCCGCGCTAAAAATGGCCGCGCAAATGGCGGAGGCACGGGCATGATCGACAACCTCCCCCCTCTCAAGCAAGTGATCGACACCCACGGGTTGGCAGCGAAAAAATCGCTCGGCCAGAACTTCCTGCTAGACCTGAACCTGACAGCTAAGATCGCGCGCCTGTCTGGCAAAAACGAAGACCACGACGTTCTTGAAATCGGCCCCGGCCCCGGTGGTCTGACGCGCGGTCTGCTGGCCGAGGGCGCACGCCGCGTCCTTGCCATCGAAAAAGACGAACGCTGCCTGCCCGCATTGGCCGAGATCGAGGCCGCCTACCCTGACCGATTTTCCGTGATGATTGGCGATGCCCTCGACATCAACCCCCTCGATCACCTGACACCGCCGATCCGCGTGGCGGCAAACCTACCCTATAATATCGGCACCGAACTGTTGATCCGTTGGCTGACCCCGCCCGATTGGCCGCCGTTCTGGGACAGCCTGACGCTGATGTTTCAACGCGAAGTCGCGCAACGCATCACCGCTGAACCCGGATCAAAAGCCTACGGGCGCCTCGCGGTGATATCGCAATGGCGCACGGACGCATCCATCGTGATGAACCTGCCACCGGAAGCCTTTTCCCCACCACCAAAAGTGTCCAGCGCTGTGGTTCACCTGAAGGCGCTGCCAACGCCGCGCTTTCCGGCGGATGCAAAGATGCTGCAACACATCACGGCGACCGCGTTCAATCAACGACGCAAAATGCTGCGATCATCCCTCAAGGGGCTGAGCGCTGAGATTGAAGACCACCTAATCGCGGCAGATATAAAACCGACGGATCGCGCCGAACAGATTGACGTGGAACGCTTTTGCGCCCTCGCGCGCAGCCTCAAATCCCAATCCTAAGCCCTTAGCAAAAAGGCCCCCGATTTCATCGGAGGCCTTTTTGAATTACTCAGCCACTTCTGGGGCTGCACCATCACCGGACGTTTGATCGGGCCGCGTCTTGGGCTTGCGTGTGCGCCGCTTCTTGGGCGGGGCCGCTTCTTCGGGTGTTTCAACCAAACCTGCGTCCTCAGGTTGTACTGGTGGCGGAGGCGGAGGTGGTGGGGCAGCGGCTGCGGCCTCCTCCTGCGCCTTAAGGCGTTCATTGCGTTCGCGGTCACGCTCTATCTGGCGCTCACGGTTTTGCTGTTCTTGCTCTTCGCGTTTCGCATCAATCTCTTTTTGCGCCTCGGCCAACAAACGCGTGTAGTGCTCTGCGTGTTGCGCGAAGTTTTCAGAGTTCACAGAATCGCGTGCCAACAGGGAATCGCGATGCATTTGCGTGTATTTCTCAACGATCTGCTGGGGCGTGCCCCGCACTTTGCCTTCGGGGCCGGAGCTGTCAAAGACGCGATTGACGATGTTACCACCGGACGGGCGAGTGTTGTTGCGGTTCTTGTTCCGCGAACGGGATCGGGAGGATTTCATAAGGGAAGCAGCCTGTTTTCTCTGTCGCAGCCCGATCCCACCTCATGCGGAACCTAAATAAAACGCGAGCTTGCGATGTTGTGGCGTGTCATGGATGAGGGGCCAAATGGCCCTGCTCTGTCCGCTGTACGTAAGTATGCTGCCAAGGGTATTAATCGCAAGATGATTCTATGAAAAATGCGATTAATTAGCGAATTACAGCGTCTTTTGGCCCACAACGACACGATCCCGCCCGTCTAGGTCAGGGCGAATCGCAATATTGTGCAATCCAGCGTCTTCAAACATCGCGACAACCGCGGCCCCTTGGGTCGGACCGATTTCAACCATCAGCCATCCCCCCGCGTTCAAATGCGCCCCCGCACCTGCTGTGATGATGCGGTAACACGACAATCCATCGCCCTCATCCGTCAGCGCCATGCGCGGCTCAAACGACAGCTCTTCTGCCAGCTCGTCCATTTCGTCTGCTGCAATGTAGGGCGGGTTCGACACGATCAGATCAAACGTGCCCTCCACCGATCCGAACCAGTCGGATGATTCAATCGCGCATTGCCGCGCCACCCCCAGAACTTGCGCGTTCATTCGGGCAATTTTCATCGCACGTCTGCACACATCCGTGCCGATCCCACGCGCGTCTTTGCGTTCAGCCAAAAGCGTCACCAAAATGCAGCCCGACCCCGTCCCCAAGTCCAGAAAGGTCTTGAACGGCACCCCCAACGCCGCCTCAACAAGCGTTTCCGTGTCCCCGCGTGGATCCAACACATCCGGCGTCACAGTAAAACGACGCCCGTAAAAGTCGCGACGGCCCAGCAAATGCGACATCGGCCGCCGCGCCATCCGGCCCCGGACCGCGTCAAAAAACGAAGCTTCCTGCATGTCCAACAATTTGGATGTGTCGTGCAGCGTCAGGCGTTCAACCCCGATCCCAAGGCTACACGCCATCAACAAACGCGCATCACGGATGTGACCTTCAACGCCTGCGTCTTTCAGCATGCCTATGCCTTTGGTCAATGCCGCTTGAACGGTCATCGTGCCGTAAACCGGCCTCATCCGTTGCACGGCAAACCCGACATCACTCCCCCATCTCCGCCAATGCGGTGGCTTGGGCGTCTTGGATCAAACCGTCGATGACCTCATCCAGATCGCCCTGCATCACAGCATCGAGCTTATAAAGCGTCAGGTTGATGCGGTGATCCGTCATGCGCCCTTGCGGGAAATTATAGGTGCGGATGCGCTCACTGCGGTCCCCCGACCCTACCTGTGACGCACGATCCGCGCTGCGTTCATCATGCAGCTTTTGGCGTTCCGCATCATACAGCCGCGTCTTGAGGACTTGCATCGCGATTTCGCGGTTGCGGTGCTGGGATTTTTCAGACGACGTGACCACGATCCCGCTAGGCATATGGGTGATCCGCACTGCACTGTCGGTCGTGTTCACGTGCTGCCCCCCCGATCCCGACGCGCGCATCGTATCAATGCGGATGTCATTGGCGTTGATCTGAATGTCGACATCTTCGGCTTCCGGCAGCACCGCCACGGTCGCCGCTGATGTATGCACACGCCCGCCACTTTCGGTTTCCGGCACGCGCTGAACACGGTGCACACCGGATTCGTATTTCATCCGCGCAAAAACATTATTGCCTGTCATTCGGGCCGTTACTTCTTTGATACCGCCCAGTTCGGATTGTGATTCTTCAAGAATTTCGAACTTCCAGCCCATTGTATCGGCGTATTTCTGATACATTCGCAACAAATCACCGGCAAACAGCGCAGCCTCATCCCCACCCGTTCCGGGGCGGATTTCCAACAGTGCAGGTTTACCATCAGCACTATCACGCGGGATCAACGCAAGCTTAACAGCCTGCTCTGCCGCGGGCAGCCTGTTGCGCAGGTCTGGCAATTCCATCTCGGCGAGCTCTTTCATCTCTGGGTCCGACAGCATCGCCTCGGCCCCCTCAATCTCGGCCGTTAAGTCTTGATAGGTGCGCACCACTTCAACCACTGGCCGCAGCTCCGCGTATTCGCGGCTGACGGCGACAAACTCATCGCCGCCCAACCCCTCGCCCATACGAGCCTCAAGGAATTCGAACCGTTCGGTGATTTGCATCAGGCGGTCATTGGGGATCATTGCGCGTCCCTCACGGGTTGCCACTGTGAAATCCAGTTTTCGATCCGGAACCGGTTCACGCCCATATCATATTTCCAAAATCGCAGGCGACTGTAGATTTGAACCGTCGACATCCCTGTCGAGGGCAGCTGCATCAATGTGACGGTTGTGTAATCAGGAAATCCGAAAACCCGCGACCGCGTGATGTATGTGATTTTTGCATCTTCAACCGATCCCGCCAAAACGCTGGTGCGCGCTGTCGCACGAACGATTGCGTCAAGCGCTGCAAGTTGCGCAAACCCATCGCCTTCAATCGGACGCTGGGACAGATGGGCACCATCAGCCGGATACTCCCCCGGTCCCATGACAGGCACGTTGGGGTTATGCCAAAGCGCAGCTTTACTCGGGGCGACACGGACGTAAATCGCTACCGCCACAAGTGCTGCCAAAAGACCGATCAGAACGAAGATGATGTATTTCATGGGCTCACTATATTCCTTCGCCTCAGGGCCGTAGTAAGTTCATGTCGAACCCAAACGCCGCGATTGGCCGCTTTAGCGGTATTTCACACCGGGCAGGATGCTCAACATTTCAAACATGATATTTGCCCCCGTCAACGCGGTATTGCCCGTCGTATCATAGGGGGGCGAAACCTCAACCAGATCACCACCCACAATGTTGAGCCCGCGCAGATTGCGGATCAGCTCCATCGCTTGCATCGTGGTTAGCCCGCCGATTTCAGGCGTTCCCGTGCCGGGTGCAAAGCTAGGGTCGAGGCTGTCGATGTCATAAGTAAAATAAGTTGGATGACCCCCTATAGACTCCACAACCTCTTTTCCCAATGTATCCAGAGGCTTGTGCCACAAAGATGATGCAAGCCGCTGGTTAAAGCCCCAATCGGCGGCCTCTGTGAAATCTTCTGCGGTGTAGCCTGTACCCCTTAGCCCAATTTGCCATACTTTTGAAGGCACTAGAAGACCTTCTTCATACGCACGACGAAAGACGGTGCCATGGGTTTCACGTTCTCCAAACATCTCATCGTTGACGTCTGCATGGGCATCCACATGCACCAGTGCCAAAGGCCCGTGTTTTTTGGCCATGGCGCGCAGGATCGGCAGGGTCATCGAATGATCCCCGCCGAGGCCCATTGGAATGAATGGATGCTTTAAAATATCTTCGTAAGTCTTTTGAATAATTGACAAACTGTCGGCCAAATTAAACGTGTTGATTGCAATGTCACCAAGGTCGGCACACTGCAAACTATCAAAAGGTGCGGCCCCCGTCTGGATATTGTAAGGCCGGATCATCGCGCTTTCTTGGCGCAATTGTTTGGGGCCGAACCGCGTGCCGGATCGCCAACTTGTGCCGATATCCATAGGCACCCCGATAAACCCCACATCAAGGCCCTCTGGCGTCGGCGCATCGGGCAGCCGCATGAATGTTTGCAGGCCTGCAAAACGGGCCAGATCGTTGCCAGAAACCGGCTGGTTAAAGTCAGACATTTCTCTTGTTCCACAAATGAAGGCAGCACAGCTCAAACGCGACATGCGCGCCGGCCACTGCCGTGATACCGCCGCTGTCATAGGCTGGCGACACTTCGACAATATCGCCCCCTACCATATTGATGCCCGCCAAATCACGCAGCATCGCCGCGGCCTGCCATGACGCAAGCCCGCCCCAAACGGGCGTGCCCGTACCTGGGGCAAAAGCAGGGTCAAGCGCGTCGATATCAAAGGTCACATAGGTGGCCCCATCGCCAACGATATCCTTGGCGCGCTGAGCGACCCAATCACTGCCCTTTTCATGAACGGTGCGCGCGTCGATAAATTCGATCCCGCAGTAATCGTCACATACCGTGCGAATACCGATCTGCACCGCCCGCTTCGGGTCCACCAACCCAAGCTTCACGGCTTTATACATAAACGTGCCGTGATCGACGCGGTCCATATCGTCGTCTGCCCATAAATCCGAATGGGCATCAAACTGGATCACCCCGACAGGTCCATATTTCGCAGCGTAGGCCTTCAGGATCGGCAGCGTGATAAAGTGGTCGCCACCCAGCGTCACAGTCCCCACATCCGCGGCCAAAATTGCCGCGATATGGGCCTCAATCGCGGCTGGCGTCCCCGCAACATTGGCATAATCAAACGCCAGATCACCAACATCCGCGATGGCAAATTCGCCCAGCGGGTCAAAGCCCCAGCCATAGGGCGGGTCGTAGGGTTGTAGGGTGCTTGCCTCTCGGATGGCGCGGGGGCCAAACCGTGTACCGGGCCGATTGGTCACCGCCTGATCGAACGGCACCCCCGTCACAGCCAAATCAACGCCGCGCAAATCCTTGGTATATTTGCGCCGCAGAAACGATGTCGCCCCGCCAAACGTATTTTCAAACGCGCACCCCTTGAGGTCATCGCGCGTGAACGCCAGATCAATCTGGCCCTTGGCATCCTCTAGCGCCATTACGCGTCCTCCCCCAAATTTTCCAAAGGCAACGCACGTTCGGCAAGGCGCGCAAAGAACGACGCACCATAAGGCGCTGTCGCATCATCGAAATCATAATTCGGCTGGTGCAGCCCTGCCGTATCGCCGTTGCCAACAAACAAATACGATCCGGGACGTTTTTCTAAGAAGTATGCGAAATCTTCGGCCCCCATTTCGCGGGACGCATCATCAATCACGACCCCTTCAGCAGCAACTTCCCGGGCCACGCCTGCAGCAAACGCCGTCTCGTCAGGTGAATTGATCGTCGCGGGGAACCCTTCTTCGTAGCGCAATGTTGCGTCCACATCAAACGCCGCTGCGTGTCCCTCAACGATCTGGGCCATGCGCCGTTTGACGATGGCCTGCACGTCTTTGTCGAACGTGCGCACCGTGCCACCGACATACGCGCCCTCGGGAATAATATTGTCCGCTGTGCCCGCGTGGATCATCGTGACCGACACGACCAGATCATCCAAAGCGCGATGATTGCGCGACACGATGGTGCCCATGGCCTGCCCGATCGCCAATGCCGCAGGAATCGGATCGCGGGTGTCTTGCGGATAGGCCCCATGCCCGCCCTCACCTTTGATATCGACGTGAAATGTATCGACGGCTGCCATTATCGGACCGGGCGTGGTGTAAAACTGACCAATAGGGACATCAGGCATATTGTGCAGCGCATAAACGTCACGGATGTCGAACCTCTCCAACATCCCTTCTTCAACCATCAGCTCTGCGCCGCCGCCCGTTTCCTCGGCTGGCTGGAAAATCAGCGCGACGCGGCCTTTGAAATTGCGGGTTTCAGCCAGATATCGCGCAGCCCCCAAAAGCATCGTCGTATGCCCGTCGTGCCCACAGGCGTGCATCTTTCCGGGGTTCAGGGACGCCCATTCAGCCCCCGTCGATTCCTCAATCGGGAGGGCATCCATATCCGCACGCAACCCGACAGTCGGCCCACTTTCGCGCCCATTGATGATCGCAACAACACCAGAAATGGCGATGCCTTCGTGAATTTCATCAACCCCGAATTCGCGCAACCGATCCACGACATAGGCCGCCGTTTCCTGACATTGCTGACCCAATTCGGGGTGTTGGTGCAAATAACGGCGCCACTGCGCCATGTCGTCTGCGAACGCCGCGATACGGTTAATGACGGGCATTGTGAATCTCCTGTTGACGCGTTTTCACCACGCTATCAGCGGTGTTACCGCAACACCATATTCGACAAACCACTTTAGAAGGTCAGGGAAACGTGACTTGCCGTAAGG
>JABBAI010000024.1 GCA_018608045.1 Octadecabacter sp. | reverse complement strand
TTGGCAGGAGTCGTGGCATCGAGAGGGGAATGCGCCATCGCCCCTGTTGCCCAAAACCCGATCATGCCTGCGAGTAGAAAAGTCTTCATTGTGGTTTCCAGTCTTGTTGTTAGTGATCAATTGATCCCGTTGGCACGTTGCAGTTCTCGAATGTAGGCGATGATAATAGTTACATCGCCCCGTGTAACACCCTCAACCGCAGGCATATCACCAAACGGCCAGTGATGTCCGCGGACACCCATCGCAGCAGCCCGCTGGAACGCTTCGTCACCGTGATGGCTCGGTTCATAGATGATGTGGACCAGTGGCGGCGCGACGCCATCTTGGCCGGCCGCATTCGCTCCGTGGCACGCCGAACATTTGGCATCATATCCAAGCTGCCCGATCTGGGCATTCTGCGACAGGGTTTCGGGCACCAAAACATCTTCGAGCACCCCAGCTTCAAGACTGGCCGCGGCAGTGTCGGCGGGTGTGTGGGATGCTGCGGGCCACATCGCGTAGCCCACACCACCCGCAACCAGAATGGCGACAATTGCGATAATCGATTTCATTGAATGCACGGACCCTTCTCGTATTTTTGACATCGCTAAGCCTTCCTGTAGGTGGAGGGTCAAACGATTTGTTATCACAGCTGCGAGAGCATCCAGACGGCCATGCCGACCATCATCAGGTATTTGATACATTTAGGGGCGGCGCGGCCTTAAAAGTTCACTTACAAACACGTAAAATCAGGCCACTATTTGCCGCACCTGCCACAATCTATGCCCCTACGGGATCCGCACATCCGCACGATCAAACGCCACGGTCTCAATCCCGCCGTCGTCATACACGATCTCAACAGATATATTTTCGACAAAGCCCAGCAGGAAGGTCACGTAGGGCGCGTAATTTTCGAGGTCGATCATAACATTGGGCTGGGCGAATTCCTCGTTGCAGGGTTCCATCGGGACAACAATGTCGGCGGGACCTCCATTGACCCCGTACCGAATATCCCAAAGGCCACAGCGCCAAGCCATCAAATGGGTGAAATATACCAAATCCTGACCGTCATATTCGCGCACGCCGACCCAGCTGCTCTGGGTCATTCCCAGAATGGGGCGCACCTCGAGCGCGGTGGTGAATTTGCCGGTCGCGATTTGGGGTTCGGGGTCACGCGCGCCGTCCAGATCGTCCCCTGATCCAAGGTCGGCTGTGGCAATGTCTTCGCCAGCCAAAACAGGCGGCGCCGGGGCCGATTGTGTTTGGGGCGGGTCGATCCCCACCCCCATGCCCAAAATAAGTGGCAAAAATAAATCAATCATTTCGGTCTCCTATGCAGCAAACGGGCCTTTGCGTCCGACCTATCGCAGCCCTATAGTGTCCACAAAGAGCAAGCAGGCAAGTCAAATGGCGAAAAAATCAAAACCAACCAAGGCCGCAACCCCGCCCGATATATCGTGAGACTTTGATATTATCATCGTCGGGCAAGGCGGGCGATTGCAATATGAATGCTTGCTTCTTGCCGCGTCCTTACGCGCCAATGCACCAACATTTTCCGGCACATTATATGTGGCAGAACCGCAAGCAGGGACGCTTTGTACCAAAGATCCAAGCATGCCCGGCGACATCAAAGGCGCGCTGGAGGAACTGGGTGCAGTGATCTTGCCGTTCGAGAATGAAACATTCGGCGAAAGCTATCCGCACGGAAACAAGATCGAGGCGCTGTGCGCGATGCCACAGGGTCGTAATTTTCTGTTTTTGGACAGCGACACCCTGATTTTGGGCGACATCGGCACGTTGCACACTGATTTCACGCGACCCTCAGCCTCCATGCGGCGCACAGGAACATGGCCAGAAGAAGAACTCTATTGGCCGGGCTACAGTGCGACGTGGAAATCCCTTTATGATCGGTACGGGTTGGCGTTTGAACCGACCTTGGATCTGGATCAGCCTGATGAATATTGGAAACGCTACCTGTATTTTTACGCGGGCTGGGTCATGGGGCATGACGCCCCCGCCTTTCGTCAGCGCTGGCGTGACTGGGCTGTCGATATTCGTGACAATCGCCCCGAAGAACTGGTTCTGCAATCGCTTGACCCATGGCTGGATCAGGTAGCCCTGCCGCTGGTCATCCACAGTTTTGGCGGCAGGCGACCCGACGACACATTGGCTGGTTTAGACGGTGAACTGAGCTGTCATTACCGCCTGTTGCCGCTGCTATATGCGCGCGGAAGCGATGCGGTGGTGAAGGTGCTTGAGGATGTCACCAGCCCCAACAAAGTGAAAAAATGGCTCAAGCAATATGATGCGTTCAAGCGGATGATCTATCAGGGGCGCGGGCACAAAGTGAGGGCGATGTTTGATCAAAACGATTTGCCCCCCGTGAACGCCAGTTACGCAACCGGATCAAGAAAGAAGGGTTCTGGATGCGTTAGGCGCTGGTGTTAAAGCGATCTTCAATCGGCGCCTGCGGCGGGCGGGGCGCATCTTCTAGCGAAAATCCGCGGCGTTCTGCTGCCAGGCTTAGGGAAAAGACGTTTGAACAGAGGGGGCTGTCTGCTCCCGCCTGCGGCCCCCCGAGGATATTTAAAACACAAAGATGGCGAAGGAAAATCCAACGCGGCTTTTGCGGGCCGCGCCGGAGAATACTCGATCATCAACATCTTCGTGTGCGGTCATCGGCGTCCCTGCCTGTACCGCCCCGTCGTTTTGCGTGATTTTGGTTAACGCCCCATTACTATCCGCTATTTTATGTTGGTTTTGAATTGGAAAGCGATTTTCAGCCCCATCGCAGACTCCACATTGAGGTCAGTCAACATACGCTTTAAGTTGACGCCAACTTTATCTTTGGAGAGATCTTATGACCGACACGCCATCCTACGGCTTTGACACCTTGCAAATTCACGCAGGCGCACGCCCTGATCCCGCCACCGGCGCGCGCAATACGCCCATTTATCAGACCACGGCTTATGTGTTTCGCGATGCGGACCATGCGGCGGCGCTGTTTAACCTCCAAGAGGTCGGGTATATTTATTCGCGTCTGACAA
>JABBAI010000064.1:14751-20564 GCA_018608045.1 Octadecabacter sp. | reverse complement strand
GATGGGTGGTTCACACGGCGCCATGCCATGTCAGTCACGTGCAACAGGCCGTCTACGCCGCCCAAGTCAACGAACGCACCGTATTCGGTGATGTTCTTGACGACGCCGTCGACTTCTTGACCTTCAGTGAGGTTGCCGATGACTTCCGCGCGCTGTTCAGCACGGGATTCTTCGAGGATCGCACGACGCGATACAACGATGTTGCCACGACGGCGGTCCATCTTGAGGATCTGGAATGGCTGCTTGAGACCCATCAACGGACCCGCATCGCGGACCGGACGAACGTCAACCTGTGAGCCGGGAAGGAACGCAACCGCGCCGCCCAGATCAACAGTAAAGCCACCTTTAACGCGGCCAAAGATTGCGCCATCGACACGCTCTTCGTCTGCATATGCTTTTTCGAGGCGATCCCATGCTTCTTCACGACGCGCCATCTCACGAGAGATGACAGCTTCGCCGCGCGCGTTTTCGGACGACCGCAAGAACACTTCAACGGTGTCCCCAACTGCGATTTCCGGCGCTGCGCCTGGATCTGCGAATTCTTTAATATCTACGCGGCCTTCCATCTTGTAGCCGACGTCGATGATGGCTTGTCCCGCTTCGATTGCGATCACTTTGCCTTTGACGACACTGCCTTCTTGTGGCGTGTCAATTTCGAAGCTTTCGGTAAGAAGGGCTTCGAATTCCTCCATAGATACGTTTTGAGCCATGTGGCGTGGGTTTCCTAGGGTCTGTGTTGGCCGAACGGATCGATATCCGCCGGACTTGATTAAAATTTGCCGAGAGTCCCAGAACAACAAAGAGGGCCGGAAACTCCGACCCTGCCCTGCTGTGCGTTCTACGACCCATCAACGATGCGGCGTATAGGATTAAATGGCGTTAAGAGCAAGGGTCAAAGGGGTACTGCCCCGCTTTGGCAGCTGTGCGTTAGAACTGCGAGAAAAACGCCCACCCCTCATCTGCCGCGTCAACATCAAGTGATACAGGACCAACAAGCCGGATAGGTAAGAACTGGCGCCCCGATGGCCACGTATGCCCGCCACCTTGAACAGCGTAATGACCAACGGGCGCGCCGGAACAGGACCAATTGCGCAAAGTGACAGACACGCCATCATCTGGGCGGACATCTATTGTCTGGGTCTGGGCGTTCGATCCGCACCCGTTTCTGCGCAACCACAACGCGATGGTTTGCTCAGACGACAGGACCACATCACGCTGTTGGCCCAAGACCGTGATCGTGCCCCCATTGAACGGCACCTGCGGATCAGCAGTACCTGTCACCCACGCCATCCCAACGGGCGGACCAGATTGACATTCATTCACCATGTATTCTGGCAAGTTCGTCGCGACGGGCATTATTGCACGTATTTTTTCGGGCATATTGCAGGCCAAAAAGAATGAAGCCTGCGCTCCCCGCGATAGGCCCGTTGCAAAAACTCGTCTGCTATCAATGTTGACTGTTGAAGACGTTGCCGCGATCACGTTGCGGAAATAAGTCAAATCATCGACGCGCTGGTTCAAACGACTGGACACCCGCCCTTCGCCAAAGTCCCATATCTTGTCTATGCCATTGGGGTAAACAACGTAGAACCCGTGCCGATCCGCCAAGGCATTCCAGCGCCGGTTGGTCAGCCGGACCATGCCGCGCGCCGTGCCTGCGCACCCGTGGATCACAAGAAACAAGGGCCTTGGTCCGCTGGATGCTTCCAAGCCAGCGGGGTGATACAACAGAAAGTCCCGGCTCAAGTTGTCTTGCTCAAAAGCAAGGTTTTGCAGTTGAGCTTGCTGCGCGCGCAAAGAGGCCTCACCGCCCAACAATCCGAAAATGACGCTGCATGCGAAAACCAGGGTTCTTGAGATATAGCGGCAAGTCATAGCTTTTCCGATCGCGGCTAGCTGAACAAGAATGTGTTAGCCCAAGTTATCGATAAACTGCAAAAACGCAAAACCTAGCAGTTAACAGCACATCGCATTAGCCGTCGTCCTTACCAATCATCAGGGCATCCAAGCTCTCAATCTCGGGCATCGCCCTACCCGCAATCCCTTGCAAATCGCCGTGCATGCCTACCGTCGATGCGATTACCAGATCAATCTGCTTGGCCCGCAGCGCCCATTGCTTTTCAATGAACACACGTTCTTTGCGCAGATTGTCCTGCATATCCTCGAACCGCTCAACAATCGCGTCGACGCGCTGCTTGAACTGTGTGCCTGTCAGATAATCATAGATCATTTCCATCTTGGTTTCTTGGCCCATCGCGCGCCCCTTCGCCCCCGCGACATCAATCAGCGTTTGGCGCAACGATGTCGCAAGCGGCACGGCATAGCGCGGTGCGCACACCCAAATGCCATCGACCAGACCGAAACTGTCGATCCCGTCCGGCAGCGCCACCGATGTAATCACCGCAATTTCGCACCCCGACGACCGCTGATCGTCTCGCAATTTGGCCAACCACCCTGCCGTCCAGTTTTTGGTGCGCTTGCTTTCCCACAAAATCCGTCCCGCCAACGCGCCCTGCGCCATAACATTTTGCTGCACGTCCGCGCCGTTCACCCCTTTGGCGACAGGCACAAAATCATCCATCGCGAACGCTTGTCCCAGCGTTTCCTCAAGCACAATTTCCGCCGCTTCGCCTTGGGTCTGCATTGATCCTTGCTCTGACTTTTGCTTCAGCGCTTCGATCTGCTTTTTCATGCCTTCAATCATCTGGGCTTGCTCTGCCACTTGCAAAGACGCCTTTTCGTGTGCCTCGCGGCCCAGCTTTTCGGCCATCGCGGTTCGTTCTACGGCAATGGTTTTCTGTACGGTTAGTTCCAGCTCCGCTTCTTTGTCCGCCAGCTCCTGTTCGCGCTTCATCGCGGCTGCCTGCGCTGCCTGTGCTGCGCGCAGCTTCACGTCTTGTTCTTTTACACGTTCCAGCAACGCCGCCTGATCTGTCGCCGCCTCTGCCTTGCCTGCTTCTTTGGCCTGCGCCGTGGCAACCTGAACGGCCTTGGCGGCTTGGGCTTCCCGCTTGGCAAGCTCGTCATTAAAGGACGTGCGCAGATCGGCCAGCATCGGACCGGCCAACTGCTCTGTCAGCTCGATTTCATTGGAACAGGTGGGACAGGTGATCTTAAGTTCGGACATCACATCACTCTCATCAAAGGGGTTGGTATTTCCTATCACACACCCGATTGCGCCTCCAGCACGGCAAGCTATGGTGCGCGAATGTATCGTTTGATTGCCCTCCTATTTTTCTTGCCGGCTGCTGCTGCGGCTGACTGGTCGCCCCAAGCGACCCTGTTTACCTATGATACTGCATTTGAAGAATGCCGCGCCGATCCAGACGCGCCGGACCTTGCGGCGCGATGTGACACCCTGATGCGGGGCACATTTGTGTTGAAACGTGCAGTATTCGCCGCAACACAAGCCTGCCTTGGCCAAGATCTGGCAACCTGTGCGGCCCCCTTTGAAGACGAAGGCCTACCCGCAATCGCAGCCACCATTGCCGCTGGAACAGGATGCGAGAATACAGACCTGACAGGCTGGCATGAATTCGTGCCCTTTCCGCAAACCCACTGCGCCCCGCTGATCGCTGATATCCTGATCGACGAGGGCGTTGTCCCGCTTTGGACGCAAGTAGAATGCGACCGCGAAGGCAGTGCCTGTGTCGCGCTGGCCCAACAACAACAGGTGATGTGGTCCGGTGCGATTCTTGAACTCGAGAACGGGCCACTGAACGACCCGCTGATCAGCGACCTTATCCGCAAGACTTTTGACGCCTGCCGCGCAGATGTGACCGCCGATCAAACTGCCGCGCTGAATGCTATGGCCATGTGCGAATCTGACGGGATGGCACGGTTATGGGCAGACCTTGTGTCAGAACAGCAATGAGAGGTTTTTATGGGTGAACTTATTCTCGTCCGTCACGGGCAGGCGAATTCCGGTGCCAAAACCGAAGAAGACTATGACCGCCTGTCAGACCTTGGGCATGCACAAGCAAAATTGCTGGGGGCATGGATGGGCGCGCACGAAGACCCGTTCGACCTCACGCTGTGCGGCACAATGCGTCGTCACCGCGAAACGGCCGCTGGAATGGGTGTCAGCCCCGACACCTTTGATGATCGCCTAAACGAAATGGAATATTTCGCCCTAATCCGCGACATGGAAGTCCATCACGACGTGTCCCCGCCCAAATCGCCAGAAGATTTTGCCGTCCACATGCCCCAAACTTTGGCCGCATGGGAACAGGCCACGATCAACGGATCAGAACCCTTCGCCACATTCGAATCCCGCATTCTGTCCGCTTTGGCAGAGGCCGCGAAACCGGGAAAACGTGTACTTTGCGTCACATCAGGCGGTGTCATTTCAATGGTGATGCGGGCGGCCTTGGGCCTAAGCACGCATCAAATGGCGCATGTTCTGTTGCCCATCTACAATTCATCGTTGCACAAATTCCGCATCCGCCCTGACGGCACGTTTTTAACAGCGTTCAACGCGATCCCGCACCTTGATCCACCAACCCTCGCGGACCATCGCACGCACCTTTAGATGTCCTGACCGCGGTTAAGAAGATCATCAACCAGCCCTTGATAGATGTCGTTTGAATCGCCTCCGCCAAACACCTGCGCACCGCCTGAATACAACGTGCCATATGTCCGCGCGAGGTTCACAGTTTGGGCAATCGCCGACAAAAACTGTTCCCGTTCCAACGCGCCAAGCGGGTGAATGAATACCCCCCAAACACGGTCCTGCGCCACCGCATAGCGTGCATCAAGTGCTGTGTCGAAATTGGCCTGCATCATGCGGCTCATTTCTTCTGGGGTGACGTCCTCCACGCTGGCAATTGGCACCATTGCGCGCATGCGGTCCGCAGCGGGGGCCATAACCACAAGCACGGGAATGTCCTCAATCGTAAGTTCGATCCCTGACGGGGTGATCGCGGCATCCGGATCAATGTCCATGATGATCTGGGCCAAACGCTCTGCGGTCATGGAGGTGTCTTGGGCAAAGGCGGGCGTGGTGAAGGCAAGGATAAAAAATAAGATGCGAAACATGGGCAGTCCTCTCAACGCGGGTCAGATCAGCCTAGCGCGCGGACCTCACCCTCAACGCACCGCTGCGTGAACGTATCAACGCGCGGCTGTCACGACCCCGATCGCGCGCGCAATCGCGGCGTCCGCTGTCAGCTCAGATGTATCAAGCAGAATGGCATCGGACGCGGGTTTAAGGGGGGCCGTTTCACGTTCACGGTCCCGTTTGTCGCGCGCTTCAACATCCGCCAGCACGTCGTCAAATGCCAGCCCCATGCCCTTTGCGTTTAGTTCATCCAATCGGCGCTGCGCCCGTGTCGTAGCACTTGCAGTCACGAACAATTTCACATCCGCGCCCACGCAAATCACCGTCCCAATATCACGCCCATCTAAAACGGCCCCGCCATCCCGCGCCGCAAACTGGCGCTGAAACGCGACCAACGCCGCGCGCACATCAGGGTCAACTGCGACACGGCTTGCTGCTTGGGCCACGTCGGGCGTGCGCAAATGATCCCCGTCCAGATCAATCGGTTCCAAGGTTTGCGCCGCTTCAAGCGGATCAAGACCGTGTAGGACTTTGGCACCAACAGCGCGGTACAACAGCCCCGTGTCCAGATGTGCAAATCCGAAATGAGCCGCGACCGCCTTGGAAATCGTGCCCTTGCCCGCCGCTGCTGGCCCATCAATGGCAACTGTAAATTTCACGCAGACCTCCTGACATGGACGACCAAGACAAGGCCGCACAGATAGAGTGACGCAAACTTCGCCATAGTTAAACTGCTGGCGGCGGCAATCACCGC
>JABBAI010000064.1:3564-14651 GCA_018608045.1 Octadecabacter sp. | reverse complement strand
AATCACCGCGTAGCGCAGCCAATCGCCACGCCATCCCGTTAACATCATCCAAATGGCCAGCGACAGGATGAAAATCCGGTCCCACCGCAAAAGAATACTGGCGTAAGTGCTGCGGGCTTCGTCACTGATCGCTTGGGTAAAACTGTCCATTGTTGCAGCCGAATAGCCGCGCAAATGAAAGTCCGGCGGCCACAAACCATCCGCACCGGGCAAGACAGTGAAATACAACATCGCGCCCATCACAAGATAGCTGACCAACGCAATGGTCCCCGTAATGCGGCGCGCCAAAATCATCAGACGTTGGTCCGCGTGATCCCGGCACCAAGGTCTGTCATCAAGCCCTCAAAGATCGGGAAGGACGTCGCGATCGGGCCGCCGTCGTCGACGGACATTGGCTTGTTGGTCGCAAGTCCCATAATCAGGAACGACATGGCGATGCGGTGGTCCAGACGGCTTTGAGCCGTGATGCCGCCCTCAACATTGCCAAAGCCCGCACCCGTCACGGTCCACCAATCAGGACCCTCATCGACCTCAACACCCGCAGCGCGCAGCCCTTGCGCCATCGCATCAATGCGGTCGCTTTCCTTGACGCGCAATTCCTTCACGCCCTTCATCACGGTCTGGCCCTTAGCAAAGGCCGCAACGACGGACAGCACAGGATATTCATCAATCATGGACGCGGCGCGTTCGGGTGGCACCGCGATCCCGACCATATTGGGGGAATACTGCGCACGTAGATCGGCCACAGGTTCTCCGCCTTCTTCCCGCATGTTTTCAAACGTAAGGTCCGCGCCCATGTCTTGCAGCGTGTAGAACAATCCCGCACGCGTCGGGTTAAGCCCGATGTTGGGCACCAAGACGTCCGACCCTTCCGACAACAAGGCGGCACAGACGGGAAACGCAGCAGATGACGGATCGCGTGGCACGATAATCGTTTGCGGTTTCAGCTCGGGTTGGCCAACGAGCGTAATGACGCTGCCCTCGTCGGTGTCTTCAACGGAAAGGTCTGCCCCGAAGCCCACCAACATGCGTTCCGTGTGATCGCGGGTTGCTTCTTTTTCAATGACGACAGTATTGCCGGGCGCATTCAGACCTGCCAACAGTACGGCAGACTTCACCTGCGCTGACGGGACAGGCACAACGTAGCGCACGGGCACAGGCGATTTCGCACCGACAATCGTCATCGGCAAACGCCCGCCTTCACGGCCCACGGATTGCGTTCCAAACAAGGCCAGCGGATCTATCACACGCCCCATGGGACGGCCGTTCAAGGACTCATCCCCCGTGAACGTCACCGTGATCGGGCAGGTTGCCATGGCCCCCATAATCAGGCGCACACCGGTGCCTGAATTTCCGCAATCAATCACGTTTTCAGGTTCGGCAAACCCGCCAACGCCAACACCGTGCACGGACCATTCACCACCACCGTGGTTGATTACCTCAGCACCAAACGCTTCCATAGCGCGGCCTGTATCAAGAACGTCCTGTCCTTCCAAAAGCCCCGTGACGCGCGTTTCCCCGACAGCCATCGCGCCAAGGATCAAGGATCGGTGCGAAATTGATTTATCACCAGGAACATGGGCCTCACCGCGCAGGGGTGCGCCCTTGCGGGATGTCATCGGAATTGGGGTGCCGTGGCCTGACATATTATCGTCCTTTAGAAACTGTTAGCGCGTCATAAACCGCCGCCGCCCAAACGTCTATGTCTTGCGAAACGTCAGGTAATGGGGCGTGCGGCCTTCGCGCAGGGCCTTTTGTTCGTACCTTGTGGAAGTCCAGTCGTCCCACGGATCGCGCCAATCGTTTGCGCTATTGGCCAGCCATTCAAAACCCGCCTTGGGGACTTCTTCTAGCGTCTGGCGCACGTAATCTTTGATGTCTGTCGCCACGCGGAATTCCGCACCGGATTTCAGCACCCGCGCCAAAGGCTCAAGATGTTCGGGGGTCACAAAACGGCGGCGATGATGGCGCGATTTGGGCCACGGATCAGGATAGAGCAAAAACGCCTTTGAAATCGACCCGTCCGGCAACACATCAAACATGTCGCGCACATCACCGGGGTAAATACGCAAGTTGTCGACGTTCGCCTTGCGCACCTTACCAAGCAGCATCGCAACGCCGTTGATGTAGGGTTCGCAGCCGATGATCCCGACGTCTGGATTTTGCGCTGCTTGGTGAATGACGTGTTCACCGCCGCCAAAACCGACCTCAAGCCATGTATCACGCCCGTCAAACAGCTGATCCAGATCCAGATCGTCCCGCGCCGGATTGTCGTCCCAATCCACAGGGCCCGGTGACAAAGAGGACAAATCTTCTTCGAGGTAACCCTTTTGGCTGTCCTTCAGGTGCTTGCCCTTAAGGCGGCCATAAAAGTTACGATGCGGGCGTTCTGGGTGTTTCATGACTGCTAGACCGCCTTTTTCAGCGCCTCAACCAGATCAATACGCTCCCATGAAAAACCGCCATCAGCCTCGGGTGCGCGCCCGAAGTGGCCATAGGCCGCCGTGCGCTGATAAATTGGTTTGTTCAATTCAAGATGCGTGCGAATTCCGCGCGGGGTCAGGTCGATGACCTTCGGGATTGCGGCTTCAATCGCTGCGGCGTCCACGTCGCCCGTCCCGTGAGTGTCGACATAAATCGACAACGGACGTGCCACGCCAATCGCATAAGACAACTGCACGGTGCAGCGATCCGCCATACCTGCGGCCACGATGTTCTTGGCCAAATAGCGCGACACATAGGCCGCTGAACGATCGACCTTGGTTGGATCTTTGCCCGAAAACGCGCCACCACCATGGGGGGCCGCGCCACCGTACGTATCCACGATAATTTTGCGCCCCGTAAGACCCGCGTCCCCATCAGGGCCACCGATCACAAACTTCCCCGTCGGGTTCACATGCCATTCGGTCGCACCATCAATCCAACCCTCCGGCAGGACTTCGCGGATGTAGGGTTCAACCACCGCGCGCACATCGGCGCTGGTCATGCTTTCGTCCAAGTGCTGCGTGGACAAAACGATTGAACTCAGACTAACAGGTTTGCCATCGACATAACGCACGGACAGCTGCGATTTCGCATCTGGGCCCAATGTCGGCTCTGTTCCGTTCTTGCGCACTTCGGCCAAACGGCGCAGGATCGCGTGGGCGTAATGCACAGGTGCAGGCATCAATTCTGGCGTTTCAGTCACGGCATAACCGAACATGATCCCCTGATCGCCCGCGCCCTCATCTTTGCCGTCAGATGCGTCAACACCTTGGGCAATATGGGCGGATTGTTCGTGCAATAGGTTCATCACATTGCAATATTTCCAATGGAATTTTTCCTGCTCGTAGCCGATGTCGCGGATACAATCGCGCGCGATCTGGTCGATCTCGCCCATCATGGTTGCCAGTTTCGCAGGGTCGGACAATCCGATTTCCCCACCAATCACGACCTGATTTGTCGTCGCAAAGGTTTCTGCGGCCACGCGGGCCTCTGGTTCGACGGCGATCATGGCGTCAAGCACGGCATCAGAAATGCGGTCGCAGACCTTGTCGGGATGCCCCTCAGAGACGGACTCCGAGGTGAAAGTGTATGAGGTTCTTGCCATGGGAAGTGCTCCAATTTTTTTGCCAAACCACGTCAGGAAGCCGTTGTGGATGGAATTTCTTTCGCTGTTTACCCGCGCCTATCACTTGGGTCAATGTTATTGCGAATGCGGCGCGCAACGCCCGCTGCCAGTGCCACAATAAGCAACAGCGCCAAGGGCCAGTCCCCCATGCGGGCATAAGGTGTTATCGGCAACGGGAGAGGAACAGGGGCATCCAGATACCCCGCCTCATTGAGGTCGAGGTGCGCAGTGACGTTTCCGCGCGCATCAATGACCGCAGAAATGCCCGTGTTGGCCGCGCGCACCACAGGCAAACCCTGTTCAATCGCGCGCGCTTGAGCCTGCACAAGATGCTGACGCGGCCCTGCGTTATTTCCAAACCACGCATCATTGGTGATGATCAGCAAGATGTCGGGGCGAATTTCACCGCGCTGCATGTCTTCGGGGAAAATGCCTTCATAACAGATCAGCACGCGCGCAAGGCCAAGGCCTTCGATGTCCATCAATCCATCGCCTGTCCCCGCACTAAATCCGGCAACTTGGTCCACCAAAGTACCAAGACCAAGCGGTTCCAACAGCCACGCCAACGGGATGTATTCGCCAAAAGGCACCAAATGGGCTTTGTCCGAAATCGCGGTGACGGTTGTTGGGCCTTCGATCAGAATGGCGGAATTGTAAAACGCACCCTGTTCGCGCCGCTGGATACCCCCGACAACAGGTGCGCCCCGCGCTGCCAATGATATTTGTTCGATCCACGGATCTGCATATTCCAGCAATGCCGGGATCGAGGTTTCGGGCCAGATCACCACATCCACTGCCGCGCCCGCACCGGTCTGGGCAATGGCGCGATCAAAGAACACGGGCATCCAGTCGCGGTCCCATTTCTGATGCTGGGGCGCATTGGGCTGGATAAGGCGCACGGTCTTTTCGCCAACCGGAAGGGTGGTAGCCGTCGCAACGGTCAGACCAATCGTTGCGAAGATCAAACCTGCGATCACAGGCGTTGCCATTTTCCAGCTTTGAGACACGGCAAAAACAATCGCGCATGCAAAGGCGAGCATCAAAAATGTAGCACCATACGATCCGACCCACGCCAGCCAGATATCCGCAGGCCCACCAATCAACGTGTAGGACGGCAATCCCCATGGAAACCCGCTTAGCACATGGCCGCGCACTAATTCGGTGGCGCTGAGGGTGATGGTCAACCACGCGACCGCGCCATTACGGCGGCCCAAAGCCCGCGCCACACCAAAGCCGAGCGCCCAAAATAACGCCAGACCGCCTGCCATCAAAAGAAGGGCAAACGGCGCCATCCAGCCATGGCGGGCCACATCCACCAAGAACGGTTCAATGATCCAACGCAGCGTCCAGCCGAAATACCCAAGCCCCACGAACCAGCCATAAATGGCGGCCCGTTTCGTGTGGTCCAATGGCATAAACGCTACAATCAGGATCAATCCAATGATGCCGTGAAACGACCCCAAAACACTGTCGCCATACCCTATTGCTAGAAAAAAGCCCAACAAAACAGGTGTAAAGATGCGCGACGCCCGTCGCCAAACAGGGTCTAGGCCGGACATGGCGTTAGCCACTTTGCACGCCCGCAAGCCGCACACGCAGACGTTTGATGCGACGCGGATCAGCTTCTATCACTTCGAATTCGGGACCCTCAGGATGCTGGATCACTTCGCCACGCGCGGGCACATGACCCGCCAGCATGAACACCAAACCGCCAAGCGTGTCGATTTCTTCTTCGTCAATCTCGTCGTGCTCGGTCAAAGGCATGCCGATTTCAGCTTCAAAATCCTCAAGCGGCGCTTTGGATTCCACCATGTAGACGCCGGGTTTTTCGAGGGTCCACAACGCGTCTTCGTCGGTGTCGTGTTCGTCCTCAATCTCACCCACCACTTGTTCGATCAGGTCTTCGATGGTCACAAGCCCGTCTGTGCCGCCGTATTCGTCAATGACCAACGCCATATGAATGCGGTCGCTTTGCATCTTTTGCAAAAGCACACCCAGCGGCATGGACGGTGGTACAAACAACAATTCGCGGGTCAAATCCCGCAGGTTGAACGATTTTGATTTGCCGTTGAACCCGTGGATCAATGCAAAATCCTTGAGGTTCACGAACCCGAGCGGAGTATCCAATGTGCCGTCAAAAACCGGCAGGCGCGTAAGCCCACTATCACGAAACACTTGCACCAGATCATTGCGGTTGATCGTCACGGGCGTGGCAACAATATCGGCCTTTGGTATCATGACGTCTTCAACGCGCATGCGGCGCAGATTTATCATGCCCCGCGCTTCAGTTGGCGGGGTGTATCCGTCTGCGGGCGCTGCGTCTGAAGGGGTGTCCGAGGGGCTCAGCGCATCAACGATACGGCTGAAAAAGCCGCGTTCACTGGAGGCGGTATTTGTCCCGGCACTCGTACTATCAATGGGGTCGTCCTGCGCGCTTTGCGCTGCGTTCGGAGATCCGTCTGTGGTGTCGCCCATGGGGTCCTATTTCAAAATGCGGGCCGCAACATGCGCGCCCAAAGAAGGTGTCACTACGAATATGGGTCAGAGATGTCCAGTTTGCCAAGTATTTCTGTCTCTAATCCCTCCATAAGCGCCGCGTCGCCGTCCCGAATGTGATCAAATCCCAACAAATGCAGCACGCCGTGCACGATTAAATGGGTCACATGATGGTCAAACGGCGTGCCTGCCTTATCGGCCTCGCGCGCGCACGTATCAAAGGAGATCGCGATATCGCCAAGTTCAGCGTCCATTGGCAGGTTTGGCGCAGCAGGCATTTCACCATCCGCCATGGCCGCGCGGTTCTCAGATGGCCACGACAGCACGTTCGTGGGCGTTCCTTTTTGGCGAAAATCCGCATTCAGCGCGGCGATACGGGCATCATCACAAGCCAGAAGGCTGACTTCAAACGCGGACGGTTCCAGCCCGGCACCGATCAAGGCGGCACCAACTGCGCGCGGCGCCAGATGATCAAGCACCCAACGGTCGTCTTCGATCAAGATATCGACGGTTGCGGTCACCATAGCGCCGCAGGAGCAAGATGAATGTTATTTTGGATCATCAGCCTCATACGCTTCGATAATCGCCGCCACGAGGGGGTGGCGCACGACGTCTTTGGAGGTGAAATAATTGAAATCAATCTTCGGAATATCCGCAAGAAGCCGTTCAGCGTCGCGCAGACCCGATGACACACCACGCGGAAGGTCGATCTGGGTTCTGTCCCCCGTGATAACCATCCGTGATCCTTCGCCAAGACGCGTCAGGAACATTTTCATCTGCATTGTTGTGGCGTTCTGCGCCTCATCCAACACGACAAACGCGCGCGACAATGTGCGACCACGCATAAATGCCAGCGGCGCAATTTCGATCTTCTTTTCCTCGATCAGCTTTTCCACCTGCTTTTGCGGCAGAAAATCATTCAGCGCATCATAAAGAGGCTGCATATATGGATCGACTTTGTCTTTCATGTCACCGGGCAAATAGCCCAGCTTTTCACCGGCTTCGACAGCGGGGCGCGAAAGGATGATTTTCTCAACATGTCCCCCCACAAACAGGTTCACGCCAACGGCCACCGCAAGGTAGGTTTTACCCGTCCCCGCAGGACCAATCCCAAAGGCGAGCTCATTTTTGAACAAGGACTTAACGTAGGCTTTTTGGGCAGTGGTGCGCGGTTCAACCACCTTTTTGCGGGTCTTGATTTCAACCCTCTCACCAAGGCCCATGTCCATTTGATCCCCAACAGGTGACCCGGTGCCTTTTTCAGACGCACCCATGCGCATTTCACGATCAATATCAGCAGGTTCGACAGCACGCCCCGCTTCAAGACGCTCATACAAAGACGTCAGAATTTCGCCTGCTTCTTTGACGGCGTCCGCTTCGCCGTGGATTGCCAATTGATTACCGCGCCGCAACACCTGCACGCCAAGCTTCAATTCGACATCTGCCAAATTGCGATCGTGTTCGCCGCACAGATCAATCAACAAAAAGTTGTCTGGAAATTCCAGCACCACCGGTTTGGCGTCTTTTTCATATGCGGGGGGGGGCTGCGTGCCCGCGTCTAATCTTGGGGCCAATCAAGTCTCCGAACGGTTTGGGGTGGGTCTTATCAAAGATACAATACAATTAGGGCGCAAGGTGCCTGTTGGCAATGCCACCGCGCTAAAACGAAAAAGGGCCGCAGATTTCGCTGCGACCCTTTGCAATGTTGTACCAACCAGCATTTATAGCGGGTCAGGAATGTCCGTACCTTGGTTGAACGGACCAACAGCTGTGGATGGCGGTGCGATACCGGAACAAACAGGGCGACCATCTGGTGTCAGACGCTCGGACAAGTAGCCCTCGATACCATCGTCGATGATCCAGTGGTCACACCCGTTCGGGTCAACCCAGATACCAGCGACAAGCTGTGTCAAAGATTTTTCATCGCGGCCAGCATCCACAAAACGCTCAGCGCCTGTGCGGTTGCCGCCTTCGACATTGAATGTCGTCAGCAGTGCTTCTCCGCAGCCAGAAACCGAAAGGCCCATGACCGTCAGAGCAGTAATTTTAAGTACGTACATCTTTTCTGCTCCTTAGCGAATGCAATAGATTTCGACGCGGCGATTTTCGGCGCGGCCGGCGTGTGTGTGGTTGTCGGCACGTGGACGGCGCTCACCAAATCCACGAACGTCTACAACGCGGGTGCCCGCATCCTGTGCAATACCAGCGACCATCTGGGCGCGGCGGTTGGACAGGTTAATGTTGTATTCGTCAGACGCGTTGCTGTCTGTGTGGCCGTAGATCAAGAAGCCGAACGCATCAGCCTGCTGGAAGAACGCCATCAGGCGCTGCTTGTCAGCGTTGGAAACCCAAGGCTCATCGTTTTCAAACAATGTGTCCGTCGGAATCACACCGCAAATATCGGAGCGCATACAGATCGGTGATCCGTCGCGGTTGCGGCGTGGGGACATGTAGCCCTCGAAGCCGTCATCCATCACCCAGTGCGTACAGCCATCCGGGTCGACCCAGATCGTTGGCTCATAGCTTTGGCCTTAAATTGTTTGTTGTGCGGCAGCTGGTGTCGCCATCATCATCGCACCTGCGAACGCGGCAGCGATCCCCGCAAATGCTGTCTTGCCAAGTTTCATTTTCATTGTTGCTACAGTCTCTTCCTCTGTCTGTCCCAAAACATTGGACACCTTCGGTGCCCCCCATAAGACTTTACGTCACATTATGTGCATATAATTTGCAAAATTTAGCCATATTGGAAGAACAAAACACCAGATATTGTGCCTGAATTGTCACCAAATCCGAAGATTCAGCACAAACTGGCCTGTGGACAAGTCATATTGCCCACACACGTCAGCAGCTTAGGCGGTGTAATTGACCCCTAGCGCGGATTTATAAAATTTCCCCTCCGAGGGAATTTCTTTCCGATTTAATGATCTTAACGTCGCGCAAATCACCAATTTCCACTTCGCGGGTGTCCGCAAACACCGCGTGAAGGTACTCGGATTTACCGATCATCTGGCCATCTTCGCGGCCCTTCTTTTCAAACAACACCTTTACGGTGCGCCCGATCATGTCGTCCTGAATTTTGCGCTGCTGTTCGCCAAGCAGGGCCTGAAGGCGGTGCAAACGGTCCAGTTTCACGTCTTCATCTACTTGTTCACGCTCTGCCGCGGGGGTGCCGGGGCGAGTCGAATACTTGAACGAATAGGCCTGCCCGTAGCGCACGGTGCGCACCAAATCCATCGTATCCTCAAAATCGGCCTGCGTCTCACCGGGGAAACCGACGATGAAATCGCCTGACAGAAGCAAATCAGGACGTGCACCGCGAATCCGGTCCATCAACTTGAAATACTGGTCGCGGGTGTGTTTGCGGTTCATCGCCTTGAGGATCTTATCCGACCCCGACTGAACAGGCAGATGCAGGTACGGCATCAGCTTGTCACAGGTGCCGTGCGCATCAATCAAAGCATCGTCCATGTCGTTAGGGTGGGACGTTGTGAACCGGATGCGTTCCAACCCGTCGACCTTATCCAGCGCCCAGATCAGGCCTGCCAAACCGCCATCATGCCCGTGATAGGCGTTTACGTTCTGGCCCAGCAGCGTGATTTCGCGCACGCCCGATTCAACCAGTTCCTGTGCCTCGCGGATAATACGATCCGACGGTCGGCTGACCTCGGCGCCGCGCGTGTAGGGCACCACGCAGAACGCACAGAACTTGTCGCAGCCTTCCTGCACGGTCAAAAACGCCGTCGGCCCGCGCTTCATTTTGCGTCGTGATTTTAACGTGTCGAATTTGTCGTCTTCGGGAAATTCCGTATCAAGCGCCTTTTCCCCGCGCGACACCGCGTCCTCCATCGCCGGAAGACGGTGATAACTTTGCGGGCCGACAACTAGATCCACCATTGGCTGGCGCTTCATAATCTCAGCACCCTCGGCCTGTGCCACGCATCCCGCCACACCGATTTTCAGATCGGGCTTCGCCGCCTTCAACGGCTTGAGCCGCCCAAGTTCGGAATAGATTTTTTCCGCCGCCTTTTCACGGATATGGCAGGTGTTCAGCAGGATCATGTCCGCATCTGCCGCCACATCAGTGGTTTCATACCCCTGCCCGCCAAGAGATTCGGCCATGCGTTCACTGTCATAGACATTCATCTGACAACCGTAGGTTTTGATAAACAGCTTCTTTGGCGCGGACATTTGGACAGCTTTCTCGTGGAATATTCTCGCCGTTTACCCCACCCCCACCGCGCTTGCAATGAAGCGTAATTTACCCGACATTTAGACCAATCAGGCAGAGCACAACAATGATCCACCACACAGACCTCAAAGCATTCATCAAAGACGGCGTGCCCGCATTCAAAAAAGGCCCCGTCGCGCTGATTTTTTGCGGAAGACGAAGTCGAGCTGGACACAACAATCCGCCATCACCTTGCCTTGGGGTTCAAGCACACCGTGGTGTTTGCGATGCCAGAATTCACAATTGCGCAGGATGTTGAAGACGACATAATCCGCGTGAATTATAACATGCTAATCGACGCCGCGCTTGAAACAGCTGTCAATGCGGTGATGAAAGCCGCAGGCGACATCTGGATTTACTACTGCTTCAATTCTGAATTCTTGTTCTTCCCGTTTTGCGAACATCGCACCGTCGGTGAAATGATTGCCTTTAACGTCGAAGAACGCCGCGACACGATCTTGTCGTATGTGGTCGATCTTTATACAGGTGATTTATGGGTCAACACGAACGCGGTTTGTATCGAAGACGCGCATCTCGATAAGACAGGGTATTACGCGCTGGCCCGCAAAGACCCCTGGAACAACGATCTGGATCGCCAGCTAGATTTCTTTGGCGGATTGCGGTGGCGGTTCGAAGAACACATCCCCGTTCCGCGGCGCCGCATCGACCGCGTATCTATTTTCCGCAACAAATCGGGACTGGTCTTCTACCCGGATCACACCTTTAGCGATCCTGAATATAACACCTACGCTT
>JABBAI010000064.1:0-3464 GCA_018608045.1 Octadecabacter sp. | reverse complement strand
GCGCACCGCGCACACCGAATTCCGGATCGGGGAAGGAACACAAAAGCTGCACCTCACTTGGGAGGACGACAGCGGCTTCAATGCCAAACCCCCAGCGCTGTTGTGACAGTCCTACGCAATCGCGCAGCAATCGCACATGGCGGATCAGTAAATCATCAGACGCACTGGCCAAACGCATCGTGACCGACACGTGGGATGACAGTGGAACAGGGCGGGGAATGGGGGCTTGATAAGACATACCCTACTTTTGCCGCAAAGGTCTTAACAGGCCGTGAAACGTCTGAAATTAACTGCGGCGCAATCGGATCACCACATCAACAGATGCGATTTCCGCACCCTCTGGCGCATCTGGAACCCGTGCAATCACCAACTGGTCCGCTGGGGCATCTGACAACCGATTGTCGTCTTCCCAATAGAAATGCGGATGATCCGACATGTTCGTGTCGAAATAGGATTTGGACCCGTCCACTGTGATTTCGCGCAACAACCCTGCATCACAAAACGCCCGCAGAGTATTATAGACCGTCGCCAACGACACCTTTTCAGCCGTGCGCGCCGCTGCCTCAAACAGGCTTTCGGCGGTCACATGGCGGTCACGTCCGTCGCCCACTAACAAACCTGCCAAAGCCACACGTTGCCGCGTCGGACGCAATCCTGCGCCTGCAAGCCACTGCGTGCCTCGGTCGGTTGGGGAATGGTATGTCGCGTCGGTCATCAAACGGTCCTGCATTTTCACAATGCATGATATGGGGGAAACGGCCGATTATTCAATCTTAAATGCGAATAGGTCGCAGGGCGCGCCGCTCTTGCCCTAATTGCGCCCTTGATGCTAGCAGTCGGGCAACAACATTTACGAAGGGAAGACAGGCCACATGTCCCAATATCCAACGAGCTTTGATCGCGACGACCTCCTGAAATGCGCCCGAGGCGAGCTGTTCGGTGAGGGCAACGCCCAACTGCCAGAACCGCCCATGCTCATGATGGACCGTATCACCGAAATTTCCGGCGATGGCGGCGCGCATGGCAAAGGGCATGTGCTGGCTGAATTCGACATCAAACCGGACCTCTGGTTTTTTGACTGCCACTTCCCCGGCAACCCAATCATGCCCGGCTGCCTCGGCCTTGATGGATTGTGGCAGCTGACGGGTTTCAACCTCGGCTGGCGCGGCTGGACGGGTCGCGGATATGCCCTCGGCGTGGGCGAAATCAAACTCAAAGCGATGGTGCGCCCTGACGCGAAGTTGCTCACCTACGAGATCGACTTCACCAAGGCGATCCAAACCCGCCGCCTGACCATGGGCGTGGCTGATGGCATCGTCAAAGTAGACGGTGAGTTGGCGTATGAAGTCAAAGACATGAAAGTCGCGCTGAGCGAAAGCTAAGGGTTAATTCATGTCTGACACCCCCATTAGTAAAACCCACTTTGCAATCGCTGGGACCGTCTTTTTTGTATACCTCCTTTTTGTTGGCGTCGGTATGCGCGCAGGTCACGATATGCCAAGCGGGTTTTATCGCCCACACGTAAATACGGGGCCCAAATTTGTAAACAATTTGGCAGACACATACGGAAGCGATGTCATTGGCAACGGCCTAATTGGATTTGCGATTATCGGTGGCGGTTTGTTCGCAATCTGGATCTAGCGCAGCCTGAAGGGTTAGTGGGGTGACCACTTGCCCCTCCTCCCCACCTCCCCTACATCTTAATCAAAGTGAATAAGGGAGCAGCCATGCGTCGTGTCGTGATTACAGGAATGGGGATCGTATCCCCCATCGGAAACAATGTAGCCGAGGTCGACGCGGCCCTGCGCGCGGGTAAATCCGGTATCGTCGCCAGCGCGGAAATGGCCGAGCACGGCTTTCGATCCCAAGTTGCGGGCACTCTGAAGATCGACATCACCGAACATGTCGACAAGCGCACGCTGCGCTTCATGGGCCCCGGTGCGGCCTACGCCCATATCGCGATGGGCCAAGCGATTGAAGACGCAGGATTGTCCGAAGATGATGTCGTCAACCCGATGACAGGCCTGATTGCAGGGTCCGGCGGGCCATCAACCTCTGCGATGTTCGCCGCCCACAAGGTTGTTGAAAACACAGGCGCGACCAAGCGTATCGGCCCATTTGCAGTACCAAAGACGATGTCGTCTACCGTGTCTGCAAACCTCGCAACTGCGTATAAAATTAAAGGCATGAACTTTTCGATCACATCCGCCTGTTCCACATCGCTGCACTGCATCGGCATGGCCGCACAGCAGATCGCGATCGGCACGCAAGACATTATGTTCGGCGGCGGCGGCGAGGAACTCGATTGGACCCTGTCGTGCCTGTTCGACGCCATGGGCGCGATGTCATCCAAGTATAACGACACACCTGAAAAAGCGTCCCGCGCTTTTGACGCCAACCGCGACGGGTTCGTCATTGCGGGTGGCGGCGCAATGGTGGTTCTTGAATCCCTCGATGGTGCGCTGGCCCGCGGTGCGAAAATCTATGCCGAAGTCACAGGATTTTCTGCCACGTCAGACGGCGCAGACATGGTTGCCCCATCAGGTGAGGGTGGCGAACGTGCCATGCGTGGCGCGCTGAAAACCCTGCCTACTGGTCGCAAAATCAGCTACATCAATGCCCATGGTACATCCACGCCCGTCGGTGATGTTGGCGAAGTCGAAGCCGTGCGCCGGGTCTTTGGCGAAGGCACAACACCGCCGATCAGCAGCACGAAATCCATGACAGGCCACAGCCAAGGCGCGACCGGCGCCCAAGAAGCCGTCTATTGCCTGCTGGCGCTGCAAGGTGACTACATCATCCCAAGCATAAACGTCGAAACACTTGATCCGGCGATCAACCCATCTGAGATTGCGACCGAGTTCAAAGCCGACGCAGGGCTGGACACTGTCATGACGAATTCCTTCGGGTTCGGCGGCACAAACGGATCAATGTTGCTCAGTAAATATCAGGACTAAAGACCCGCCTTTTACGTCGCAGCTGCACGTTCGGCTGCGACCTGCGGCAAAACAAGAGGCTGATCCGCTGCCTGCATGACCGCTTTGTCATAGGGCGTGCGGGCAAAGACCTCCCGAACCATAGGCGCAAAAAACGACAACGGCAGGCTGTCATAGGCCGGATCAAAACTCGCTTGATCCCAGCGTTCACAAAACTGCGCACAATCGTCGAAGTAACGCGTGCCACGGTGACGCTCACGCTTGTTCTCGTCAAAGCCCTCAAGATGATGCCCGTAATATAACATCTGGAAATCCCCGTGGGTTTCCACGCACCAACGGCATTGCTCGCGCACAAATGGCTTCAGGATCGTCGCTGCATATTCGTCATGATTATAGGGCGCGAAAATATCTCCAATGTCATGCAAAACTGTCGACACGACCCAGTCAATGTCTGCCCCGTCACGCCAAGCGCGCGTGGCAGATTGCTCAGAATGCCCCAACCGCGTGATCTGGTAGCCCGACAGACCC
>JABBAI010000100.1:5530-20623 GCA_018608045.1 Octadecabacter sp. | reverse complement strand
TTTAGACCGACAGGGGGCGAATTGAAAGGGGCGCGCGGGGTGGTTAGTCAGGCATCATGAACGCGGCCCAAGTTGAAAAATATACGGATGAGGTGAAGCGCCTGATCGAGCAGCGGTTGCGCATCAAGAGTGCGACGTTGGACAAGGCGTTGTCGCGTGTGGGGCGTCTGTTGCCCACGTGGGCGCAGCGCGAAGGCCGCTATCTTACGCAAGCTGCACAGCTGATGGCACATCCGAAACTGCGCTTGATGGTCGATGAAGCTAAGGTGGAAAAAGCCCATAAAACCCTGGTCGAACACCTGAAAACCATCGACCCTGTTGAACGTCGCAAAACGCGGGTTTTGGGCACGCTTGGGGTTGTCAGTTTCAACCTGATTGTGGTGGTCGTCGCATTGGTCAGCTTTTTGATATGGCGCGGTTATCTTTGATATCGAGAGGCGCGCGGATCACCAATGTGACCGTGACGAAGGCGACGTAAATTAACAAATACCAGCTTCCCATTTTTTGCAGGGACGTCCAATCAAACGGCGGTGATCCGGCGTAAGTCCATGTGCCGGTCAACGTGCTGATGTTTTCAGCGAGCCATAGGAAAAAGCTGACGATCAATGCGGCGAGGGGGAGCGGGAAACCGTACCTGCACCCAAGGGTAAAGCGCACCATGGTGCGGCCAAACAAGATCACAGTTGCTGCAAACAGGATCAGCCGGATGTCTGGCACAAAGTGGTGGGCAAAGAAGTTTACGTAGATCGCAATTGCCAGCACAACGGTGGTCCAGAACGGCGGGTAGGGCGTGAAGCGGATGTCAAAAATGCGGATTACGCGGGCGATGTAGCTGCCGACAGACGCATACATAAACCCGCTGAACAGAGGGACGCCCATGATGACCAGAACGGATGCTTCGGGGTATTCCCATGATCCTGCGCTGACCTTAAAAAGCTCCATGCTGGTTCCTGTGATGTGAAACAGCAAAATCACCTTGGCCTCAGCCCAAGTTTCCAGCTTAAACAATAGCATAGCGGCCTGCATCAAGACTGTAAAGATCACCAAAGCGTCGTATCGGGCCAGCGCCCAATCATCGCTCCAGATTGCATTTGTGATAATCACGGCAAGGAGGATGGAGGCCCCGAACAAGCAAGCCCATGCCTGTTTTGCGATGAAAATGATCGCCTCGGCAAGCCACGCAGGGAGCGTGTCGCGCAGCCATCCACCGCGCTGTTGTTCAAAGGCAAGATCGTTATCCATACCCCCAGATGCACCAAAGCCGCCGTGATTGTCCATGTGGACTTCACGGCGGCTTTGCGCAAAATTTCAGCAGTGGCTTACAGGTTTGGATACATCGGGAAGGTATCACACAGCGCTTCGACTTCGGCTTTGACCTTGGCCTCGACCTCTGCGTTGCCGTCCGCGCCGTTCGCGGCTAGACCATCGACCACTTCGACGATCCAATCGGCAACCATGCGGAACTCAACCTCTGTGAAGCCGCGCGTTGTGCCCGCGGGGGAGCCGAGACGCACACCGGATGTGACCATCGGCTTTTCGGGATCGAACGGGATGCCGTTCTTATTGCACGTGATGTGCGCGCGCTCCAATGCCTGTTCTGTCTCGTTGCCCTTCACGCCCTTGGGGCGCAGATCGACGAGCATGACGTGGCAATCCGTGCCACCTGTCACGATATCCAAGCCACCTTTCATCAACTGATCCGCCAGTGCTTGCGCGTTTTTGACGACCTGTTCTTGGTAGGCTTTGAATTCTGGGCGCAGGGCTTCGCCGAACGCCACGGCCTTGCCCGCAATGACATGCATCAAAGGGCCGCCTTGGATGCCAGGGAAGATCGCAGAATTGAACTTCTTGGCCAGCGCTTCGTCGTTGGTCAGGATCATGCCACCACGTGGGCCGCGCAGGGTTTTGTGGGTTGTCGTTGTGGCAACGTGGGCATGCGGGAAGGGGGAGGGATAGATGCCCGCCGCGATCAAACCCGCAAAATGCGCCATGTCGACAAGCAAAAATGCGCCAACGCTGTCTGCAATTTCGCGCATGCGTTTGAAATCAATGATGCGAGGAATGGCGGACCCGCCTGCGATGATTAGCTTGGGCTGATGTTCAGTGGCAAGCGCTTGAACTTCGTCGTAGTCCAACAGGCTGTCCTGCTTGCGCACACCGTACTGGATGGCATTGTAGATTTTGCCCGACTGGTTTGGCTTTGCGCCGTGGGTCAGGTGGCCGCCCGCGTCCAAAGACATGCCAAGAATGGTATCACCCGGTTTGATCAGCGCTTGAAACACACCTTGGTTTGCTTGCGAACCCGAGTTCGGTTGCACGTTCGCAAAGTCACATCCGAACAGCTGTTTGGCCCGATCAATCGCGAGGTTTTCAGCAACATCAACGTGTTGGCACCCGCCGTAGTAGCGACGGCCTGGGTATCCTTCGGCGTATTTATTCGTCATCACACTGCCTTGGGCCTCCATGACGGCGGCAGATACGATGTTTTCAGACGCGATCAATTCGATCTCTTTACGCTGACGGCCAAGCTCTGCGGTAATGGCGGCGGAGATTTCTGGGTCACGAGTGGACAGGCTTTCGGTGAAAAAACCGTCGTCTTTGATACGTGCATTCATGGCAGGGATTCCCTTTTGAAGCCTTTGGATGCGACATGACATAGGGCGAAGTTTCCTATCGGAAAACCCATAAAACGACCTGTTTGCATGCTAGCGCGCCTGTTAGCGCTGACGATGCGCGTCTTGCGTTTCCGAAAGGCGCGGGCGACAAGGTTTGGGAAACATTGAAGGAATGGCCGATGGCTGCTCAGAAAAAACTCGCGTTTGTGGCAAGTGATGCGCCGATTGCGCAGTCTGCGCAAAGCGCGCTGATGGCCCAATATGGTGGCGTGGCCATTGAAGACGCGGATATCATTGTGGCGTTGGGCGGAGACGGTTTCATGTTGCAGACGCTGCACAACACCCAGCATCTGCCAGCCCCAGTGTATGGGATGAACTGCGGCACGGTCGGTTTTTTGATGAATGAATTTTCCGATCAGGGCCTGCGCAAGCGGCTGGATGAAGTCGAAGAAGAGGTCATCAATCCGCTTCATATGCATGCTGTGTGTGTGGATGGAACCGAACACAACGCGCTTGCCATCAACGAGGTATCGTTGCTGCGTGCGGGCCCACAGGCCGCTAAATTGCGCATCCATGTGGATGGGCGGCTGCGCATGGATGAATTGGTCTGTGACGGGGCGCTGTTGGCGACACCTGCGGGATCGACCGCGTATAATTATTCTGCCCATGGCCCGATTGTGCCTGTCGGATCAGACGTTCTGGCGCTCACGGCGGTGGCGGCGTTTCGTCCACGTCGTTGGCGTGGCGCATTGCTGCCCAAAGGCGCGCGCGTGACGTTCGAGGTCACGAACGCAGACAAGCGCCCTGTGAACGCAGACGCCGACGGTGTCTCTGTCAAGAACGTCGCGAAAGTTGATGTTTGGTCCGCGCCCGAGATCGAGCACCGCATCCTGTTTGACCCCGGTCACGGGCTAGAGGAACGGCTGATCCAAGAGCAGTTCGCCTAAGACGCCGCGTATCCCAATGGTTTCAATGCGGCGCGGATTTCATCCAGAATGGCCGGATCATCAATCGTTGCGGGCATCTTGAAGTCTGCGCCATCCGCGATCTTGACCATAGTGCCGCGCAGGATTTTGCCCGACCGTGTTTTGGGCAAACGATCCACAACAGTGCAAAGTTTGAACGCGGCAACAGGGCCGATCTGGTCGCGCACCATTTTGATGCAGCCTTTGATCACATCGTCGTGGCTGGTTGCCGCACCCTTGTTCAAGCACACAAACCCCATGGGCAACTGGCCCTTCAACGCATCCGTCACACCGATCACGGCACATTCGGCCACATCAGGGTGCGCGGCGAGGACTTCTTCCATCCCGCCCGTAGAAAGGCGGTGCCCCGCGACGTTGATCACATCATCCGTGCGCGCCATGATATAAAGATAGCCGTCTTCGTCGACCATGCCCGCATCGCCGGTTTCATAATACCCGGGGAAGGTGTTGAGGTAGCTTTTCATGAAGCGGTCTTGCGCGTTCCACAGCGTCGGCAACGTGCCGGGGGGCAGGGGCAGTTTGACCGCAATCGCACCAAGTTCACCGGCGGGCAAAGGATGGCCGCCGTCGTCCAGAATGTGAACATCATAGCCCGGCATAGCCACCGTCGGAGAGCCGAGTTTGACGGGCAACGGTTCAATCCCCACGGGATTGCCCGCAATGGTGTAGCCCGTTTCGGTTTGCCACCAGTGGTCATAAATCGGCTTGTCGAGCTTGGCTTGCATCCATTCAATCGTGTCCGGATCCGCGCGTTCCCCCGCAAGGTAGATTTGTTTGAGGCAGCTCAGGTCGTATTTTCCAATGAATTCGCCCTTCGGGTCTTCGCGTTTGACGGCGCGAAACGCGGTGGGGGCAGTAAAGAAAGTTTTGACTTTGTGCTGTTCGATCACACGCCAGAACGTGCCTGCGTCGGGTGTGCCGATAGGCTTGCCTTCAAACAGGATCGTGGTGTTGCCGTGGATCAGCGGTGCGTAGCAAATGTAGCTGTGGCCCACGACCCAACCGACATCGGACGCGGCCCAGAACACGTCACCGGGGTCTACGTTATAGATGTTCTTCATGGTCCAATTGAGGGCCACCAAGTGGCCCGCAGTGGGGCGTACAACGCCCTTTGGGGCGCCCGTGGTCCCTGATGTGTACAAAATGTAAGCTGGATGTGTGCCCTCTACGGGGAGGCAATCAGCAGGGGTGACCCCGTCTTGGCAGTCATGCCAATCGACATCGCGCGGGCCCAGTTCTGCGGTTGCCTGATCACGTTGCAAAATCACCGTAAATTCTGGTTTGTGGTCGGCCATATCGATGGCGCCGTCGAGCAGGGGTTTATAGGCAATCACGCGTCCGGGTTCGATCCCGCAGGATGCAGCAATAATCGCCTTGGGTGTGCAATCGTCAATCCGCACGGCCAGTTCGTTGGCCGCAAATCCGCCAAAGACAACTGAATGGATCGCGCCGATCCGCGCACAGGCCAACATTGCCTCAAGTGCTTCGGGAACCATCGGCATGTAGATAATGACGCGGTCGCCTTTGACGACGCCTTTTGCGGATAGCGCTCCGGCAAGTGACGCCACGCGGATCTGCAATTGCGCGTAAGTGATGTTGCTGATTGTGCCAGTGATCGGGCTGTCGTGGATAATTGCCACGCGGTCCCCGTTGCCCGCCACAACATGACGATCCACCGCGTTGTAGCAGGTGTTCACTTGGGCATCGCGGAACCATTCATAGAACGGGGCCTGATCATCAAACAGTGCCTTGGTCGGGGGTGTGTCCCAATCAATGGCCTCGGCCGCTTTCATCCAAAATGCGTCCGGATTGTCCTGCCAGCTTTTGTAAACGTCGCGGTATGTCATGGTATTCCTCCCGTTGGGTAAGGGATAGGCCTTGCGGCCCGTACGGGGCAAGCCTGTTTGCGCCCACATTGCGGGGACTTTGCAAATATTCGCAGATAAAATTCGCACGGGTTTGCAAAGTTGCGACATTGGAAATGGATTGCGAAGGGGGACAGGCCCCTCTGCAAATTTGCAAAGGAATTTCGTAAAGTTTGAAACGAAAGTGGCTAGGTTAACGTTCGCTTCACCAATTAAGACCCCTTTAACACTTCAGAGGAGACGGTGATGCGGTGGTTTATCTTGATGTTTTGTTTGGCCCTGTCAGCCTGTAGCGCCAAAGCGCCAGTGACTAAGCCAATAGGCGATATCCACGCTGTCATCAGCACGCGCGACATCGCCATGAACCGACCCCTCACGGACATCCATGAGGCCGTGTTTCGCATGCAGGCAGATGGCACCGGAACCGTAGAGTTCATCGCCAACCCCGACGGCGCGCAAGATATCGTGTGGAGCCTGCGCGCAGATCAGTTTTGCATTCAGGCCGACGCCGGCCTCATAGCGAGCTTTGAGTGCGCCACACTTACTCTGCGCGGCAACCACGTGACCTTTGCCCACACGCAGTCGGACAATGTCGCGACTGGCGTGCTGATTGCGCGTCAGCCGTAGTGTTTGACCGGCGTGCCCGCGATCGCCGCCATGTTCAGCAGTCCACGTGCCGTAATGGACTGCGTTACTATGTGGGCCAAGTTGCCCATGCCCATCAGGATAGGACCAACTTCAAGCCCGCCCCCTTTCATCTTTAGGATGTTGCGCACACCGCTGGCGGCATCAGCATGCCCGAAGATCAACACGTTGGCCGCCCCCTTCATGCGCCCACCGGGCAAAAGCCGTTCGCGCAAGTCGGGATCAAGGGCGGCATCGACATTCATTTCACCCTCGTAGGTGAAATCGACCTTTTGTTGATCAAGAATCCGCATCGCAGCCCGAATGCGCCGGCCCGTATCGCAGTCAAGATTGCCAAATTGGGATTGCGCACAGAACGCGATGTTTGGCTTTAGACCGAAGCGTTTGACGTGACGCGCGGCGGCAATCGCCGTTTGCGCGATCTGTTCACCTGTCGGTTCGGACCGAACGTGCGTATCGGCTATAAACAGCGGCCCATCCTCAAGGATCATCATGCTCAGAGCGCCTTGGACTTTGTGGTCCTTGCCCAAGATTTGTTCGATATAATTCAAGTGCCAGCGGAACTGCCCGAAGGTGCCACAGATCATACTGTCGGCTTCGCCACGCTGTACCATCACCGCACCAATGGCGGTCGTGTTGGTCCGCATGACGGCTTTGGCAAGGTCGGGCGTAACGCCGCGCCGTGCCATAAGGGTATGATATGTTTGCCAATAGTCGCGGTAGCGCGGATCATTTTCGGGGTTCACGATGTCCAACTTGCTGAGGTCAACATCAAGTCCGGCCCGTTCCGCGCGCGCAGCGATCACGTCAGGGCGGCCAATCAAAATCGGGGTTTCTGTGGTTTCTTCCAGCACAGCCTGACACGCGCGCAGCACGCGTTCGTCTTCCCCTTCCGTAAATACAATCCGGCGCGCAGCGGTGGCGGCGGCTTGAAAGACAGGGCGCATAAGAAGGGCGGATTTGAACACCGACGCATCCAAGCTGGCCTTGTAGGTCGGCAAATCCACGGGGCGGGTTGCGACACCTGTTTCCATCGCAGCCTTAGCCACAGCAGAGGCCACGACGCCCATAAGGCGCGGATCGAACGGTTTGGGGATCAGGTATTCCGCGCCAAATGTCAGTTGTTCGCCCTGATAGGCAGCGGCGGCTTCGGCGGATGTTGTGGCGCGCGCAAGGGCGGCGATGCCTTCAACACAGCCGATTTGCATCGCGTCGTTGATCTCTGTCGCGCCAACATCGAGGGCACCACGGAAGATAAAGGGAAAGCACAGCACGTTATTGACCTGATTGGGGTAATCACTGCGCCCTGTGGCCATGATTGCGTTTGGTGCGACCTTTAACACCTCATCGGGATTGATTTCCGGGTTCGGATTGGCGAGAGCGAAAATGATCGGCGTGTCCGTCATCCTCTCAACCATGTCAGATTTCAGCACACCGGGGCCAGACAGCCCGAGGAACATATCCGCACCGTCGATCACATCGCCCAGTGTGGCCGGCGTGGTGCCTTGCGCGAACTCGGCCTTTTGCGGCGTCATATCCTTTTCGCGGCCCGCGTAGACGAGGCCTTCGATATCACACAGCCAGACATTTTCGCGTTTCACACCAAGTTTCAAAAGCATGTTAAGGCACGCAATCCCCGCCGCGCCGCCCCCCGTGCTGACGATCTTGATGTCTTCGAATTTCTTGCCCGTGACGATCAGCGCGTTGGTCGCAGCGGCGCCCACAACAATTGCAGTGCCGTGCTGGTCGTCGTGAAAAACGGGGATGTTCATCCGTTCGCGGCAGATTTTTTCCACGATGAAACAATCCGGCGCTTTGATGTCTTCAAGGTTGATCGCACCAAATGTCGGTTCCATCGCGCACACAATATCAGCGAGCCTTTCAGGGTCAGGTTCGTCCAGTTCAATGTCAAAACAATCGATGTTGGCGAACTTCTTGAACAGAACGGCCTTACCTTCCATCACGGGCTTCGACGCAAGTCCGCCGATATTGCCAAGGCCCAGCACCGCCGTGCCGTTGGTGACAACCGCAACCAAATTTCCACGCGACGTGTAATCACGCGCTGTGGCGGGGTCATTTTTGATCTCAATGCAGGCTTCCGCGACGCCGGGTGAATAAGCGCGGGCAAGGTCACGACCATTCGCCAATGGTTTGGTTGCGCGGATTTCCAATTTACCGGGCTTGGGATACTTGTGATAGTCCAGTGCCGCCTGTCTTAGCGTTTCTTTTTGGGTGTCATTTGGCGTTTCAGGCATGGATCGGACCAATCAATTCAGGGCGGTTGCAAAAGTAGTTTAACGTTAAACTATCTAGATGCCGCAGGGAAAGCATTATGTCAGCTATAAGGACAAGAAGCACTGTCTTGCAAATTGGTAAACTAAAGGTAACGGTGTTTATATGACCAATTCACCACAAACCCGTGCTCAAGTCTGTCTGCCGACAACGGCTCTGACGGACGACATATCGTTCTTTACCAAGACGTTACAAATGCGGATGACGTCGATCTACCCTGCGGATGATCCCAGCGTTGCTGTGTTTGAGGGGCATGGATTGCGGGTGCGATTGGATGGGGGGCAGGGCGGCCCTGCGGGGCATTTGCAGATTTTATCCGATGATACAGCCTTCGCAGGTGCGTCGTTATTGACGGCACCGGGTGGAACGGTGGTGGACATCCTGCCTCTCAACCCGCCCCTTCATCTGCCCGACACCGATCATGCGTTCGTTGTGCGCCGCCTTGCGGATCAGGCCCCTTGGGTCATTGGTCGCGCGGGCATGCACTACCGCGATCTTATTCCGACACGTTTGGGTGGGTCGATCATTGCCAGTCATATCCGTATTCCTGACGGCGGGCCCGTGCCCGATATGGTGCATTATCACCGCGTCGGGTTTCAGCTGATCTATTGTTATCGTGGCTGGGTGGATGTGTTGTACGAAGATCAAGGCGGCCCGATCCGGCTTCATGCGGGGGATTGTTTTATCCAGCCCCCAGAAATCCGCCACCGCGTTCTTGAGGCGTCGGACGGCATTGAAGTGATCGAAATCGGCGTTCCTGCGGAACATGTGACCGAAATTGACCATGATATGACATTGCCGACGTCTGATCTGCGCCCTGATCGTGAATGGCCAGATTCTCAGGGGCGGGGACAGCGGTTTGTCCACAATGTGGGATCAGATGCCCAATGGCATCCGTTCCGCCTGCAAGGGTTCATCGCGCGCGACACCACGATCAACGATGCCACCAAATCCGTGGCAGGTGTTCAGGTCGTGCGGCGCGGGACGGGTGATCCGCAATGGGCCAAACACGATGCCGACATTCATTTTACCTTCGTAATGGAAGGAACTTTCACGCTTGAGGGGGAGGGCAAGGACCCATTCCGACTGACGGCGGGCGATGCCTTTGTCATCCCGCCCAACATGCGGACGCGCTACAGTGAGCCGAGCGATGACCTCGAACTTCTCGAAGTGACTTTGGCGGGGGCCTTCAACACGACTGTCGCTTGAAGTTTCCGTTCGACCGCATCAGTCTGTCGTGAAAAAGGAGCTGCCATGTCCCTGCTTGATGACGCCCGCGATGTCCGCGAAAACGCCTATGCGCCCTATTCGAATTTTGCCGTGGGGGCTGCGATTAAGACGGCGCAAGGTACGGTTTTCAAAGGAATCAATGTTGAAAATGTCGCGTATCCAGAAGGCACCTGCGCTGAGGCTGGTGCCATTGCTGCCATGTGCGCTGTGGGGGAACGTGAGATTGTGGAAATCGCGGTCATCGCTGACGCACCCGCTCCTGTGCCGCCCTGCGGTGGATGCCGCCAGAAGATTGCAGAGTTCGCAGGCGCGGATGTCGTTGTGACAATGGGGACGATGGATGGGCAAACGTTGACCATGACAGTGGCGGAATTGCTGCCGGGTCGCTTTACCGCCGATCACATGGCGAAATCCTAAGGCATGGATGCACGTTCGATCATCGCTAAAATCCGCAAAGGTCAGGATCCAAAACCAGAAGAATTGGCATGGTTTACCAATGGGTTGGCCACGCGCGAAGTGTCGGATGCACAGGCGGGTGCGTTCGCGATGGCCGTGTGTTTGAACGGGCTTAGCGATGAGGGGCGCGTCGCATTGACGGTGGGGATGCGCGACAGCGGCGATGTCATGAAATGGGATTTGCCGGGTCCTTTGCTTGATAAACATTCAACAGGCGGTGTGGGGGATCCTGTGTCGCTGATCCTCGCGCCGGCGCTTGCGGCGTGTGATGTGTTTGTGCCGATGGTGTCAGGGCGCGGGCTTGGCCATACGGGCGGCACCCTCGACAAGCTTGAGGCAATTCCCGGATTATCCACAGCCCAAACCACCGCGACGTTTCGGAAAATCACCGGCGATATCGGCTGCGCCATCGTAAGCGCGACCAACGCCATCGCCCCGGCGGACAAACGGTTATATGCGGTTCGCGATGTGACAGCCACCGTAGAGAGTGTTGATTTGATTTGTGCATCAATCCTGTCCAAGAAACTTGCTGCGGGGCTTGATGGCTTGATCCTTGACGTGAAAGCGGGCAGCGGCGCGTTTATGAAAACCCCGCAGGAGGCCGCTGCCTTAGCGCGCGCGCTTGCATCAACGGCCAACGGGGCGGGCACGCCGACGGCTGCATTTATCACTGACATGTCCCAACCTTTGGCCCCCGCGCTTGGCAACGCGGTCGAAGTTGCCGTTTGCCTTGAGGTCTTGAGCGGAAATCGCGCCGCTGCACCGCGTTTGCATGATTTGACCGTTGCCCTGTGTGCCCGTGTCCTCGCGCTTGCGGGGCATTCCGAGGGCGAGGCGCAGGAACGGGTGACGGCGGCGATTTCGTCGGGTCATGCGATGGTGTGTTTTGCCGCAATGGTGCGCGCCATGGGCGGCCCGCCTGATATTGCGGACGACTGGCACACGCATCTTCCCAAAGCGCCTGTAGTCGGCGATGTTCCCGCCCCGAACGCGGGCACGATCAGCGCGATTGACGGTGAAGCTTTGGGTTTGGCTGTGGTTCAGATGGGCGGTGGGCGGCAAGTTGAAAGTGATAGAATTGATCCGCGTGTTGGCATCACCGATATGGTCGCACTTGGGACCAAAGTTTCGCGTGGCGATCCGATTGCGACGATCCATGCCGCCGATGAAGACAGCGCCGAAGCCGCCGCACGTGCCGTGTTGCGGGCGGTTACGATCGGTGACCATGCTGACATCGAAGACCTGATTATAGACCGGATAGATCCATGACCCGAGCATTCCTTGTTGTAATTGATAGCGTTGGCATCGGCGGCGCCCCCGATGCCGCGACATTCTTCAACGGGGATCTTCCGGATACGGGGGCCAATACTCTTGGCCATATTGCGCAGGCTTGCGCCGCGGGTCAGGCCGAAGACGGGCGCAGTGGCCCGCTGAAAATCCCGCATCTAAATGCGCTTGGCATGGGGGCGGCGCTTAAACTTGCGTCAGGGCTTGATCTGGGATGGCCTACCCCGACGGGGGCGTTTGCCGCTGCGACGGAAATCAGTAGGGGCAAAGACACGCCGTCGGGCCACTGGGAATTGTCTGGCGTGCCCGTGCCGTGGGATTGGCATACGTTTCCCAATGAAATGCCCGCCTTTCCACAAGACGTCACCGACAGGATTTGTGAGCTTGCTGGCACGACTGGAATTCTCGCGAATTGTTACGCGTCAGGCACCGAAGTGATCGATGATTTTGGCCCACAGCACGTCGCGACAGGCCAGCCGATTTGCTACACCTCCGTCGACAGTGTTTTGCAGATCGCTGCCCATGAAGACCGCTTTGGTTTGGACAGACTTCTGACACTGTGCCAGGACCTCGCGCCGATGTTGCACGATATGAAAGTGGGCCGCGTGATTGCGCGCCCTTTCACAGGCGAAGACGGCAATTTTCAGCGCACTTTGAACCGTCTTGATTATGCCATTAGCCCACCCGCACCGACGCTGTGTGATTGGGTGCACGGTGCGGGACGATCCGTTCAAGCCATTGGCAAGATTGGCGATATATTCTCAATGCGCGGCATTGATGAGGTTCGAAAAGGTGCGGATACCACTTTGATGGACCATTTGTCCGATCTCATTGATACGGCCCCTGACGGTGGCTTCGTGTTCGCGAACTTTGTTGAATTTGACAGCCTTTATGGTCACCGCCGCGACGTATCAGGATACGCGCGCCACCTTGAATGGTTTGATGCGGCTTTGAGTGCGCTTTTGCCCAAATTGCGGGCTGGCGATCTTCTGTGCGTGACGGCCGATCATGGCAATGACCCCACTTGGATCGGCACCGACCACACCCGCGAACGGGTCCCTATTCTGATCCACGGAGCAGGGGCGCGCGACCTCGGGCACGTTGCGTTTGTCGATGTCGCTACAACTATCGCCACACATTTGGGCGTCCTGTCACAGGGCCCCGGAAAGAACCTTTTATGACCTATAAATCCATGCCAAAGGTTGAATTGCACACCCACCTTGAAGGATGCGCGCCGCCCGCATTTATCCGTGGGCTGGCACAGGAAAAGTTACTCGATATCAGTGGGATATTTAATTCTGACGGTAGCTACGCCTACCGCGATTTTGACCATTTCCTACAAGTCTATGAAGCGGCGTGTACGACGCTGCAAAGCCCGCAAGACTTTTACCGCCTGACCAAGGCCGTTTTGGAACAAAGTGCCGCCCACGGTGTTGTTTACCAAGAAACATTTGTGTCGCCGGACTTTTGCGGCGGCGGTGATATGGCCGCTTGGCGCGACTACCTTGCGGCGATGGAAACCGCCGCGCATGAGGCCGAAGCCGAGTTCGGAATCACGCTGAAAGGTATTGCGACCTGCATTCGCCATTTTGGGCCTGATGCGGCCAAACCGTCGGCCCTGTGCGCCGTGGAAACCTTCGGGGATTTCATCACGGGCTTTGGTATGGCCGGCGGTGAGATGGCGGGACGTCCCGGTGATTTCGCCTATGCCTTTGATATGGCACGCGAAGCGGGGATGCCGCTGACCTGTCATGCGGGCGAATGGGGCGGACCGGATATGGTTGCCGATACATTGCGCGACCTAAAGGTCGAACGGATCGGCCACGGCGTAAATGCGATCAAAGATGTGAACCTCGTCGCTGAGATCGCGGACACTGGCGTCACGCTTGAGGTCTGCCCGGGATCGAATGTCTTTTTACAGGCCACCGGTGGATGGGCCGATCATCCCATTCAAAAATTGCGTGACGCGGGGGTGAAAGTGACAGTCTCCACGGATGATCCGCCGTTCTTTGCCACAACGATGACCGATGAATTTGATATGTTGGCGCAGACCTTCGGATGGGAGGATGCCGATTTCAAAGAGGTCAATGAAACCGCCCTCGCGGCCGCCTTTTGTGATGACGCCACCCGCGCCAAAATTGCCAAACGATTGGAAACAGCATGACGAAACTGCCCCATCTTACCCATGTCACGCACCCGCTGGTGCAGCATAAATTAACCTTGATGCGGGACAAGGATACGCCAACGGCGGTGTTCCGTCAGCTCTTGCGTGAGATTTCGCAGCTGCTCGCCTATGAGGTCACGCGCGAATTGCCCATGACAACGAAAACGATCCAGACCCCGATGGAGGCGATGGAAGCTCCGGTTCTTGAGGGCAAAAAGCTCGCCCTGATTTCGATCCTGCGGGCGGGCAATGGATTGCTAGACGGCGTGTTGGAATTGATCCCTTCGGCGCGCGTCGGGTTCGTTGGACTGTACCGCGATGAAGAAACTCTCAAGCCTGTGCAATATTATTTCAAAGTCCCGACCGAGCTTGAGGAACGCATGGTGATTGCGGTTGATCCGATGTTGGCGACGGGAAATTCGTCCATCGCCGCAATTGATCTTTTGAAAGAATCTGGTGCGACGAACATCAGATTCTTGTGCCTTTTGGCATCACCCGAAGGAATCGCTGCGATGAAATCCGCCCATCCCGACGTGCCGATTGTGACAGCTTCGGTGGATAGTCACTTGAATGACAATGGATATATTGTTCCGGGGCTAGGGGATGCGGGCGACCGGATGTTTGGCACAAAATAGAGGGTACAATCCCTTTACATTATAGGCATTGTTCGCCGTCTTCACACAATATCTTGTGGGGGCATCAACGATGTATTTTGAAAAAACGTCTATCCGACGGTCTGGGTTTCTTTCGACGGTCGCTGTGATCGCCGCTTTGGCTGCGGGTGCTGTATCCGCGCAAGCGCTGCGCGACACATCAGGCCCAGCTGAATTTCCTCCCGCCTCGTTTACGGCAAACCAGTACGTCGACAGCCGCGGGTGCGTGTTTGTGCGCGCGGGTATTGGCGGCGCCACGGAATGGGTGCCACGTGTTTCCCGCAGTCGAGAGCAGCTTTGCGGTTTCGCTCCAACCCGCGTCGCAGCGGCAAGTCCAACTGCGCCACGCGCAAACGTGCCAAACCCGTTGGACACGCCTGTTGCCGGACTTGAAGCACGCGCGCCAGCGCCAGCCGTTCGTCCAGCACCTGTTGTTGCTGCAGCGCCTGCGCCAGCCCCCGTTGTTCGCGCACCGACACCTGCGGCGCGTACCCCCGTACCTGCTGCAAACCTGCCGACATCAACCAGTGCCGCCATTAACCCTTTGACAGGTCGCCCTGTGGCGGCCGTTGCGCCCCGCGTACCTATTCAAACGGCGGCCCCGTCACCGCGTGTGATTACGGCCCCCGCAACGACGTCGCGTGTTCTGACGCGGGCACAGGCCTGTGCTGGCCTGACTGGCATTCAGCCAAATCTGGTCAGCCAGCGCACGGGCCAGCCGATCAACTGCGGTGGCACATCGAATGTTCAAATCGCGACGGTCGCGCGCCCGACAGTTCAGCCACCAATAGCACCGACACAATCGCGCCCCCGCATGTCGCGCGATCAAGCCTGTGCGGATATGAACGCATCGGGTCGTCAATATGTAAGCGCGACGACAGGTCTGCCTGTCCGCTGTGG
>JABBAI010000100.1:0-5430 GCA_018608045.1 Octadecabacter sp. | reverse complement strand
GCGCCGCGTCCACAGGCGGTTCAGGCGCAAACCCCTCGTGTTGCGACACGCACAGCACCCCAAACAACGCAGCGCACAGAACAGTTGAGCGGACATCGCTACGTTCAGGTCGGCACCTTCGCAACCCGTTCACAGGCACAGTCGGTTGCGCAGTCACTGCGGGCACGCGGACTGCCAATGCGGATTGGTGTGTTTAACCAAAACGGGCAGGAAATGCGTATGGTTCTGGCTGGGCCATTTGGCAGCGACAATCAGTTGCAAGGTGCCTTGGGCACAGCACGCGGTGCCGGGTTCTCGGGTGCGTTTACCCGCCGCTAAGTCCTATAAGAATTGATGAAAGGCCCTGGGATATTCGTGGGGCCTTTTGCGTTTAACCGCAAATACCTTGCAAGCTGATCCATTCAGCGTCGCTTAGCAGCGGCGTCGCTTGAACGGCGTCCATGGGATCGGCTTCAATCAATCCCAGCGTGGTTTCTCCTGTGACATCAATGGCATAGGCGAACGGCGTACTGGGGATTTGGGCGGCTTCAAACAGTTCAAGAAGATTTGCGTCGTCGGGCTGATCTGGTGGATTTGCGAAAAGCGTTTCGGCATAGGTGCGCAGGATTTCAGGCTGTATGTCGCCCGTCGTAAGGAGCGTGAATGTCGTGCTGATTCCAGTTTCTTGCAGCAGTGCCGCGAGGGGATCTTGTATGCGCACTTGTGCCGCCGCAGAGATGATATGGCCCGCAACAACAGATGCGTCTTCGGTGTCTTCAATCAAATCGCGGTTCATCACAATGAGCCCGCCAGGCAGATAAATCGCTGTTTCAGGGCCAGAGGGCACAACAAACACCTGTCCACCTGCGTCCACACCGAGCGCGCGTGTGTGGAGTTTGGCCAAGGCTTGTGCGCCAAGGGGGCTGCGGCAGGTTTGTCCTGTCAACCGCTGGATATGTCCCAAAAGAGTAGCGCCAATTTCGGCGCGTTTCACGGTCGGCACGACAGCCCCTGCTTGGCGGATTAGCGCATCAGGCAGCCAGAATACGCCAAGCCCGACGATCCCCGCAAGAACAGCCAAAATGCCGGCATTGCGCAAACGGCCCGGTTTTGCGCGGCGCCGTTTGACGGTTTTGCGAACTTTTTCCATCGCGTCGATCATGAAGTCATCGCTGATTTCAAGCGTTTCAACCGCATCGCTGGCGGGGGTGAATATGGCGGGGCGTTCGCCGGCGTTCACGCGCTGCACTGCGGGCAAGGACCAGTGTGTCAGGGGGCGTCCGGCGGTGTCTGAAATAACTAAAGTGGCGTCCCCGAACGACACAGTCACGTCACGGCGTTGCGCACCGGGTTGGGACCGCCAAAGGCCGCCGCTTTCCAGTCTCGAAAATTCTGTCAGTGCTGTCATGGTGGGGCTGCTTTGCCTCCGGTTTTGAACAGCTTACCGCGTCACGGCGCAGGAATACAGACGTTTTGAGGCCTGCCGCGCCCTACTTGAACGACTTTCGCAATTCAAACTTCTGAATTTTACCTGTCGATGTTTTTGGAAGCTCCCCGAAGACGACCTTCTTGGGGCATTTGAACCCCGCAAGACGTTCGCGGGTGAATGCAATCATCGCGGCCTCGTCCCCGTCGTGACCTTCTTTGAGTTCTACAAACGCGCAAGGCACTTCGCCCCATTTGTCATCGGGCATTGCGACGACAGCACACAACATTACGTCCGCGTGGCCCATCAGTGCGCCTTCGACTTCGACCGAACTGATGTTCTCGCCGCCAGAAATAATTATGTCTTTGGCACGGTCTGCGATTTGGATCGACCCGTCGCTGTGCTGAATGGCGAGGTCTTCGGAATGGAAATATCCCCCCGCGAAGGCCTTGGCGGTGGCGGCAGGATTTTTCAAATACCCCTTCATCACCGAATTGCCACGGATAACGATTTCGCCTTGGGTCTTGCCGTCCATCGCGACCTGTTCCATGGCCTCCGACATGACGGTGATGTCTTCCATGTGCGGGAACGCGACGCCTTGGCGCGCTTTGATGGCGGCCTGTTCGTCAGCGGGCAGATCGTCCCACGCGTCATTCCACAGGCATTCGGTGACGTGCCCGTAGGTTTCTGTCAGCCCGTAGACCTGCTGGACGTTGAACCCGAGTTTGCCAATCGCGGCGAGCGTCGCAGGGGCAGGGGGCGCGCCAGCTGTAAACACCTCAACCAAATGATCGAAATCGCGGCGTTCGTTGTCTTTGGCATTCACCAGCAGGTTCAACACGATGGGCGCGCCGCCGAAATGGGTCACGCCTTCGTCCGCGATGGCATCATAGATGGCGGCCGCTGAAACATCACGACAACACACGACTGTGCCGCCAAGCATCGGCATCATCCATGTGTGGTTCCAACCGTTGCAGTGAAACAGAGGCACGATGGTCAGGAAAATCGGGTGCAATGTCATCCGCCATGTGACGGGTGTGCCCATGGTCATCAGATATGCACCGCGATGATGATAAACGACGCCCTTGGGCCGGCCCGTCGTGCCCGATGTATAATTCAGCGCAAGGCTTTCCCATTCATCCTCTGGCATGATCCACGGGAACACAGGATCGCCTGCCGCTAGAAAGGTTTCGTAATCAATCTGCTCCCCGATTTCGGGAACACCGGCCTGCGGGTCGGGTACTTCGACGACCAGCGGTGCGTCACCCTCCATCAGATCAATGGCTTGCATGCAAACGGGGAGGAACTGGCTGTCACAGATCACGACCGATGCGCCGCCGTGATCGAAAATATAGGCAATGGTGTCCACATCCAGACGGATGTTGATCGTGTTGAGCACGGCACCTGCGGCAGGCACCCCGAAATGGGCTTCTGCCTGCGCGGGAATGTTTGGAAGAAGGGTCGCGACAACGTCACCGGGCTTAACCCCAGCCTGCACCAAAGCTGACGCCAGTTGCGACACACGCGCGTGATACTGGGTGTAGGTCAGGCGCATGTCACCGTAAACCAGCGCTTCACGATCGGCGAACACCGATGCGGCGCGTGCAAGGTGACTAAGCGGGGTCAGCGGAACATAGTTGGCAGGGGTTTTATCCAGTCCGGTTTCGTCCTTCATCCAACCCATATCGCGTCCTCCCAGATGCTTGACCAATTGTCAGACATATAGAGTTCAAACTACGTGTGAATGTCAAACGCCGATCCGACGCCAAGGGGGTCGCTTTTGGACTGGAACAATGACGCAGGTTTGCCGACAGTGCGGTCATGCAAGTCACCAATCCAAAACTGTCGACGTTATGCACCCTTACGGGGATGTTTGTTCTAGGGGTCAGCGATAATCTGATCGTCCTGGTGTCCGAGATTTCGTCTCTTTGGCTGTTTCATACAGCGCGATCCGCTGTCGCGATGCCGTTGATTATTGTTTTAACCCTGCTGGGCTTGGGCGTGTTTCACGCGCATCGGCCCTTGATGGTGCTGGCACGGAACTTTTTTACGGCAACGGCGCTGTTGATCTATTTTGGCTGCCTGGCGCTTTTGCCCATCGGCGTCGTGGTCGCGGGGCTGTTTACTGCACCGATCTTTGTCCTCGTGTTTTCGGTTTTGTTTCGCGGCCAGCAGGTTGGGCTGTGGCGGTGGTTGGCTGTTGGCATCGGGTTTTGCGGCGCACTTTTGGTGGTGTGGCCCGAAGACGGGGGGCTGACTTGGCTGTCGCTATTCCCCATTGTGGCGGGCGTGTTTTATGCCATCGGCGCCATTGGAACGCGGGCATGGTGCGAGGGCGAAGACGCATTCGTGATGGCCTTTGCCTATTTCTTGATCCTCGGCCTTTATGGGGCAATCGGGATAGCAGTGCTGACATTGTCGCCGATGGATGCAGCACTTGGCGCGGAGGGCTGGATGCAGCGTGGGTATGTAGAACCCAACCTCACGGTGGTTTTGGTCGTTGTCGCGCAGGCTGTGGGCAGCATTATTGGAGTGGTTCTGCTGACCCGTGGCTACCAACTCGGTGAAGCCTCCTATGTCGCCATCAACGAATATTCCCTGATTGTGTTCGCGTCGTTCTTTGCTTGGGTCATGTGGGGGCAGACCCTCGGGGTGATCGCCCTGATCGGGATCGCCATGATTATCGCGTCGGGTTCCATCATCGCGCTGAGGTCGAAATGATAATCTCTCGTGGGCGCGGCTATATCTTCGTGCATATCCCCAAGACGGGGGGCACAGCCATGGCGCTTGCGCTTGAGGACCGTGCCAAGGCGGACGACATCATGATCGGGGACACGCCCAAGGCTGTAAAGCGGCGTGGCAAGGTCAAGAACGTGCAAACGGCGGGGCGGCTTTGGAAACATTCGACGTTGGCGGATGCAGAAGGGCTGATTACGCGCGATGAGATGCGCGATTTGTTCACCTTCACCCTCGTGCGCAATCCTTGGGATCGTATGGTCAGCTATTATCACTGGCTTAAAACGCAGACCTTTGATCATCCCGCCGTCATCCTTGCACAGTCCAAAGGGTTTTCGGGTTTTCTGAATGCGCCGCTGACACAGGCCACGTTTCGAAAGACGCCTTATGCGGCCTACATGACTGACGGGGCAGGGGATGTGCACAGCGACCTTTATATCAGGCTGGAACATCTGGCTGAGGATACGGCCCCGCTGCGCGATCATCTGGGGTTTGATCTGGATATGAAAATAGCCAACGCAAGCGCGCGACCCTGTGATTGGCGCGGCTTCTACACAGAATCAGATGCTGAATTGCTCGGGGAACTTTGCGCGCAAGACGTCAAAATCCACGGCTATACCTTCGATCCGGCCTAGGCCTGCCAGTCGATTGTTTCCTGATTCATAGTTAATCAATGGTTTACCCGTTCATTTCCCGTTAACTACGGTCAATGCCCAAACTTGCCCCTTTGTGCGCCAAGGAGCGCCTTGGGAATCACCCCAAATGGTTTTGTTGCTACCGACCACCCCGCTGCCGGGAGGGTCGCAAAAATGAAAACGAGACATGGGGATGTCAAAATGTTTGCTTGGAAGAACACAACTTGGGACGGCACAAATACAGATGCTGCTTTGCCGAAACTGGACGCACGCACCACTGGGATGGTCGCAGGAACTAAGGTTGCGACGAACGCTGGATGGGCCTCCGTTGAAACCATCCGCGAAGGTCAGCAGGTTCTGACATTTGATGGCGGTCTGCAAACAGTAATTGCAGTCACGCGCCATTCGCTGATGGCAGACACACATGACATTTCAAGCTGGCCCTTGTCGGTGCCTGCTGGTGCTTTGGGCAACCGCGCAGACATGACGATCCTGCCACATCAATCTGTCATGATCGAAAGCGACGCCGCAGAAGACATGACAGGCGATCCATTCGCACTGATCCCGGGCGCGTCCCTTGCGGGCTTTCGCGGTATCTCTCAGGAACGCCCGTCCGAGTGGGTCGACGTGATCCAGTTGCACTTTGCGCAGGAC
>JABBAI010000148.1 GCA_018608045.1 Octadecabacter sp. | reverse complement strand
ATCGTGGGTCACGTAGATCATTGATGCCCCAAGGTCTTGGTGCAGTTTGCCGATCTCCATCCGCATATCCATGCGTAAAGCGGCATCGAGGTTTGAGAGCGGTTCGTCGAACAGAAACACTTTGGGGTCACGAACAATGGCACGGCCAATGGCGACACGCTGACGCTGGCCACCGGAAAGTTCAGACGGGCGGCGGTGCATCAGGTGTTCCATCTGCAATATACGGGCCGCATCATCCACCTTGGCGTCTTTTTCGGCCTTTTTCATCTTGTTGATTGTCAACCCAAAGGCCACGTTTTCCCGCACGGTCATATGTGGAAAGATCGCGTAGGATTGAAACACCATCGCAATGCCGCGCTTAGAGGGTTCAAGATCGTTCACACGCTGCCCGTCGATTTCCAGCGTCCCGTCGGTGATATCCTCAAGCCCTGCGATCATACGAAGCAAAGTTGACTTGCCGCATCCGGACGGGCCAACGAACACCACAAATTCACCGTCTTCGATGTCGATATCGACACCTTTGATCACTTCGGTCTTGCCGTAGCTTTTACGGATGTCGCGGAGTTTGACTGTGGCCATTATTCTGCATCCTTCAATTTGGGCGGGACGGACAGATGTCCCTCCTCGGTAATCTCGACGGGATCGGGGTCCATGATGTGGCCGACAAACTCTACCGCACCATTCGGTCGATCCGCGAAGCCAAGGATGACCATACCGTCGTCGGTATCCACGATACGAGCGGCATAACGGGTACACGGCTGGGTTCCGTCCAAGAACCCAGGTGCGATACGCCATGGGCCACGAGGGCTGTCACCGATCAGGTAGTGATTGCCCGTTACGACGGGGCGCAGCGTGGTCTGCTCTTTTGAATAGTGATTGCTGGCAGTGCAAAACAGGCAATACCACGTGCCGTTTTTCTCAAAGACCTGCGGGACTTCGAGTTGGCCGAACCCACCTGCATAGACCGGTGGCTGTAACGTCCAGTCGTAGCCATCAGGTGATGTCGCAAAGCCGATACAACCTGCATCATTTGCCTCCGCCACACCGGGCACACGAGCGGTAAAGTACATCAACCACCCCTCCCCGCCAGGGTCACACATTACCCACGGGTCGCGCATGGCGCGGTCATGCCATTCCCCGTTTGAGACATCAGTTTCATAGTGGTGCGCATTAGGCCCCACAAGATCAAGGATCAAACCGTCACCAACCCGTTCCCAGTTGTGAAGGTTTGTCGAAATTGCATGGCCGATCTTCTGCGCCAACTGCGGGTCGCCTTGCGTCGTTCCTGTGTAGTAAAGATGCCAAAGATCATCGTCACCACGCACCACAGAACCGGTCCATGCGGTGTAATTATCCCAACCATCAATCGACGGGCGGAAACACTCGCCAAGGTAATCCCAATTCACAAGGTCCATGCTGGTTGCATGGCCGTAAGACACGTTGAAATGACGCAACTCAGGATCGCCAATCGAACGCGGGGCTTTCAGGAAATACCCGTGGTATTTCTCACCGTCGTGGATGTACCAGCTATCCCAAACGAAGTGGTCTTTTAGTGCGAGAACCATGGGTCAGCCTTTCACGCCGGTAGAGGCAATCGACGCAATGAATGCGCGTTGCAGGACAAGATAGAACGCCAGAACCGGGATCGTGATGATCGTCAGATAGGCCATAATTTCGCCCCATGCCGTGTTCAGTTGGAAGAAATATTGCAACCCAACCATGACAGGTCGGTAGGTTTCCTGCTGAACGACCATCAACGGCCAGAGGTATTGGTTATACATCGCGAGGAACTTGAGGATCGCCGCTGTCGCCAGCACTGGACCTGACAAAGGCATCACAATGCGTGTATAAATCTGCCACCAACTTGCACCTTCGACGCGGCTTGCCTCGATCAACTCGCGCGGAAGGTCACGGAAGTATTGCACGAAAAGGAAGATGGTAAGGCCGTCCGCAATGAGTGGAATGATTTGAACGCGATAGGTGTCGAGCCAGCCGAACGTCAAACCTTCCATTCCGATCCATGGCAGCTTGGATACAAACAACAACAAAGGAATGGCAATGGTTTCGAACGGGATGATCAGGGTCGCGATGATAATGCTAAGCGCGACGTTACGACCCGACCAATTCAGAAAAACAAACGAGAACGCAGCCAGTGAACACAGCAACAACGACATGATAACAGTTGTGCCGGTTACGACCAATGAATTGAACATGAACTTCATCACAGGAACACGGTCGAATGCGCTGGCGTAGTTATCAAAGCTGATATCACCAACAGGTAGAAACGCACGAATACTGGACGTGTCCCGCAGCAATTGCAGATCGGGCTTGAGGCTCGACATGACCATGAACACCAGCGGGAAAATAAAGATGATCGCTATAAGTGTTAGGACCAAATAGCGAACAGCCAGACGCAGCCCGCGATTGTCTGCATTTATGGAGGCCATGCTATCGTTCCCTCGTCAAAAAGCGTTGGATCAGGCTGATGGTCAGGACCAGCACGAACAGGATGACCGAAATCGCAGAACCACCTGAAATATCTTGTTTACCGTAGCCCCGCTCAACCGCCTGAAACACAATGGTCGTTGTGCTGTCTAACGGACCACCACGGGTCATGACATCAATCTGCGCGAAAAGTGCGAAGGCTTGCATGGTAATGACGATCAGTACCAATACGGCTGTGTTGCGCAATCCTGGCCATGTCACATAGCGGAAGGTTTGCCATTTACTGGCCCCTTCTATTGAGGATGCCTCGTACAACGTTGGGCTGATCGTTTGCAGCCCCGACAACCAGATCACCATATGGAATCCGACGGCCTGCCAGATTGACATGCCCATTATCGCACCAAGTGCAGTGTTTTCAGAACCAAGCCAATCTCGACCTTCGAAAAAGCCAAAACTCAGGAAGCCAAGGATGTTGTTGAGCAGGCCGTCGTTGCCATCATAAATGAAGCGAAACAGTAACGAGACGACCACGATGGAAACGACAACAGGCATAAAATAGATGGCACGGTAGAAGTTGATGCCTCGCAATCGTTGATTGATTAGCAACGCCAAACACA
>JABBAI010000041.1 GCA_018608045.1 Octadecabacter sp. | reverse complement strand
AACACGGGCTGCCCTTGCGTCAAGTAAGCGAAACCTGACCTGCCTGCCTTGCCTTTGCACGGCCAAGGCTAAATCATGAATCATGAAGCATGCATTCCTCACCGTCCTGTTCACCGCGACATTTGTTGGCTCATCGTTCTTTTCGTCCTTCTCAGGATTTGAAAGCAGCCAATTGCCGATCCCGCAGATCGATCCACCCATTCAGCCCGCGGGCTATGCCTTTGCAATTTGGGGCCTGATTTACGGCTGGCTGATTGTGTCAGCGGTGTTCGGCATCTGGAAACGGGGCACAGACCCCGCGTGGAACACCATGCGCACGCCGCTGATCATCAGCCTCGCGCTCGGCACGCCGTGGCTTTGGGTTGCGACGCAATCGGCCATTGCCGCGACCGCGTTGATCTTTGCCATGGCGGTTCCTGCTATCCTTGCCATGTTGCGTGCCCCGAGGGACGACCGCTGGCTCGCGCGCAAACCTGTGTCTATCTACGCAGGCTGGCTGACGGCCGCGTCGTTCGTGTCATTGGGAAGCACAATGGCCGGCTATGGCATTGTGCTGGGATCACTGGGCTGGGCCTACCTCGGCATTATACTGGCACTTATTGTGACGCTGAGCGTACAAATCAAAGCCCCCTACGCGCGCGCCTATGGGCTAACGGTCGTTTGGGCGTTGATCGGTATTATCATTGCAAACGGCATGAACGGCGTGACCGCCCTGTCAGCGGTCGGCATCGTGGCGATCCTGTCGGTGTGGACCTATCAGTTCCGCATTCCGCCCTTAATGGCGACGCAATAACGCTAGTTACCGGGTTTTCCTCGACGCGGTTTAGGCGCATCTGCTGGCGCTTTGCCCAAGTGTTTACGAAGGCGCGAAGGCGTTGATTTCGTTTTATTTTTATATGGATTCTTATCCGATTGGCTGCGAAAATGCAGACGGATCGGTGTGCCCGGCATATCGAAATCTAACCGCAGCCCATTCACCAGATACCGCGAATAACTTTCGGGCAGGTTTTCTGGATGGCTGCACATCGCCACGAACCCTGGCGGACGCGTTTTGACTTGCGTCATATAGCGCAGTTTGATGCGCCGTCCGCCCGGTGCGGGGGGCGGGTGCGCCTCTGTCATACCCAGCAGCCAACGGTTCAGCTGGGCTGTGGTGATGCGACGGTTCCAGACCTCATGGGCCTTCAAGATCGCTTCTTGAAGGCGGTCAATACCACGGCCGGTCTTGGCCGACACAGTCACAAGCGGTGCGCCCTTAAGCTGGGGCAGAAGGCGCGTGAACTGTTCCTTCAGCTCTTTCAGCTTGGCCTGCTTTTCGCCTTCAACGTCCCATTTGTTCACGGCCAGAACAACGGCACGGCCTTCGCGTTCTGCAAGGTCGGCAATCCGCAAATCCTGCTGTTCAAACGGGATTTCCACGTCGAGCAATACAACAACGACTTCGGCAAATTTCACCGCCCGCAGACCGTCCGAGACAGACAATTTTTCAAGCTTTTCCTGAACCTTGGCGCGCTTGCGCATACCTGCCGTGTCAAAGATCCGCACAGGCACGGATGACGTTTCGGTCTTCCAGTCCATCTGCACAGAAATCGCATCGCGGGTGATGCCAGCCTCGGGTCCGGTTAACAAACGGTCTTCGCCAAGGATCTGGTTGATCAGTGTTGATTTGCCAGCGTTCGGGCGTCCGACAACGGCAATCTGCAAGGGTTTGGATTTGGTCGGAATGCGCGGCGCATCTTCGTCATCTTCTTCGACGTCCACATCTGTTTCAGGCGCATCCGCAGCGGCGCGTTCTTCAAACGCATCCGAAATCGGCATGAGAACATCATACATCTCACCCAGACCTTCGCCGTGCTCAGCTGACAGGCGGATCGGTTCACCGAGGCCAAGATTGAACCCTTCAAGCACACCAGCGTCCGCCGCTTTGCCTTCGGATTTGTTGGCGGCCAAAATGACCTTCGCGCTTTTCTTGCGCAAAATGTCGGCAAACACTTCGTCGGCGGGCATGATGCCCGTGCGCGCGTCATACATGAACAAACAAACGTCAGCCATTTCAACGGCCCGTTCGGTCAGCGCGCGCATGCGGCCCTGCAAGGATTCGTCGGTCGCTTCTTCCAATCCGGCGGTATCGATCACCGTAAAGCGCAGATCGCCAAGGCGTGCAGGTCCTTCGCGCAAATCGCGCGTTACACCGGGTTGGTCATCGACCAACGCAAGCTTTTTGCCGACGAGGCGATTGAAAAGGGTGGATTTGCCCACATTCGGGCGGCCCACAATAGCGAGAGTGAAGGACATGAATACAACTCTATAGGGTCAGAGACGATTGAATAAATGCTGGCCCTACACCCTTTCGTGCTTAACGGAAAGCCAACAGTTGCCCACGCTGGGACACAACATAAAGCGTGCCATTTGCAACGATGGGGTTTGACGCCGCACCACCAGGCACTTCGATCGTGCCGACAAGTGCACCCGACGTTGGGTCAAACTGGCGGATCAGACCATCACCAGAGGCTATGATCACGCGCCCCCCTGCAATGATCGGGCCATAATGTGCAAAGCGGGTTTTCTGACGGCGTTCGCGCGATTCTGCGAAACCGGGCAGTTCAACACGCCAGATCGGTGTACCATCGTCCCCATCAAGACGCACAAGTTCGCCGATGTCATTGACCATAAAGATCGACCCGCCCGCAGGCCAAACAGGGCCAACTGCCCCTTCGGTCGCGGTCCAGATACGATCCCCGTTCGCAATATTGAGCGCAACAACACGGCCAGACACGTTGCCGACATACACACGGTTGCCAACAATCACAGGATCACCCGCGATGTCAGAAATGGTCGATGCAGCAGAACCGGCCCTCTGGCCTGTCACGACAGTTGACCAACGACGCAAACCGCCCTCTGGGAATGACGCGAGGACTTCACCTGTCGGAAACGGGAACACCGCAAATTCGCCATTCACAGCGGCACCCGCGCCACCCGCGAAGTTGGACACAGGAACCGTGCTGGTTTGGGTCCAACGGATGCGGCCAGACCCAAGTTCAATCGCCCAAGCGCGACCATCACGTGCCACAACGTAGGCCAGATCACCAACAATCGTTGGCGCGGACGTGCCAGGTGCGTCAAGATCTTGGCGCCAGATTTCACCACCCGACGCGGGGTCCAAGGCGACAACTTCGCCAAATCCCGTGGTCGCCAACAAAACAGATGACGACACGGCCAGACCACCACCAGACGCATCACGCGCATTGTCGGTATCAGGAATAACGGATCGCGCCCACAATGTTTCACCTGCTGTCGACGTCGCTACAACCTGGCTTTGGGAATCGAGTGTGAAAATCCGCCCGCCGATCACAACCGGATCGGCGGTGATGCGCAAACGGCGGCTGTCGCCCGATCCGATATTGTTTGAAAACAGCGCGCTCGGCGCAGCACTCAGGGCGGGATGTGTGATGGAATGGGTCGGGCCACCGTTACGGTGGGTCCAATCGGCGTTGGTCACCGGTGCGGCCAAAGAAATAGGACGGGCTTCGTTTACGACAGCCTCAGCCCCTGCTGGTCCGCCGCGAATGTCGCTGCGATCACCAAGAAGAATATTATCTCTTTCGGCGCAGCCCGCCAAAAACCCTGCCACCGCGACGGCGGCAAATGTCGCAAGGCGCATACGCCCCGTTCTTTTTTCCGCTGGGCCAGATGCTGCAGAAGCTAATGTCTTTGTGCCTGTCACGTCGTTTCCCCTTTGCGGAGTTATTGGTCGCCAACTTGGGTCACGGGCGTCGAAATCAACGCTTCTAGGTCCCCACCTAACGCCACAATCATGGTGAATGCACGGTCGCGCAAGCCCCCCGTGACTTCGGCGTCTTGTGCAATTGCTACAAACTGCGTGATTGCATCGTCGGTTTCACCCGCTTCAACCGCAATCAGGGCCAGCTGTTCTTGTGCGACAAGGCGGAATGTAGACCCCGCCGCAGCCAATCCCGACAATATTGCGCGTCGATCTTGAACGGACAACGTATCGCGTTGAACCATAACGGATTTCAGCGTTGCCAAGTCGCGATAGACCTGCGGTGAACCATCGTCCAACGCCACAGCCTCAAGCGCAGCGGCCGCGCCATCAACGTCACCTGTTTCTGTCAAATCAGCCGCCGCCAAAAGGCCCGTGATTGCAGCCGCACCACCCGTCGCCTCAATATCGCTCAGGGCTGCCGCGCGGGCTTCATCGTCATCAATTTCAAGCGCGGCCAGAATCGTATCCCCCGCCGCTTGCGCCGCCGTCTCTGTCTGGGCTTTGCGCAATTCGCTAAAGGCCGTGCCGCCCACGATCGCCAAAACAGCCAACACAGCGATCCATCCGTACTTGCGCATGTAACCAAAAAGCTGGTCCTTGCGGACCTCTTCGGTGACCTCATCGATAAAGGTTTCTGAATTGCTCATTTTGCCCTCGCGCAGTTTCAGCCCCCTCATACCCTCAAGGGGCCAGCAGGGACAAGAGCCGCGCGTTTACAGTGGCGTTATTAAACAGCAGAACGAAAGTTACGACCCTTCACATTATCATGTTGCAGGTGCGGCAATTTTTCTTTAATCTAAACTGGTCAGTTTAGCGTAATGTTTACAGAACAATATTATGTGGAAACGACGAAATCAGCCAAAGCAGAATAGCCTGTGCGGCGCCCCATTGTGCGAGAGATGCAACATGCGTTTTATGCCCCTATTTACTGCGGTTATTGTATCGCTGTCCCTATATGCCTTGGTCTTTGAACGTGAGGCATTGATGGCCTTCGCGCAGGTCGATCCCGGCCCTGCTGACGTGGGCCAAGCGGAGGACACCATCGTTCCCGTCAGCGTCATGGCGCGCACCAGCGTTGCAGAAACAGTCGATAGCGCCGTCATTTTGCGCGGCCGCACAGAAGCTGCGCGTCAGGTGACAGTCGCATCCGAAACATCCGGCTTGGTCATATCAGAACCAATCCGCAAAGGGGCATTCGTCGAAGAAGGTGACCTGATGTGCCGTCTGAATGCCGGCACCCGCGAATCCCAATTGGCAGAGGCCCAAGCCCGCCTGTCAGAAGCCGTTGGACGCGTTCCAGAAGCCCAAGCCGTAGTCGCGGAGGCGAACGCCCGAGTTCGCGAAGCAGAAATCAACGTCAACGTCGCACGCCGCCTATCCGAGGACGGGTTCGCCTCTGAGACTCGCCTGATAAGCGCCGAAGCCGCACTTGAGGCCGCAAACGCGGGTGTTCAGCGCGCATCCAGCCAAGTGGCATCCGCCCAAGCCGGAATTGAGGGCGCGCAAGCGTCAATCGCTGTCTGGGACCGCGAACTTGAATTGCTGGAAATTCGCGCACCATTCTCCGGCCTTCTCGAATCTGACACAGCCGAGCTGGGCACCCTGATGCAACCCGGTGCACCCTGTGCCACGATCATTCAGCTTGATCCGATAAAACTCGTTGGTTTTGTCCCGGAAGCGACTGTCGACCAAGTGACGGTTGGTGCCATGGCAGGCGCGCGCCTCACCAACGGTGAAGAAGTCGTCGGCCAAGTTACATTCCTGTCGCGCTCTGCGGACGAACTCACCCGCACCTTCCGCGTCGAAATCCGTGTGCCCAACGAAGATTTGCATATCGGTGATGGCCAAACGGCTGAAATCCTCGTTTCCTCCGATGGACGTCGCGCGCACTTGATGCCCGCATCCGCACTGACCTTGGACAATGATGGCAACATCGGCGTGCGCGTGGTTGGCGAAGGTGACATCGCGCGGTTCTTACCTGTGGGCATTTTGCGCGACACGATTGATGGCATCTGGGTCACTGGATTGCCCGAAACCGTCGATGTGATCGTGGTCGGCCAAGAATATGTCACCGACGGCGTGCCCGTCATTCCCACCCTGCAAACGGAGGCTGACGGATGATTGGCCTCATCGATGTTGCCGCGTCACGTGCGCGCATGGTTATCGCCTTTATTCTTCTGTCCCTTGTGGTCGGCGGTGCGGCGTATTTCGGCCTGCCCAAAGAAGGCGAGCCCGATATTGAAATTCCGGTCATCTTCGTGTCCGTCCCCTTCCCCGGGATTTCTGCCGAAGACAGTGAAACGCTGCTTGTCAAACCCATGGAAGCAGAACTTCAGGACATCGACGGGCTGATCGAAATGACGGCCACCGCATCGGAAAACTACGCGGGTATCGCGCTTGAATTCGATTTCGACTGGAACAAGACCGAAACCATGGCCGACATCCGCGACGCCATGACCAAAGTCGAAGGCCAGTTCCCCGACGGCGCAGACAATTATTCCATCAACGAAATCAACTTTTCCGAATTCCCCATCGTCATCGTCAACCTGACGGGCAACGTGCCCGAACGCACTTTGATCCAGGTCGCGGAAGGTCTGCAAGACGCGGTGGAAGGCATTGATGGCGTTCTTGAGGCCGCACTGACAGGTCAGCGCAACGAGATGATCGAGGTCATTATCGATCCGCTAAAGTTAGAGGCCTACAACGTCACCGCCGGTGAATTAATCAACGTCGTCACCCAGAATAACCTGCTGATTGCGGCTGGTGAGGTTGAGACCGACCAAGGGTCTTTTGCGGTGAAAATCCCTTCCAGTTTTGATGAACCCCGCGACATCTACAATCTTCCCGTCAAAACCAATGGCGACCGCGTAATCACGCTGGGCGATTTGGCCGAAATCCGCCTGACGTTTGAAGACCGGTCCAGTACCGCGCGCTTCAATGGCGTCACGACCGTTGCCCTTCAGGTCGTAAAGGCGCGCGGGTTCAACCTGATCGACACCGCCGCCGAAGTGCGCGCCGTGATCGATGCCGAAGTCGCCGCATGGCCGCAAGATTTGAAAGACGCCGTGCAAGTGGGCGTGTCCAACGATCAATCTCGCAATGTAGATAGCATGGTGCGCCAGCTTGAGGGGTCCGTTCTGACGGCGATTGCGCTTGTGATGATTGTGGTGCTTGCCGCCCTTGGTACCCGCCCCGCCCTGCTTGTGGGTTTCGCGATCCCGACATCGTTTTTGCTGTGTTTCGCCTTCCTTGCAGTGATGGAAATCACGATTTCAAACATCGTTATGTTCGGCCTGATCCTCGCCGTGGGCATGTTAGTCGACGGTGCGATTGTGGTCGTCGAATACGCAGACAAACGGATGAAAGAGGGCGCCGGCCCGATGGAATCCTACACGGATGCGGCCAAACGCATGTTCTGGCCCATCGTGTCCTCCACGGCCACAACGCTGTGTGCATTCTTGCCCATGCTGTTCTGGCCCGGTGTGCCCGGTCAATTCATGGGCATGTTGCCCGTCACGATCATTTTCGTTCTCTCGGCATCCCTGATCGTGGCGCTGATCTATTTGCCCGTTCTAGGTGGAGTCACGGGCCGCATGTCCAATGCCTTTGCAGGCGCGTCAGAGGTGCTCAAGGCGACCCTGCCGTGGCTGGTCAACGTCGCCCTCGTGTTCCCTGCGATCATGATGGTGTTTATCGGCGCCATGATGACGCTGAACCCCGGCTACCTGACAGGCCAACAGGTTGAAGGCAGTTTCTTTGCCTCCCTCCCCGGAATGATCTTGTTCTTGCTTGGCGCAATCGCCGTTTCTATCGCCGTGGGGGCCGCCAAAATCGAACGTCCCGCGCGCAACATCAAAGCGGGTTACCGTAGGTCCCTGTTTGGCCGTGTCATCCACTTTATTGCGGGCAACCCGATCATGCCAATCGTGTCCATTGCAGGGATTATTTTCCTTGTGATGTCCGTGTTTACCTACTTTGGCGCCAACAACAACGGCGTCGAATTCTTCGTTGAAAACGAACCAGAACAGGCGATTGTCTACGTCCAGGCGCGCGGCAATCTCAGCATCGCTGAAAAAGACATCCTCGTCGCGCAGGCTGAGGCGATCACCCTGCAAGAAGTCGGCATTCAGTCCGTTTTTGCCTTCGCAGGCGACGGTGGATTGAACGCGAACACCAATGGCGGTTCAGGTCCCAAAGACAGCATCGGCCAACTTCAGATCGAACTGATCCCATGGGATGAACGCCCCGCCTTCGCGCGCGAAAACGATATTGATCTGGCGTTGCTTGACGGTGATCTGGTTCTGGAACGTTTGACAGACGCCTTGGCCACCATTCCCGGTATTCGATCTGAAATCCTGAACCTGTCCATGGGACCAGGTGCGTCCAAGCCCGTTCATTTGCGCCTGTCCGGTGACAACTGGGTTGAGCTGCAAGAGGCGACAGCGATTGCACGCGCCCACTTTGACACAACCACAGGCATGACCCTGATCGAAGACAGCCGCCCCCTGCCCGGTATCGACTGGCAGATCGACGTGGACGTGCAAAAAGCAGGCCGCTACGGCGCCAATGTGGCGACAGTGGGCGGCATGGTGCAGCTTGTGACGCGCGGTATCCTACTTGATACGATGCGAGTTGATTCATCGGACGAAGAAATTGAAATCCGTGTGCGCCTGCCCGAAGCCGACCGCGTGTTGTCCACCTTGGACAGCTTGCGCGTTCGCACCGAAGCAGGGCTCGTCCCGCTGTCAAACTTCATCACCCGCACCCCCGTGCCAGAACTGTCGCAGATCGAACGGATCAACCAGTCGCGTTACTTTGACGTAAAGGCAGACGTGGCCCCCAACCTGACTAAATTTACAGTCGGGGAAGACGATGATCTGTCCGTCCTTGGCCTGTTTCGCGAACTGCAAGGCACAAATACAGTCCCCGACGCATCGCTTACGATTGAAACCACGGACGGGACTGTTTTTGAACTCGTCGCCCTGAACGACGCGCCATCTGTTGCTGCCGTGCAGTCCGCCATCTCGGACGGCGACGCGACGCCGGTGGCCGTAAACGGAAACGAACGTATTGCGGCGATCACGCAGTGGCTGGACACAAATCCCCTGCCCGCATCGGTCAGTTGGGAATGGACGGGCGATCAGGAAGACCAAGCAGAATCAGGTGCGTTTTTGGCGCAGGCTTTTGCGGGTGCGCTGGGGCTGATGTTCATCATCCTGCTGGCGCAATTCAACTCGGTCTATAACTCGATCCTCGTGCTATTGGCGGTGATCTTGTCGACCACAGGCGTGCTGATCGGAATGCTGGTCATGGATCAGGCGTTTTCGATCATCATGACAGGTACCGGCATCGTGGCGCTGGCGGGGATCGTGGTGAACAACAACATTGTTCTGATCGACACTTACCAAGAATACGAACGCTACATGCCCAGAACTGAGGCGATCACACGCACCGCCGAAGACCGCATTCGCCCTGTGTTGCTGACCACCATCACAACAATGGCAGGTCTGGCACCGATGATGTTTGGCCTTTCGCTCGACTTCATTGGCGGCGGCTTTTCTGTCGATAGCCCGACGTCCCTGTGGTGGAAACAACTGGCCACGGCTGTTGTGTTCGGCCTTGGCATCGCGACGGTGCTGACGCTGGTGTTCACTCCGTCCATGCTCGCGCTGCGCGTCTGGTTCACCACCTATGTCCGTTGGGCGGCACAATTGGCCGCGAAACTGTCGCTGGGCAAACAAAGCCGTGCCGCACAGGACTGGGCTCTGTCACGCGAAGCAAAACGGGTCAAAGCGCCTGAAATCATCTGGGACGATCCCGACGCGATACCGGTTCCTGTTGCGGCCCCCCTCAAGGCGGCGGAATAACAAAAGGCCACCCGACGGGGTGGCCTTTTCATGTGATCTTCCGGTCGATGGACTGGGCGCCTCGCAACCGGCGACAGCGTTGTCCCCGACTTATGCGGCGTCTTCGTCTTGTTGCTGACGGTGCCATAGATGCGCATAACGTCCGTCACTGGACAGCAACGCATCATGCGTCCCCTGCTCAACAATCACGCCGTCTTCCAGCACAACAATGCGGTCTGCGTCCGCTATCGTCGACAGCCGGTGCGCAATCGTCAAAACCGTGCGTCCCTGCCCCATTTCCTTCAGCTCGTTCTGGATTTCCATTTCGGTTTCGGTGTCCAGCGCCGATGTCGCTTCGTCCAAAATCAGGATCGGCGGGTTCTTAAGAAGTGTACGCGCAATCCCGACGCGCTGTTTTTCACCACCCGACAACTTCAACCCGCGTTCGCCTACGGTGGTTTCATACCCATCCGGCAGGCTTTCGATGAAGGTGTGAATTTTTGCCGCTTTCGCCGCTGATTTGATGTCTTCAAAACTCGCGCCGTCGCGCCCATAGGCGATGTTGTAGCGGATCGTGTCATTGAACAGCACAGTGTCTTGGGGCACGACGCCAATCATTTCATGTAGGCTTTCTTGGGTCACATCGCGGATGTCTTGCCCGTCAATACGGATCGCGCCTTCGCCCACATCATAAAACCGGAACAACAGCCGCCCGATGGTCGATTTACCCGATCCGGATGATCCAACAATCGCAACCGTCTGCCCCGCTGGCACTGGAAGGTCGACACCTTTCAAGATCGGACGCGCGGCATCGTAGCCGAAGAAAACGCCGTCAAATACCACATCCCCGCCTTGCACTTTTAGAACATTTGCGCCCGGTTTATCGGTCACTTCGGACGGTTGCTCTAACAAATCGAACATGGACCCCATGTCCACCAGCGCCTGCCGAATTTCGCGATACACCGTCCCAAGGAAATTCAGCGGCATCGTGATCTGGATCATATAGGCGTTCACCATGACAAAATCGCCAACCGTCAACGCGCCACTTTGCACGCCCATGGCCGCCATCACCATCACGACAATCAAACCACCTGTGATAAGGATGGATTGCCCGAAATTAAGAAATGCGAGGCTATAGGACGTCTTCAACGCCGCAGCGACGTATTGCTCCATTGCGCCGTCATAGCGTTCTGCTTCGCGCCGTTCCGCGCCAAAATATTTGACAGTTTCGAAATTCAGCAGGCTGTCGATGGCCTTTTGGTTAGCGTCCGTGTCTTGGTCATTCATTTCCTTGCGGATCTTCACGCGCCATTCGGTGACGGTGAACGTGAACCAGATATAAAGCGAAATGGTGCCCACAACGACGGCCAAGTACCAGACATCAAACAGAAAAAACAAGATCACCGAAATCATCAAAAGTTCAAGCATCAACGGCCCGATGGAAAACAGCAAGAACCGCAGAAGGAATTCAACACCCTTCACACCGCGTTCAATGATCCGGCTCAGACCGCCGGTTTTGCGCGTGATATGATAGCGCATGGACAGGCGGTGAATGTGAGTGAACGTCTCAAGCGCCAGTGCGCGCAGCGCGCGCTGGCCGACCCGCGCAAAGATCACATCACGCAATTGCTGAAAGCCGACGTTCATCAGGCGGGCAAACCCGTAAGCGACTGTCAGACCGACAGCGCCAATCGCCAGCATACTTGCCGACCCTTCACCCGCCAGCGCATCCACTGCACCTTTGTATAAAATCGGCGTCCCGACCGCGATCAGCTTGGCGATAAACAACACCGACAACGCGGCGACAACACGCTGTTTCACCCAAGGCTGATCGTCAGGCCACAGATAGGGGATCACGCGGCGCACGACCTTCCAGCCTTGCACTTTATCATCATCAAGATTGGCAGAGGTTTTTGTAAGGCCGCGCATAAATATCTTTCGTCTGAACAGAACCGTTTACTTAGGGCGCATTAGGGGGCTTTGCCAGACGCCACAAAAATTAAAGACAGTGCGCAGGCCATTTCGCCGCCCTAACAGACCCGCCCGAGTGGCACGCAATGTCGGTCAATCGCGCTAAGGTGTTTTCACATCGTCAATGGTTTGTATGAAATGGCCCCTTTGTTTCCTAAAGCTGCATGCAATCGGCCTTGCGTCAAGGCGCGCATTGTCCGCCGCTTGCGATAGGGGTAAGTTAAGCAAGAATAAACCTGGGGGTTAAAATGAACGAGTCGTCACCAGTGAAAACGGGCTTTGGCCCAGACTTGTCGACCTTTGAATGGGTCGATCCCCTGCGCCTTGAGGACCAGTTGTCCGAGGACGAACGCATGCTGCGCGACGCGGCGGCTGATTTTGCCCAAACGACATTGCAGCCCAAAGTGCGCGACGCCTACCGCGAAGAAGCCGTCGATGCAGGTGTTTTCAAACAGATGGGCGATGCGGGTCTTTTGGGTCTGACCATTCCCGAAGAATACGGCGGCCTTGGTGCCGGCTATGTGACCTACGGCCTTGTTGCGCGCGAAGTAGAACGCGTGGACAGCGGATATCGATCCATGATGTCGGTCCAAAGCTCATTGGTTATGTATCCAATCCACGCCTACGGATCCGAAGCTCAGCGCCAGAAATACCTGCCCGGATTGGCGTCTGGTGACTTGATTGGCTGTTTCGGGCTGACCGAACCGGATGCCGGATCTGACCCGGCAGGAATGAAAACTCGCGCCACTAAAACAGCGAATGGGTACAAAATTTCCGGCGCTAAGATGTGGATATCCAACGCACCGATTGCGGATGTGTTTGTTGTTTGGGCCAAGTCAGAAGACCACGGCGGTAAAATCCGCGGCTTTATCCTTGAAAAAGGCATGACAGGTCTGAGCGCGCCAAAGATCGCGGGCAAACTATCGCTGCGCGCATCTGTCACTGGTGAAATTGTAATGGACGGCGTTGAAGTGGGCGAGGATGCTTTGCTGCCAAATGTCCAAGGTCTCAAGGGGCCGTTCGGCTGTCTAAACCGCGCGCGCTATGGCATTTCGTGGGGTGTAATGGGGGCCGCTGAATTCTGTTGGCACGCCGCGCGCACCTACGGGCTGGACCGCAAACAGTTTGGCAAACCGCTTGCGCAAGCCCAGCTATTCCAGAAAAAACTGGCCGATATGCAGACCGATATCGCGCTTGGCCTTCAAGGCGCGCTGCAACTTGGCCGCCTTCTTGAAACAGGAACAGCAGCGCCCGAGATGATTTCAATGATGAAGCGCAACAACTGTGGCAAGGCATTGGACGTGGCCCGCGCATCCCGCGACATGCACGGCGGCAACGGGATTTCAGACGAATTCCACATCATGCGCCACATGGTGAACTTGGAAACCGTGAACACCTATGAAGGCACCCATGACGTTCACGCGCTTATCTTGGGTCGTGCGCAAACCGGCCTTCAGGCATTTTTCTGATGACCCACAAACTCCGCACGCTGCGCGCAATTGTGCCCCAATGCCAGCCTATCCCCCTAACGTGTGAGTGGGATCACACGAAGAACGAGTATTTGTTATGAAAGACACCGCACAGGCATTCACCTACGACTTAGGAAATCTTGATCGCAGCGCATGGATGGCGCGGGTTGATGATGTCGCTGAGGAATTCGGCTATGCTGAACCTGTCGGGCCGGATCATACGGCGCTTTTGGTGGATGCGGGCCGCACGCTTTTGGTCAGTTTCGAATCCGTCGCCGGTATCCGCAAACACAATGATGATGCAGCACCTTTGGGCTGGGGCTTTGTGCAAAGTCACGGCTGGTCTAGCCTCACGGTGATGGCAAACGCCGAACTGGATTGGTTCCGCCACCCTGCGGTCTACGGCTATTTTGACCGCATGATCGATGACGGGTTCTTCGACGATTTTGATCAGATTTTATTCTACGGGGCGGGCACGGCTGCCTATGCTGCGGCTGCATTTTCTGTTGCGGCACCTGAAACGCGGGTTCTGGTTATCCAACCGCAAGCCACGCTCGACCCGGCCCGCACCCGCTGAGATCAACGCTTCCCAGAGGCACGCCGCCTCGATTTCACGTCGCGTTTTGGCTTTGCCCCGATGATGGTCGAAACCGCAGAGCGCGGCTTTGTGCTGCACGACCCGTCTGTGATTGAAGACGCGATGCATGCGTCCCTGTTTGACGGCGCCAATACCGAACATTTCACATGTCCCTACCTTGGGCCTGACGCCCAGCGCCACCTCATGGCGATGGATATGCTGCCCGAACTGATCGAAAACGCGATGTCGGGCGATTTGTCAGTCCAAGTCTACGCACAGCTTTGGCGCGCGCGGCGGACACATTTGCCCTATCTGCGCACTCTTATGCACAGGTTGGATGCGCAGGGTCATCATGAACATCTGTTGGCACGACTTTGCCGCCACGTCAGTGATGGCGGCAAACGTCCTTTGTTTGCAAAGAAACTGGCCGAACTCGAAAGTCGCGGCATCAGTCTTTAGGCGCGCTTGCCTTCAATGACGCGCTGCAACCAACGCACCAGACGCATGCCGAAATAACCAAGCGTGCCCCCAACCGCGAGGCCAAGCGCAGACCCGCTGCTGAACACTGCACACAGCAGGCCAGCAACAATCATCGCGATCATAAAGGCCAGCGTCCGCAGTTCACCGTCTGCCACTTCGACGGTGTCCCACATCGCCTGCGCCAAGGGACGCGCAACAGGGCCTTCTAGCATGGGTATCACAGCACCAGCCGCAACAGCGATCAAAAATCCAAGCATAGTGTCTTCCTTCTTATGAAGATGTTGCCAACCGCAGTGACGAAACAGGACCCGCTTGGCAAGGGGGAACCCTCTGGTCAGTTCCCCCTTGGCGGTGTAATGGGCAATATGCCCAAACAAAGCCCAGACCGTTTAACACTTCGCCGCCCTGATGATTGGCATCTCCACCTGCGCGACGGCGCGATGATGGAGGCCGTGGCCCCCCTGTCCGCCGAATGTTTCGCGCGCGCGATCATCATGCCAAACCTTGTTCCGCCCGTGATCACTGGCGCACAAGCAGGTGCGTACCGTGACCGCATCATGGCCGCCCTGCCCGAGGGGTCTGATTTCCAGCCGTTGATGACCTGCTATTTGACGGAAGACACCGACGCGGACGATTTGGCCCGCGCGTTTGAAGACAACATCATCAGCGCCGTAAAGCTGTATCCTGCTGGTGCGACGACCAATTCCGCGTCTGGCGTGTCCGATTTTGACAAAGTGCGCCCGATCCTTGAACGCATGGCCGACATTGGCCTGCCCATGTGTGTGCACGGCGAAGTCACGGACCCAGACGTCGATATCTTTGATCGCGAAGCGGTCTTCATCGATAAAATCCTCAAACCGATCCGCAAGAAGGTTCCCGACCTCAAGGTCATCATGGAACACATCACGACCGAGGACGCGGTGGATTATGTGCGCGACAGCCGATCCAACCTCGCGGCGACGATCACGACACACCACTTGATCATCAACCGCAATCACATTCTAGCGGGCGGGATTAAGCCACATTATTACTGTTTGCCCGTCGCCAAGCGTGAAAAGCACCGCATCGCTTTGGTGGCTGCTGCGATTTCTGGCGACAAACGGTTCTTCCTTGGAACAGATTCGGCGCCGCACACCGATGCGAACAAATTGCTGCCCTGCGGTTGCGCGGGCTGCTTTACCGCGATCAACACCATGTCGTGCATCGCCGAAGTGTTTGATGCGGCAAGTGCGATGGACAAGCTGGAAAACTTTACGTCCCTCGCTGGGCCGCGTTACTACGGGCTGGCCCCCAATGAGGAAACGATCACTTTGGTCAAAGGCGATCCAGTGATTTACCCTGATCACGTCGACACACGCGACGGCCCCGTTACCGTTTTCAATCCCGGCTTTCCGCTCCATTGGCGGGTTGAGCAATCATCCTAAGAACGAGACTGACATGATCCCCACATCCTTTCCCGACAAAGGCGAAATTGCCCGCCTGACCGCCCGTATGCTGATCGAAATTGGTGCTATTGATTTCAACTCTGCCGAACCGTTCACCCATTCCAACGGCAAGCAGGCCCCCACCTATGTTGATTGCCGCAAGCTGATTTCGTACCCGCGTATCCGGTCCACACTCATGGACTTTCTCGCCATCACAACGATGCGCGAAGTCGGGTTTGAGGCGTTTGATAACGTCGCGGGTGGCGAAACGGCTGGCATCCCGTTTGGTGCGCTGATGGCCGAACGCCTCGCGCTACCGATGACCTATGTGCGCAAGAAACCCAAGGGATATGGGCGCAACGCCCGCATTGAAGGCGTGATGACGGAAGGTCAGCGCGTGTTGCTGGTCGAAGATCTGACAACAGATGGCGGATCAAAGCTGTCCTTCGTTGACGCGATCCGCGAAACCGGTGCGACGTGCAACGCCACCGCCGTGATTTTCTTTTACGGCATCTTTGAAGGCGTGGAACAAACATTGGCAGATCACGGGGTCCAACTGCTGCACCTGTGCACCTGGTGGGATGTGCTTGAAGAAGCCAAAGCGTCCGAATCCTTTGACACAGCCACACTGACCGAGGTTGAGGCCTATCTACGTGATCCCGCCGGCTGGTCCGCCGCCCGCGCCTAATAGTTGAAAATTAGTTAACCTGATCAAAGCCCTGCCGAACACATCATCTGGTGGTTGGCAGGGTTGGGATTTCGCGCATTTTGTGTCATACTTCCCTTGGCCAATCTATCCACAGTTTATACAATTTGCGTGCCGCAGCACCGCTTTGTATGACAAGTCGACAGGGCATCACCGCGCGCGAGGGGCAAGGCATGAACGAGATTTCGACATTCAACGCGACAGGCACGCTTGAGGCCAACGTCGATACCGCCCCCCATTCCATTGAGGCCGAACAGCAGCTTCTGGGCGCGATCCTGACCAACAATGATATCTTTGATCGTGTGGCATCCATCGTTCAGCCAGACCATTTTTACGACCCCGTGCACGCCCGCATTTTTGAAACAGCCGCCGCGCGGATCGCGAAAAACAACCTCGCCTCACCCGTCACCCTCAAGGCATTTCTTGAAGATGACGAAGGCCTTAAAGAACTCGGCGGCCCTGCCTACCTGGCCCGTCTGGCTGGTGCCGCGATTTCTGCCTTTGCCGCGCGTGACTATGCACAGATTATCTATGATCTGGCCGTGCGCCGTGAATTGATCACAGTCGGCCAAGACATCGCCGCCAAAGCCAAGAAAATCGACGTGGCGTCCGAGCCTAAAGAACAAATCGTTGAGGCTGAACAGGCGCTTTACAAACTTGCCGAACAGGGCAGCACGGAGGGCGGGTTCCAATCCTTCCTCAAGGCGGTCACGGATGCGGTCAATGTCGCAAACTCGGCCTACCAGCGCGATGGCGGTCTGGCGGGTGTCGCAACGGACCTGATTGATCTGGACCAAAAGCTGGGTGGTTTGCACAAATCCGACCTTCTGATCCTTGCGGGTCGCCCCTCCATGGGCAAAACATCGCTGGCCACCAACATCGCCTACAACGTCGCGAAAGCCTACAAAAAGGGCAAGTTGCAGGACGGGTCCGAAGGTGCGGTTGATGGCGGCGTTGTCGGGTTTTTCAGCCTTGAGATGTCAGCAGAACAGCTTGCCGGTCGTATCCTTGCAGAAGCGTCAGAAATCTCAAGCCATAAGATCCGCCAAGGTGACATGACCGAAGGCGAATTTCGCCGTTTCGTAGACGCCGCCAAACAGCTTGAGGCCTGTCCTTTATATATCGATGACACCGCCGCCATTCCCATCAGCCAATTGTCTGCCCGTGCACGGCGTTTGAAACGAACGCATGGCTTGGACCTGCTGATCGTGGATTACCTTCAGCTGGTGCGCGGCACGTCAGAAAACCGCGTGCAGGAAATCGGTGAGATTTCCATGGGCCTCAAGGCGATCGCGAAAGAACTCCAAATCCCCGTCATCGCATTGTCCCAGCTGTCGCGTCAGGTTGAAAACCGCGAAGACAAACGCCCGCAACTGTCCGACTTGCGTGAATCCGGATCGATTGAGCAAGACGCCGACGTCGTTATGTTCGTCTATCGTGGCGAATATTATACCGAACGGGAAAAGCCCGAGGATTCCAACCTCGAAGCGATGGCCGCATGGCAGGCAAAAATGTCCGATCAGTTCGGCAAGGCCGAAGTCATCATCGGCAAACAGCGTCACGGCCCCATCGGTATGGTTGAATTGTCGTTCACGCCAGAATTCACCCGCTTCGGCAATCTCGCAAAGCAGTGGCAGACAAACCGTGAAGACGAATACTAAACGCGCCTTGCGACGCCGTGCCCGTGCTGGCATGAACAGCACATGAGTACAGGTTTTTTAACAGTTGATTTAGATGCGCTCGCCAACAACTGGCGCGCGCTTGATGCCATGACGGACGTGGAAACATGCGCTGTCGTCAAGGCGGATGGATATGGACTTGGCGCGGGCAAAGTGGGCCGCGCGCTGGCCAAGGCGGGCGTCAAACGCTTCTTTGTGGCCGTGGCCGAAGAAGGCGCTGAACTGCGCCAAGCCCTTGGTCCTAATGTAGAAATCTGCGTATTTTCGGGCCATATGCGCGGCGATACGGATATGATTCGTGACATGATGTTGACCCCGATGGTCAACACCGTCGGCCAATTGACCCGCCACCTCGAAGCCCTCCCCGAACATCCCTTCGGCGTTCAGCTTGATACGGGGATGAACCGTCTGGGGCTTGAAATTGGCGAATGGGCCAGCGTTGCCGAAATCGCGTTGGCGCAGAATTGTCGCCTTGTGATGTCCCATCTGGCGTGCGCGGATGAACCGGATCACCCGATGAACCGCCAACAGCTTGACCAGTTTCACCTGATGACCGACGGGATCAACGTGCCGCGATCTTTGGCCGCGACGGGGGGCATTTTTCTTGGTCCCGAATACCACTTCGACCTGACCCGACCGGGCGTGGGTCTTTATGGTGGTATGCCGTTCACGGATGCCCAACCTGTCGCCTATCTTGACCTGCCCGTGATCCAGGTGCGCGATGTCGAAGTCGGAGAAACAGTCGGCTACGGCAACACATGGACAGCAGACCGCCCGTCAAAAATTGCCACCCTTTCAGGCGGTTACGCCGATGGTTTGACCCGCGCATTGTCGGGGGGCGCAAACTTGTATCACGGTGCACAGGCCGTGCCTTTGGTGGGCCGCGTGTCGATGGATCTGATCACCGCAGACGTCACCGACCTGCCAGAATTGCCCGGCGTTTTGTCAATCCTCGGGTCGGATCAAACTGTCGATGCCCTCGCCGCGCGGGCGGGAACCATCGGGTATGAAATCCTGACGTCATTGGGGCCGCGATACGCGCGCCGCTATGCAAATCAATGACCATGCTTGCGTCAGTCGGTGCAGGTTTTCTTGGGCTGTTGGCCGCAATTGGGCGGCTTGCGATGTTCACGGGCCAGACCCTTAGTCATCTTCTGCGCCCGCCCTTTTACGGACGTGAATTTGCCAACGCCTTGATGCAAATTGGATATTTCTCCCTCCCCGTTGTTGGGCTGACCGCGTTCTTCACAGGCGGCGCACTGGCGCTGCAAATCTATTCAGGCGGCGCGCGGTTCTCGGCTGAGGCCGTCGTCCCTCAAATCGTCGCCATCGGCATGGTGCGCGAACTGGGTCCCGTTCTGGTTGGCCTGATGATCGCGGCGCGCGTCACATCATCCATCGCCGCCGAAATCGCGACCATGAAAGTGACCGAACAGATCGACGCGCTGGTCACCCTATCCACGCACCCGATAAAATACCTCATCCTGCCCCGCGTGTTGGCCGCGACGCTGGTGATGCCGATCCTCGTGGCCGTGGGCGATATCATCGGCATCTACGGCGGGTTCCTTGTCAGCACCGAACGCCTTGGGTTCAACGCCGCCGCGTACCTTCAAAACACCGCTGATTTCCTGACGCGATTGGACATCATATCATCGCTGGCCAAAGGCGCGGTGTTCGGGTTCATCGCCGCGCTGATGGGGTGCTATTACGGCATGAATTCGGACCGCGGGGCCATGGGCGTCGGGCGCGCCACGAAATCCAGCGTCGTTGCCGCCGCCATCCTCATCCTCGCGGCGAATTTCCTTCTGACAGAGGCGTTTTTCTCAGCATGATTGACCTCGCCTCAGTTCATAAATCGTTTGGCACCAATGCCGTTCTGCGCGGCGTCGATCTGCATGTGGCCAAAGGCGAAAGCATGGTTGTGATCGGCGGATCCGGAACCGGAAAATCCGTTCTTATCAAATCCGTACTCGGCCTTATTCAACCGGACAGCGGCACCATCACTGTGGATGGGAAGGACGTGAACAAGGGCGACCGTGACGCATTTCTCGCGCGGTTCGGAATGCTGTTTCAGGGGGCCGCCTTGTTTGACAGCCTCCCCGTTTGGCAAAACGTCGCGTTCCGCCTTTTGCGCGGGTCCTTGAAGAAACCAAAGGACGAAGCCCGCGACATCGCGATCGAAAAACTGCGCCGCGTCGGTCTGACGGCGGACGTAGTAGACCGCCTGCCTGCGGAACTATCGGGCGGCATGCAAAAGCGCGTCGGCCTTGCGCGCGCCATCGCCGCCGAACCCGAAATTATCTTTTTTGATGAACCCACAACCGGCCTTGATCCGATCATGGCCGGCGTGATCAACGATCTTATCCGCGAAATCGTCACCGAAATGGGGGCAACAGCCGTCACGATCACCCATGACATGACGTCCGTGCGCGCGATTGCCGACAAAATTGCGATGCTGCATGCGGGTAAAATTCGTTGGACCGGCCCTGTCGGGGATATGGACGCATCTGGCGATCCATATGTCGATCAATTCATCCACGGGCGCGCGACGGGCCCGATTGAAGCCGTGCGGTAATCAAGGGTGATCACATGGAATTCACATTGTATCTTATCGCTGGAATTTTGGCCCTCCTTGCCTATATCGGGTGGGGCCAAAAACGCGGCTGGGCGCGCATTCTGTTTTTCATTGGTTTGCTGATCGTCATCGGCTGCGCAATCGCCTTTGGACTTTATGTTTATGCGATGGGTCAGGCCAACTGGTCCCTCTAGCCCGCGAAAGGAACGCCTTATGGATATTATGATCGCCCTCGTCACCAGCTATATCGGCGGTCCAATCGGGGTGGTGTTTATTTTGCTCGGCGTGATCGGAATACTCCGCAACAAGCGCGCATCTAAAACCGGCGACGCCCCACGTGGCTGGCCCGCCCCGTTGATTGTGGTTGGGGTTATTCTAGTGATCTTGGCCGCAGGAAGCATCACCGCGCTAGCGAATACAAACTTCGGATTGTGACC
>JABBAI010000189.1 GCA_018608045.1 Octadecabacter sp. | reverse complement strand
AAGGCCTGAAAAACGGCGGAATGTTCACTGTCCACGGGAAGGACGGTGGCGCCATGGCGGTTCGCGGTGTCCAGCAACAATGGCCCCGCCGTCACGAGGGATTCTTTGTTAGCAAGCGCGAGCGTCGTGCCATGCTTGAGCGCCTCAAGCCCCGGGGGAAGACCGGCGGCACCAACAATCGCGGACATGATCCAATCAGCGGGGCGCGCGGCAGCTTCGATCAATGCGGCGTCACCAGCCGCCGTCTCAATCCCCGTGCCCGCCAGACCGTCACGCAATTCAGACAAGCGCGCCAGATCAGATGTTACTACAACATCAGCACGTAAGTCTTTCGCATCCTTGATAAGTTGATCAATATTGGTCGCACCCGTCAGGGCTACCACATCGTAGTCATCGGGAGCGCGCCGAATCAAATCAATGGTATTTTGACCAATTGATCCCGTCGCCCCGAACACGCTGACGCGCTTCAAAAGGCTACCCCGGGGGCATTAAACGCGACAGCAATCAGCAACATAAACAACGATGCCCCAAGCAGCGCATCAAAGCGGTCAAACAAACCACCATGCCCTGGGATCAGGGTTGAGCTCTCTTTGACGCCTTGGCGCCGCTTCAGCGCACTTTCGGCAATGTCCCCCATCTGCCCCGCAAAGCTAATAACAATTGAGAGCAAAATGATCGTCCATCCCGCGTTGGTGAACATCGTAAAGATCACGCCAACGAGTGCCGCACCGACCCAGCCGCCAATCGTCCCGCTCCACGTCTTTTTGGGGCTGACGGCGGGCCAGAATTTTGGGCCACCCAAGGATTTACCCACGAAATACCCAGCTATGTCTGTCACCACAACGATTGACACCAACCACAGCAGCCATGTGAACCCGAATTCAATCCGGAAATGCACCAGCCCGTAGCCTGCGATCTGCAAGGCAAACGCAAAGATGAAAAACGTGATCCGTTCACGTTTCAGGATAATGGCGCCAAGGATTGGAACAACGAGGAATAACCCAAGAAATTGATAATTTAACGCACCACCAAAGACTTGCGATGACAAAATAGAAGACACAGCCGCGGCCAGCAACATGCCTGAAGTGGGCGACGCGCCGCGGATCATGGTCCAGCACTCCCAAACCATAACGGCAGTAACGAAAACGGCCAGTATTTGGAACCAGACACCGCCAGCAATAATCGCGGCAATCCCAATAACGGCCATGACCGCACCGGACATCAGACGAACCTTAAGGTCTTCCCAGTTACCCGACACCCGCTAGACTTTCACTGCGCCAAATCGGCGGTCACGTGTTTTAAACCCGGCCAGCACTTTTGCGAAAACATCCGGCGTGAAATCAGGCCATAGCGTGTCGATAAATTCGTATTCCGCGTAGGCCGATTGCCACAACAGGAAGTTGGAAATCCGCGCCTCACCGCTGGTGCGGATCACCAGATCGGGGTCGGGCAGAAAACAGGTGTCCAAATATTTGGGCAGCGTTTCATCGTTGATTTCTTTGGGATCAAGCCGTCCCTGCGCCACATCGTACGCGAGACGTTTGGTGGCACGCGCCACTTCATCGCGCCCGCCATAGTTGATGGCAATCGTGAGGTGACATTTGTCATTCTGGGACGTTAGCAATTCCAGCTCGTCCATCAGCCCAACAAGTTTATCATCAAGCCGGACACGATCCCCGATAAAGCGGACGCGCACACCATTGGCGAGTAAATCACGCGCTTCACGTTGGATATAACGGCGAAACAACTTCATAAGTCCCGCGACTTCGGTTTGCGTCCGCTTCCAGTTTTCTGTCGAAAAAGCGAACATTGTCAGATACTTGACGCCTTGATCCGGGCAAGCCTCAACAATATCGCGCACCCGCCGTGCCCCGGCGTGGTGGCCAAACAAACGGGGCCGTCCACGCATCTGTGCCCATCGCCCATTGCCATCCATAATGATGGCAACGTGTTTGTGGCCTTGCCGATGGTCGCTTGTCTTGTCTTTGGCCATACTCAAGGCCCCCGCTTTACTCGTTGTGCCCGCATGTGCGGGGCCTTTGTTGTGTTAGACCGTCAAACTTGCATGATTTCTGCTTGCTTGATCTCAAGTTGATCATCAATCCGTTTGATAAAATCGTTGGTCATGTCCTGAACTTCGCTTTCCCAGAACTTTTGATCGTCCTCAGACATACCGTCGTTCTTCGCCTTTTTGATCTGATCCATCCCATCACGGCGCACGTTTCGGATGCTAACGCGCCCGTTTTCGGCATACCCGCCCGCCACTTTTGTCAGCTGGGTGCGACGTTCTTCGTTCAGCTCAGGAATAGGGAGCATGATAATCGTACCGTTCAGCTGTGGGTTAATCCCCAAACCGCTTTCACGAATGGCCTTTTCGACTTTTCCGACAAGACCTTTGTCCCAGACATTCACCGTCACCATCCGTGGTTCGGGCACGTTAACCGTCCCGACCTGATTGATCGGCGTCATGGATCCGTAGGCATCAACCATGATCGGTTCCAACATCGTCGCGGACGCGCGCCCCGTTCTAAGGGACGCAAATTCAACGCGCAGGTTGGCGATTGCTCCATCCATGCGGCGCTGCAAATCGTCGGTATCTAGAATAAATTCATCTGACATATAGCTGCTCTTCTCGTACTGTTTTGATTGATATACCGCTAACGTGGCGCATTTGTATAGGAGACCTGCGCAGAAGTTGTGCAGTTGGGCGGGCAAATTCCCAAGATAGGCCAAAAACTTCCCTATTTTCGCCGACTTCTACTCCTGTCCAGCGCGTCCAATGGAGCGGACGACCTCCGTGCGCCCACGCACACGACGGCCAAGTGTGGAAACAGCAGTTGTGCCGCCTCGGTCAAGGCATCCGCAGCGGACATGCGCGCCAAGCGCTCTAGCGGGTGTCGTGGCACAGCACCCGCGAGTTGCACAAGGGGCGGCGCAAAGCCGAAGACCTCTCCTGCCTCGAGTGATCGAACTCTTAAACCGTCTTGCCAAACTGCGCGACATTCATCGGATCCCAAAAATCAATCCGCTCCGGTTCAAAGGGGATGAGACCACGCGCTTCGTTATGGGGGTCATTGAGTGGCTTTCGCTTGAGAGGCGGCAGCGGGGCCGCCTAAGTCTGGTTTCGCGAGCATATGACACGTCAATGAAATCGTGCCGATATCAAGAGTGGCAACGCCATGCTGGCCCGTCCAAATGCTAAAAATACCAAAAGCTTCCACGCCAGTGACAATAATTTGATTGGAATCAAAATCCGGATCGCCTTCGAACATCGCCTTAACAACAGGTTAAAACGGCAAGGGATCAACGAATTGAAAGCGGCGCGAATTGTAGCTGGCCCACCCATTACGCTGAAGAAATTCAAGATACCCGACCGGCACACGTGGTCTCAGAAAATCTCTCTGCTCTGGGGTCAAAGCGGCCCCTTTGTCCGTCGGCGGTCGAGCTTTCACCGTTCCAAAAAACAGCTCAAGCCCACGGGTTTTGTCGTCAAGGCTATAACCGGCGGCGGCGGACAGGGATGATCGCGCCGCTCCGGTTGTGTCCAACTTTGTTGTTTTGGCTGGCTTTAAGCCATTCGCTGATTTTAACCATCCAAAAACCATCAGTCCCTGACCGTCGTAAACGTCCCCGACCCGTCCAAAATCCCTTTGAACCCGCCTTCTGCATCCAACGAGAATACAACGATTGGCAGGCTATTTTCACGCGCCAATGCAATCGCAGAGGCATCCATCACACCCAAATGCTGGGCAAGGACTTCATCGTAGGTTATTGTTTTATACAGCGTTGCATCATCGTGCTTGGCAGGATCTTTGTCATAGACGCCATCAACCTTGGTGCCCTTAAAGATCGCTTCGCAGGCCATTTCAGATGCGCGCAAAGTTGCCGCTGTATCGGTTGTAAAATAGGGGTTGCCGGTTCCGGCCGCGAAAATACAAATCCGCTTCTTTTCAAGGTGGCGCACCGCGCGGCGGCGAATGTAGGGTTCGGCCACTTCGTTCATTGTAATCGCGGAAATCACGCGAGTATTGATTTTCAGACCTTCCAGCGCGGATTGCAGGGCCAGTGCATTCATCACTGTGGCAAGCATCCCCATATAATCCGCTGTGGTGCGTTCCATACCTTGGGCAGACCCTTGAAGTCCGCGGAAAATGTTACCACCACCGATGACCATGCAAATCTCAACGCCCATTTCGTGCACCGATTGCACTTCGCGGGCAATCCGTTCAACCGTGGGCGGGTGCAGACCAAATCCTTGATCCCCCATCAGGGCTTCGCCTGAAATCTTTAACATGACCCTCTTATACGCGACTTTTTGGGTGTCTGACATGAAGGGCCCCTGCTGCTGCTTTGCGTTCGGCTTAAAATGTCGCAAAAGGGGGCCAGACGCAATCTGTAATCTGTGGGACATCTGATGCTAAATCTCGATCAAATCGACCCGCAAAAACCTGTTTTGATCTTTGGACCAACGGCGTCGGGGAAGTCCGGTCTAGCGCTGGACATTGCCCAAGAACAGGGTGGCATCATCGTCAATGCGGATGCGTTGCAGGTCTATCAAGGCTGGCCGCTTCTGACCGCCCAGCCCCCTGCCCAAGACCTCGCGCAAGCGGCGCATCACCTGTACGGGCACCTGCCCTTTGATGCGCCCTATTCCGTTGGGGATTGGTTGCGCGACGTGACGCCGTTTATACAAGACCATACAAACGGCGGGCCCCGTCCAATCATCGTTGGTGGCACAGGGCTCAATTTTTCAACGCTGACCGAAGGGTTGGCAGACATTCCACAAACGCCGCCTCAGGTTCGAAAACAAGGGGACAGCGCGATCCTACGCGATCTGATCGCCGCCCTTGATCCCACCACCGCAGCCGCTATCGACCTTAACAATCGCGCCCGCGTCCAGCGCGCTTGGGAAGTTCAGGCCACCACAGGGCGCAGTATAAAGGCATGGCAGGACGACACGCCGCCCCCGATGCTGCCACTTGATATGTGCACCCCCCTTGTTTTGACGCCGGACGTCGAATGGTTGAACGACCGCATCGCCCGCCGCTTTGATCTGATGATGGAGGCTGGCGCGCTGCGCGAGGCTGAAAAGATATCGCCGCTATGGGATCCTCTCGCGCCATCATCCAAGGCCATAGGCGCACAAGAGATGATGCAAGTCCTCTGTGGTGAAATGACGCCCGATTCGGCGCGCGAGGCGATCATCATTGCCACACGCCAATACGCAAAGCGTCAGCGCACTTGGGCGCGGTCCCGCATGAAGCGGTGGCAACTTGTTCCGCTACCAGATGTGGATGGGTGCTAATTTTTCCACATGTTTGTCTTTGAAACGACCGATTTTGCGGGCAAAATTGCAGTTATCAAACATCTCCTGGAAACTGACCGCTATGATGACCGACCCGCAAAACCGCCTCGCCCTCATTGCTATTGCCCAGAATGCGGGCCAAGGCCGATGGCGCACAGAAGCCATGCGGTCCCATTCGTCCCCCCGCTTGATGTTTGTGGGGCGTGGGCAAGGGCGCATCACAATTGCCGGCCTGACGTCAGGGTTTGGCGCCAATAACCTGATCTATATTCCCGCCGGCACAATGTATGGCTTTGAAGTTGGTCCGACTGTGTTTGGCCAGATGCTGACCATTCCCACCGCGATGGCGACCGAATGGCCGACTGAACAGGTTCACCTGCGTCTGCGCGATGTCATTGCGCAAAAAGAGCTGGCCCTGCATATGGACGCGCTGGAACGTGAATTGAAATCCGACCAGCCCAGCCACCAACGTGCGGCCCATTATCAGCTCGGATTGTTGTCGATCTATTTTGAACGCCAATTAGAATTGCGTGACGCTGAGACCGAAGACGCACGTACTGACAGCGCCTCTGCGCGATTGGTTGCGGCCTATACCGATTTGATTGAACGCGATTACCACGACCACAGCGGGGTGGCAGAATATGCTGCCAAGCTTGGTGTGACCCCGACCCACCTTGCGCGCTGTTGTCGCCAAACGAGCGGTAAATCCGCGCTTGAGCTTCTGAACGACCGCATTTTGTTTGAGGCCCGCCTTCTGCTGCGCGACACAAAAGACCCCGTGCAAAAGATTGCATCAGACCTTGGTTTTGGATCTGCGGCTTATTTTACGCGGGCATTTGCCGCACAAACTGGTCTGACACCTTCCAAATTCCGCAAAAAAGGCCCGCTTTCCGCGGTCTAAGCGGTAAATCCTCCTGTCTTTCGCGCTGCATTGCAGCATTTTCAGCTTTCCGGTTGCATGTCGCGTCTAGACCATGCGAACGTCGCAAACGTGATCAGAATTGCCGATTGCAACCGTTGACGGGAGGATAAAAACCCTGCCTGATACAACTTCTTCGTGGGGGGATGACAAGTTACGCAGCGGCAACCGGCATAACGTCGAGCAGCTGTCGAACCATCCCAAAGTACCCACCAAAATAAAACGTGTCATAAGGGAGATTACGCATGACCAATAAAACACTCACCGGAGCGGCGCTGCATCCAGCAGTCGACGTGTATGTCAAAGACGCGAACGCCGGCAAGCTCAGCCGCCGCGAATTTTTGACAAGAACAACTGCGCTCGGCGTGACGTCTGCTGCTGCATACGGTCTTTTGGGTCTTGAACAGCCAGCCGCAGCCGCTGGCCACGCGCAACAGGGCGGCACGATGCGCATGCAAATGGAAGTGCGCGCGCTCAAAGACACCCGTGCAACAGACTGGACACAGATTGCATTCGTTTATGCCGGTTGGCTTGAGTACCTCGTCGAGTACAACTCTGACGGATCTTTTGAATCTGCCCTTCTGGAAAGCTGGGAAGTGAACGACGATGCGACAGTCTACACATTGAATGTTCGTCAGGGCGTAAAATGGAACAATGGTGACGATTTCACAGCAGACGACGTCGCACGCGTGATCAGCGATTGGTGTGACACGGCCGCTGAGGGCAACTCAATGGCGGGCCGCATGACGGCATTGGTAGATACTGACACAGGTGTTGCGGCAGAAGGCGCTATAAACGTCACTGGCCCACATCAGGTTACACTGAACTTACCAAAATCCGACATTACGTTGATTGCTGGCATGGCTGATTACCCTGCCGCTGTTTACCACTCCGGTTTTGACAACGAAAACCCGCTCAACGACATGGTTGGCACTGGCCCGTACATCTCAGAATCTCACGAAGTGGGTGTTAAATCCGTTCTCGTGCGTAACGAGGGCCACGAGTGGTGGGGCTACGCAGAAGGCCGCGGCGCTTTCCTTGATCGCATTGAATTCATCGACTATGGTACGGATCCATCTGCTTGGGTTGCAGCCGCTGCCGCTGACGAAATCGACATGACATACGAGACCGTTGGCGACTTTGTCGAAGTGTTCAAAAGCATCGGTTATGAAGAGTCCGCAATCGCATCCGCATCAACAATCGTTGTGCGTCCAAACCAAGCAGCAGAAGTTGATGGCGTGATGCCCTACGCTGACGTCCGCGTCCGCAAGGCGATTGCAATGGCAGTAAACAATGAAGTCTGTCTTGAGCTTGGCTATGCCAACCAAGGTGTGGTTGCTCGCAACCAACACGTTGGTCCAATGCACCCGGAATGGGCTGATGTGCCCGCGACGGCCTACGATCCAGAAGGCGCACTTGCCTTACTAACCGAAGCTGGCATGGCTGACTTTGAGATGGAAATCGTGTCCATCGATGACGACTGGCGCAAGAACACGACTGACGCCGTAGCCGCACAACTTCGCGACGCAGGTTTCAACGTGAAACGCACAATCATGCCGGGTTCTACATTCTGGAACGACTGGACGAAGTACCCGTTCTCCTCAACCAACTGGAACCACCGCCCGCTGGGTACTCAGGTGCTTGGCCTCGCGTACCGATCCGGTGAAGCATGGAATGAATTTGCGTTCTCTAACGCCGAATTCGACACCCTGCTGGACGAAGCAAACGCTTTGGCAGACGCTGATTCACGTCGCGTTGTAATGGAGAAGCTCCAGGCGATTCTCACGGACGAAGCTGTAACGATCCAGCCTTACTGGCGCACGATCTATCGTCACGCCAAGCCAGGCTTTGTCGGCTGGGACATGCACATCGCATACTTGCCGCACATCTATAAGATAGCAATCGCAGCCTAAGTGATATCAAGAGCTTGGGCCGTCCGAACATTCGGGCGGCCCTTTTCGATGCTACCAGACGAAAAGCTCGTGCTACATGGACTGCGCGGAAAACCCAACAGAGGTACTAAATGGGACTGTTTATTCTGCGTCGCTTTGGGATCATGATCCTTACGGCACTTTGCCTGACATTTATTGTGTTTTGGTTGACCAACCTTTATCCGAAGCTCGAGGTTCTTGCCAAAACACAAGGCAACTTCCGCATGTCGGACGAGGCTGTGACCACCTTTCTGGACAATCGCGGCTATACACAGGCCCTTCCCATTAAATATGGACAATGGCTGGGCGTGCTGCCTGGTTATGTCATTGAAGGCAGCGACGGCGAAACACGAGCTCGCTGCGAACTTCGGGGGCCGCCGTCAGACATCAACCCACCGCTTTCACGGTATTGTGGCATCATTCAGGGCAACTGGGGCTTTTCAACCGTGGCAAAAGTAGAAGTGTCAGACGTGCTTCCGACACGATTGGCAAACACAGGTAAACTGATGTTCTGGGTCATGCTGGTCATGATCCCTGGCGCGCTGACTATTGGTGTCCTCGCTGGTATGCGCGAAGGTTCGAAAATGGACAGATCGCTGTCCACTGTTTCAATTGTTTCAACAGCGACGCCAGAATATGTATCTGGTGTTATTTTGATCGCACTGTTCGCCACTCCTTTGTTTGGTATGCAATTTTTCAAAGGCTCAGCCGCATCGGCTGTCGACGACGCCAACTTTAACAACTTCTTTTTACCGGTCATCACCATCGCGCTGTACGGCATGGGCTACATCGCCCGAATGACCCGTGCCTCAATGACCGAAGTGATGACAGCGCAATTCGTGCGCACAGCCCGCCTGAAGGGCGTGAGCTTTCGAAACATAGTGATGAAACACGCCCTGCGCAATGCGCTTATCGCGCCGTTTACCGTCATCATGCTGCAGGTGCCCTGGCTTCTTAACGGTGTTGTCATCGTTGAAACCTTGTTCACCTACCAAGGCTTCGGCTGGGAACTGGTGCGCGCTGCGTCAAATAATGACATCGAAATGCTTTTGGGTATTTCTGTCATTTCAGTCTTCGTAGTTTTGATGACGCAACTGATATCCGACATCGGTTATGTCTTCTTGAACCCACGCATTCGCATTTCATAAGGAACTGAACCATGGACGCACTGACCTGGACAGGCTCCTTCGGGAGCACCCTAATCCCCGCACTTGCAATCGCTGTTGGCTTCTTTCTTGCAGGTATTATCCTCCAATTGATCATGACAACCTTCGCCACAGAGGTGAAATTGCAATCCAACGCAGATGGCACGCTAAAAGCGCGAAGTGGCCCGCTTGGGCAACTTGAAAAACTCAACAGCCAGATCTTTTTACTGATCTTGCTTCTTCTGGCCGCAATCATCGTGGTGTCGTGGTTTATGCCCTACGGCAAAGCAGGCATCTTGGGCGAAATCTCAAAGCGGTTCCTGCCAGTATGGACTGCGCTGATCGTGACCTTTGTGTTTTCAATCATGTTCAAACGCAAACTGGGCCTGTATGGCAAACTCTTTGATTCCACTGTTGGCATGATCGGTTATGCACTAGTTATGTTCTGGGTGTTCACTGCAATCTTTGTCGGCCTTTTCGATATGATTGCGACACATGATCCGCTTCAGCAAGTTTCGGGCCTTAAGATCAAAGAGCCAGGAACCGCGGTTCCGGACGGACAAGACGCCGAATTTTTCCCCCACTACCTTTTGGGTGGCGACAACCTCGCGCGTGATATTTTCAGCCGCGTCGTCCACGGGTCTATAATCGTGATGATCATCGCACCGCTCGCGACTGTGTTTGCCTTTATGCTCGGGATCACGCTGGGTCTGCCTGCGGGCTATTACGGTGGCAAGTTGGATACGATCCTCAGCTTCGTGGCCAACCTTATCCTCGCCTTTCCTGTCATCTTGTTGTTCTTCTTGTTGGTCACACCGGAACTTATCGACCTCGGCGTCCCCAATTACATGGCGGCTGTATTGTTCATCTTCCCGCTTGTCTTCTTTGCGGTCCTGATAAACTCGCGCTATTACACGCAGCCAAGCAAGAACACGCTCCACCTTGCATTGATCCTTTTGCCACTGATCTATGTCTATGCCGCAGGGATTTCCGAACAAGATACAGTGCTGTATTTCCTGCCTGCATCTTTCGATGCATTTACCCTCCCAAGGGAGATTTTGGTGGTCTTCGTGTCGGTGGTTTTTGTAAATTCGCCCACGGTCTTTCGTATCGTGCGCGGATTGGCGTTAGACATTAAAACCCGTGACTATGTTGCAGCGGCCCAAACCCGCGGCGAACGCCCTTGGTACATCATGCTATGGGAAATTCTGCCAAACGCACGCGGCCCGCTAATCGTCGATTTCTGCCTTCGCATCGGGTACACGACCATTCTGCTTGGCACCTTAGGATTCTTCGGACTGGGTCTTGCATCGGAAAGCCCTGATTGGGGTTCGACCATCAACGCAGGGCGCAAATTACTGTTGTTTGCCACCCACCTTGCCCTGCCACCTGCGATTGCTTTGCTGTCACTGGTGCTCGGATTGAACTTGTTGGCCGACGGCCTTCGTGAAGAAAGCTTGAAGGATTAAACCCATGGATTATGACCTGCGCAACGACGCCTTTGACGGTCCGATCCTTGAGATCGACAAACTTTCCATCTCGTTCTTTACGCGCCTGCGTGAAATTCCTGCGGTGATGGATTTTTCGGCTAAGATTATGCCAGGCGAAGCGCTTGGTATTGTAGGGGAATCCGGCTGTGGTAAATCCACTGTGGCGCTTGGGGTGATGCAAGACCTCGGAGTTAACGGCCGCATCGTCGGCGGTTCGATCAAGTTCAAAGGTCGTGAGCTTAACGAGATGACCACAGAGGAACTGCGCGACATTCGCGGATCCCAGATCGCCATGATCTATCAAGAACCCATGGCGTCGCTGAACCCCGCTATGCGCATCGGCAAACAGCTAATAGAAGTGCCGATGATCCATGAGGGCGTGACAGAAAAAGAAGCCTACGCGCGCGCACTTGAGGTTGTGACAGACGTCAAGCTACCCGACCCAATACGAATGTTGAACAGCTTCCCTCACCAGCTTTCAGGTGGCCAGCAACAGCGTATCGTGATCGCCATGGCGCTGATGTCAAAGCCGTCATTGTTGATCTTGGATGAACCGACAACCGCGCTGGACGTGACTGTTGAAGCGGCAGTTGTGGAACTGGTTAAAGACCTCGGCAAGAAATACGGCACATCGATGCTGTTCATCAGCCACAATCTTGGTCTGGTTCTGGAAACCTGTGACCGTATCTGCGTGATGTATTCTGGTGAGGCCGTGGAACGCGGCACCATTGAAGGCGTGTTCGACAACATGCAACACCCTTATACACAGGCGCTGTTCCGTTCTATCCCGCTGCCGAGTGCAGACAAAAACGCACGCCCCTTGATTGCAATTCCGGGCAATTTTCCATTGCCACACGAACGCCCTCAGGGCTGTAATTTTGGTCCGCGTTGTGATTACTTTGAGGCCGGCGTATGCGACGAGGGCTTCATCTCGATGTATCCCGCGGAAGAAGATGGTAGCCACGAAACGCGCTGCCTGAAGTTCAAGGAAATCGATTGGAACGCCCCGATTGACGTGGGCCCACAAACAGCAAAACCCGAACCGGGCCGCGTTGTTCTGAAGATGGACAACCTCAAGAAATACTATGAGGTTGCGGCGTCGGCCCTCTTTGGTGGTAAAAACAGCAAGGTTGTCAAAGCCAACGAAACCCTGTCTTTCGAGGCGCGGGAATCTGAAACCCTCGCGATTGTGGGTGAATCTGGCTGTGGTAAATCGACGTTTGCCAAAGTTCTGATGGGTTTGGAAACAGCCACAGATGGCGAAATCTTATTAGATAACAAGAGTATCAGCAATCTACCGATCGAAAAACGCGACACCAAAACCATCGCGGATGTGCAAATGGTGTTCCAAAACCCGTTTGATACATTGAACCCTTCCATGACAGTCGGGCGTCAGATCATCCGCGCGCTCGAGATTTTTAAGATCGGCAAAAATGACCATGACCGCCGTGAACGGATGCTGGAACTGTTGGATCTTGTGAAATTGCCCCGCGAATTTGCGGATCGCATGCCGCGCCAGTTATCTGGAGGTCAAAAACAACGGGTCGGTATCGCGCGCGCCTTTGCGGGTGATGCGCGGATCGTTGTCGCAGATGAACCTGTGTCAGCTTTGGACGTGTCCGTTCAGGCCGCTGTCACCGACCTGTTGATGGAGATCCAGCGCGAACATAAAACCACTCTATTGTTTATCTCCCATGACCTGAGCATCGTGCGCTATCTGTCTGACCGCGTTATGGTAATGTACCTTGGCCATGTGGTTGAACTTGGCACGACCGATCAGGTGTTCAGCCCACCCTATCATCCCTACACCGAAGCCTTGTTGTCCGCCGTTCCGATTGCCGACACCAAGATCAAGAAAAAGCACATCGTGCTTGAAGGTGATATCCCGTCCGCCATGAACCCGCCCAGCGGTTGCCCGTTCCAAACGCGCTGCAACTGGAAAGACAAGGCCGGCATGACGCTGTGTGAAACAGAAGTGCCCCCAGTGCGCATCTTGGCAGAGGGCCACCAAGTCAAATGTCACCTGTCAGATGCTGATCTTGCCGAAATGACGCCTGTGTTCGAAATGGCGGCAGAGTAAACGTCGATTGTTATCAATGAATAGGGCGTCACAGCTAATGTGACGCCTTAAGATTTAATATATCTTAACTTGAAAGGTGTGCGACCCGCTTTTCCAAAGTGAAACGCTGCATCCCGCCAGCTAAAAACCTTTGGTTTTCAGCTTCCCCAGATCACGCGGACATAATTTCGTGTCTCACGGTACGGCGGCACGCCACCGTGCTTTTGAACGGCACCTGGGCCTGCGTTATAGGCAGCGAGGGCCAGTCGCCATGATCCGAACGTGTCATATTGTTCGCGTAGATACCGCGCACCACCTTCCAGATTTTGCGCAGGATCGCGGGGGTTTACGCGAAGGTATTGTGCCGTTCCAGGCATCAACTGTGCCAGCCCAATCGCACCCGCATGAGACAGCGCATTCGGGTTCCACGCGCTCTCTTGTTGGATCAAGCGCAGAAACAAATCCTCTGGAACGCGGTTACGGGACGCCGCAGCCCGCGCCATTCCAAGGAATTGACCCCGATAATTTCCGCTATACTGCGGTCCAGTGTTTGAAGCCGCGGGGATTTCGACACGGGGCGGCTGAAGACGAATCGAATTGGCATATTGCGACGATGCCCGTCCGTCCAAAACATTGAGTTGGGAGCTAAACAGTGTCGTTCGATTGCGCGTTGAAAGACTGTCCGAACAAACGGGAATCGCCGTCCAAACAGTTGCAGCACATACAAAAATACCGATTGATCGCATAAATTCGCCCCCGCGTTTCAGCAGATATAGACCACGGGGGGGGGTATTTCCACAAAATATGGCGTGTGTTGCAAACTCACGGCCCATTAAAGGGTTCCATTAACCAGTTTCTAACCCGTCGGCGGTGATGTATCAGGAAGCACATCGTTTGAGATTCGAATTCAATACCACGGGGGGCGCAGAAATGGCCGGTTCACTTAACAAAGTCATGATTATCGGAAATTTGGGGCGCGATCCCGAAGTGCGCTCGTTCCAGAATGGCGGCAAGGTTTGTAACCTTAACATCGCCACATCTGAAACTTGGAAAGACAAAAACACAGGCGAACGCCGCGAAAAAACTGAATGGCACCGCGTTGCGATCTTCCAAGAAGGTCTAGTCCGCGTCGCTGAGCAGTACCTGAAAAAGGGCTCCACGGTTTATATCGAAGGCAAACTGCAGACCCGCAAATGGCAGGATCAATCCGGCAAAGACATGTACACAACCGAAGTCGTGTTGCAGGGCTACGACGGTGTGATGACCATGATCGGTGGTCGCGGTGATGGCGGTGGCCAAGGTGGCGGCGGTTACATGTCTGATCAATCAAGCGGCGGTGGCTATGGTGGCGGCGGATATGACAGCGGCCCACAGGGCGGCGGCATGGACAGCGCGCCCCAAGGTGGCGGCGGCGGTGATATGGATGATGAAATTCCGTTCTAAAGGAACGGACCAAGGGCGCGTAAAGCGCGCGCTTAAGACAAAGCCTGCTTCGCAAAACGCGAGGCAGGCTTTTTTGTTTGCTTATCGCAACGCCAGCCCGTCACGCAGCACGGACAGAACCACATCCGCCGGAACGTCCGACGTGATGAACGCATCCCCGATTCCACGCGCTAGGATAAACCGCAACTTACCGTCGACAACCTTCTTATCCTGCCCCATCAGCGCCAGTAGCGCTGCAGCATCCGGCAAATCGCCGTCAATATCAGCAAGGTCCGTCTTCATGCCCATCGCCTTAAGGTGCGTGCGCACACGGCTCGGATCTTCTTGACTGCACAACCCCAGACGCGCGGACAACTCAAACGCAAGGGCACAGCCAATCGAAACGCCCTCCCCGTGCAGCAATCGATCCCCAAATCCCGTCGCGGCCTCTAAAGCGTGACAGAACGTATGGCCAAGGTTCAACAAAGCGCGGTCGCCCTGTTCAGTCTCATCACGTTCAACGATGTCGGCCTTCATTTGCACTGATCGCGTCACAGCACGGACCCGCGCCGCCATATCACCAGCGGCAATCGCAGCGCCTTCTTCTTCAAGCGTTTCAAAGAAATTCGCATCGCCAAGCAGGCCGTATTTCACGACCTCGCCGTAGCCCGATAAAAAATCGCGCGGTGTCAGTGTTCCAAGCAGTGCCGTGTCCGCCAGCACCAAGGTCGGCTGATGAAACGCCCCGATCAGGTTTTTACCGATGGGCGAATTGATCCCTGTCTTTCCCCCGACAGAGCTGTCCACTTGGGCAAGCAGCGATGTTGGGATTTGCACAAAGCGCACACCGCGCCGCACGGTCGCCGCCGCGAAGCCGACCAAATCCCCAATTACACCGCCGCCAAAGGCGATCACGATGTCGCCGCGTTCAACCTTTTGGGTCAGCAAAAATTCAACAGTTTGTTCCAAGAACGGCCAGCTTTTGGTGCCTTCGCCTGCGGGCAACACCAAGGCTTCGGATGAAATACCGCTGTCTGCCAGCGCTGTTTTAAGTGCTGCCAGATGCAGGGCAGCGACGTTTTCTTCGGTCACGATCACCACCCGAGGGCGGCTTAGAAACGGGGCAATGCGCGGGCCACCCTGCGTCAAAAGCCCAGGACCAATGATCACATCATACGAGCGTCCGGGCACGTTGACGTGGACAGTTTCGATCATACCGCAAGCTCCAATACGTCTGCGCGCGTGGCAAGAACGCGCAACACTTCATCTGTCATTTCATCAATGCTGAACTTGGGATCGGCGGTGGCGCGCAGGTCGGCCTGTTCATAGATCGGCGCACGGGCTTCAAAAATCTCGCCAAGGGTCGCGCGCGGATCGGGTGTGCGCAACAGCGGGCGCGTGTCGTTGTGGCGGACCCGTTCCCACAACAATTCCAAATCCGCATCAAGCCAGACAGCAACGCCGCTGCGTGAGATCGCCGCACGGTTACGCGCCGCGAGGTACGCCCCCCCGCCCGTGGACAAAATGCACGGCTCTGATTGCAACAGGCGCGCAATCACTTCGGCTTCACGGTCGCGAAAGAACGGTTCACCCGATTTTGCAAAAATTTCTGAGATTGAGGCATTGGCGGCGGCTTCTATTTCTGCGTCAGAATCAACGAACGGCACATCCAGCACTTGCGACAACGTGCGTCCAATGGCCGTTTTTCCCGATCCCATCATGCCAACAAGCACGACAGTGCGGTGTAACACCCAAGATTTGTCCATGCTGTGATCAATCGACACGCCCGTTTCCCCTTATTTTGTACCGATCCGATCGGCCAAGCCCCGCTTGTTTGAAAAATTACGCAAACCGTGGCGTGATCTTGCTGATAAGGACATATATAACCTATCTCAAAGCAGCAACTGAGGCTGTGCGATTGGGGTAAAGACGATGGGGCAAAAATCATGTGGCGGTTGATCAAATTCCTGTTTGTATTGCTCGTATTGGCGGCAATTGCCTTTGTTGGCTACGCGTATTTGGGGCCGATCTTTGTGCCCACCGATTTTTCGCCTGTTATTGAAGAAGTCGTCAAACCTGTCACGTTGGGCGGCGCCGGATGATGCGCTTTGGGGCTGTCCTCAGCATTTTGCTGACAAGTGCGGCCCCGCTTTGGGCGCAGGCAAGTGATGATGCGCCCCTGTCTGCCATTGATTGGCTGTCTGAAAGCGTCGAGCAACCCCGCGTGGTTGCCGCTGCCCCCGACCTCGGGACCCAAGCCACCCGCACACCGGATGCCAACGAAGCACCCGTCGCTGATACGGCCACCACACCGTCGGTTTCTGTGCAAACTTTGGGGGGTCCTGCCCCTCGTGCATTGGGGTTGTTTTCGCCGGCGGTGATGGGATTGCCCGATGATCTGTGGTCGAGCAGCGATGGCGCAGTTTTGGGCGCGCTGCTGGCGGCTGAAGAAACCGACACGCTGCCTGCGCTGCAAGACCTGATTGTGATGCTTGCGATCAGCGCAGCCAACCCACCGTTGGAAGGCGCTGCACCGGGATCGTTTTTTCGCGCCCGCGTCGATAAGCTGCTAAGCATCGGCGCGCTTGAACAAGCCCAAGCCATGCTTGAAGTCGCGACGCCCGACACCCCCGAATTGTATCGCCGTTGGTTTGATGTGTCTTTGTTAACTGGAACCGAGGACACCGCCTGTCGGTCCCTGCGTGTCAAACCAGACGTTGCCCCCACGCCGAGCGCGCGTATTTTTTGCCTTGCACGATCAGGGGATTGGTCCGCCGCCGCGTTGACGCTGAACACGGGTTTGGCCTTGGGCGATATTGACGCCGACACAGGTGATCTGCTGGCCCGCTTTCTTGATCCCGAATTGTATGAAGGTGAACCGGACCTCACCCCACCAGATCGCATCACTCCCCTCACCTTCCGCATGTTCGAAGCCATTGGCGACGCGCAAGGCACCCGCAACCTACCAAGTGCGTTTTCCCATGCGGATTTGCGCCAGAACGTCGGTTGGAAGGCCCAATTGGAAGCCGCCGAACGGCTGTCGCGCGATGGTGCCGTGTCTTTTGGGGTTTTAACGTCACTCTATAGGGCGCGCGTGCCTGCGGCGTCTGGTGGCGTGTGGGAACGTGCCAAGGCCGTGCAAAGGCTGGACCGCGCGCTCGAAAATGAAGACAGCGGTGAAACGCTTGTCGCGTTAGATGCTCTCTGGGATGAGGCCGCATCGCTTGGGTTGGTCGTGCCGTTGGCTAAGAATTACGGTGTCCAGCTCCATGCTGCAGAACTGCCTGCACGCGAAAGTGCGTTGCGCTGGATGTTGTTGTCTGGGGACTATGAGGAGGCCGCGTTGCGTGAAGATTTCATCGCACTTGATCCGTTTCTAACCTCCGTGGCGCGTGGCACGCTTACAGATGAAACCTCTGCCTTGCCCGCCGCATTCCTGATCCGCGCGGCCTTTGGCGCTGAACCCGATCAAGTCCTCCTAGATGTGGCGCGCGACGGCCGCACCGGAGAAGCAGTTTTACGCACCATCGCAACGCTGCAACAAGGGTTGGACGGTGATAGGGTCGCGTTTGGTGAAGGGTTCGCCACGATGCGCGCCCTTGGCCTTGAGGACGTCGCGCGCCGTGTCGCCTTGCAATATCTGTTGCTGGAATGACCTTGTCGGCAGATCGATCCAACGCCCACTGGATACAAGCGTTCCTCGAAGCGCAGGCTGCAGAACTTGACGCCGCGACCAACACTCAACTGGCCTACGCCCGTGACCTTCAAGGGTTTTCGGAATGGTTGAAGACTACCCCCTTTAATGCCGTTACCCAAGACCACGTTGAGAAGTTCCTTATCTGGAGCACGGACCAAGGGCTTGCCAAATCCACCCGTGCGCGGCGCTTGTCCGCGATCAAACAGCTGTTCAGGTTTGCGTTTGAAGAAGGCTGGCGCACGGACAATCCGGCATTGCAAATCGCAGGACCGGGCCGCGATAAACGCCTTCCCAAAACACTGAGCCACTGCGAAGTCGACGCCTTACTAAACGCGGCCAGCGCCGCCAAAAAAGACACGATCCGCACGACCTGCTTGATGGAATTGCTGTATGCTACGGGCATGCGTGTGACGGAACTGGTGTCCCTGCCCGCGTCTGCCGCGCGCGGCGATCCACGTATGTTGTTGGTCCGCGGCAAGGGTGACAAGGAACGCATGGTACCCCTGTCCCCGCCTGCGCGCAAAGCAATGGCCATGTGGTTACAGTTTCGCGACACCGCAGAGGACGCAGCCGTCAAAGAGGGTGGCGTGCGGTCCAAGTTCCTGTTTCCGTCACGCGGCAAGCTCGGCCATCTGACGCGGCAAAGCTTTTTCAATTTGATAAAAGACGTCGCACTTGCGGGCGGTGTGTCCCCGTCAAAAGTGACACCTCATACTTTGCGCCATGCCTTTGCGACCCATCTTTTGGCGGGCGGCGCGGATCTGCGCTCAATCCAGACACTGCTGGGTCATGCCGATGTTGCGACCACGGAAATTTACACGCATGTGCTTGACGAACGCCTGAAAGAACTGGTGCTGGATCACCACCCGCTTGCGCAAGATGACTGACGCCCCTTGAACGCGACCCAAAGCCCCTACATAACAAGGGCAAATGACAAAGATTGACCCCCATGCTTGATGCTGCTTTCTGGACCACCGCCGGTGGAATCCTGTTTCTTTTGGTGCTTTCGGGCTTCTTTTCGGGATCTGAAACGGCCCTGACGGCAGCGTCGCGCAGCAAATTGCGATCTGCGGCCGACAAAGGCGATAAAGGTGCACAAAAGGCGTTTGACGTCACTGAGGACCGTGAAAAGCTGATCGGTTCGGTTCTTTTGGGCAATAACCTTGTGAATATCCTCGCCACGGCGATGGCCACCGCGATGTTCACCCGCGCGTTTGGCGAAAGCGGCGTTGTGGCGGCGACGGGTATCATGACGGTGCTGGTGCTTATCTTTGCCGAAGTGCTGCCCAAAACCTATGCAATCACCAACCCCGAACGTGCAGCGTCCATCGCCGCGCGGCCGATTTCGATTATTGTGACGGTGTTTGCGCCCGTCGTTGCCTCCGTGCGGGTTCTTGTGCGCGGTGTGTTGCGCCTGTTCGGCGTTGAAACAGACCCTGACAGCAACATCCTTGCCGTGCGCGAAGAAATCGCAGGTGCTTTGCAACTGGGCCATTCCGAAGGCGTCGTTGAAAAAGAAGACCGCGACCGTATCTTGGGCGCACTGGATCTTGCGGAACGCACGGTTGAGGAAATCATGCTTCACCGCACCGAGATTGAGATGATTGATGCCGCCCTGCCCGTGGGCGACATTCTGAAACTGTGTCTAGACAGCAATCACACCCGCCTGCCGCTGTTTCGGGATGAACGAGAAAACATCGTAGGTGTGCTGCATGCCAAAGACCTGCTGCGCGCGATGCACAAGATGCTTGCTGATGGGCGGATCGAACCGCATGAAATGGCGGAATTCGACATTCTCACCGTCGCGATGAAGCCCTACTTCGTGCCCGAAACCACGACGCTTGACGATCAGATGCGTCAGTTCCTGTCGCGTCGTCGCCACTTCGCGCTTGTGGTGGATGAATACGGGACGTTGCAGGGCCTGATCACGCTCGAAGATATTCTTGAAGAAATAGTAGGCGAAATCACGGACGAATTCGACACAGATGAGGAAAACGACGTCACCCAAGCCGAAGATGGCAGCTATACGGTGGATGGCACCATGACCATTCGCGATGTAAACCGCGCCACGGATTGGAACCTACCTGATGATGAGGCCAACACGGTTGCGGGCCTCGTGATTCACGAAGCGCAGTTGATTCCCGTTGTCGGTCAAGTATTTAGCTTTCATGGCTTTCGGTTTGAGGTATTGGCGAAGGATGAAAACCGTCTGTCCGAATTGCGTATTTCACCGCTTTCCTAAGCCAATCGAACAGGTTTTGTTAAAGTTCTCGGCATTTCGCGCGGCGCAGGAAAGACTGTGTTAACCGATGCGCGGCCATGTTCAGCGGGTAATTTAACGCCAGCTGAGGATGACCAAGATGACCCATATTCGTACTCTTTCCCTTATCGCTATCGCCGCGCTGACCCTGTCCGCCTGCGGCATGTCAGAAGGCATTGATGCCGATTCTGATGAAGGCGTTTTCACTATCACGCACACGACCAAAGGCACGGTCTATTGGCAATAATATCTGCGTGAGGGTGTTTGCGATTGTCGGGCCTAACGCCCTTTAAACAAGCCGCCTAGGATGCGGCGCACGATGCGGCATCCTGTGGTGCCTTTCAGTTCTTTGGCGACAACGGATGCAATGGCACCGCCCCACGACGTGTCGGACGTCGAAGACCGCCGGCTTGTTGAACGCTCAACATCTTTTCCGGTGTAGCGACGCCCTTTGCGGTGCTCGCGCGCCTCTTCTTCAAGCTTGTCTTCCTCTGCCTCGGCGGCTTCGGCCTCTGCAGCGGCGTTCTCTGCGCGCTTGGCCAACATCTCTGCTGCGGAATTGCGATCAAGGCGTTCGTCGTATTTGCCAGACATGGGCGACGCGGCCATGACTGCGGCGCGCTCCGCTTTGGTGATCGGGCCCAACTGGGATGACGGGGGGCGGATCAAGGTTCTTTCAACGATGCCGGGCACGCCTTTGTCCATCAACATCGATGTCACGGCCTCACCTGTGCCGACTTCGCGGATGG